>CALLML010000001.1 GCA_938005705.1 uncultured bacterium
GCAGGGCCTCGAAGAAGCGTCGGACGGTTTGGAGGTCGGGCGAGTCGTCGAGGCGATCCCAACCGAAGAGCGAGGGGGTGTATTCGAAGTTCATGCGGGTCTTATACACCGCAACCTATACCCGCGTCAAGACCTAAAGGGTCGAAAAATTCGTATTTTTTGAGGAGGGCGAGAAAAACCGGCGAATGGCGCGGGGTCGTTGGGGTAAACGATTTTCGCCTCCCTTCGCCGGCGCCTTTATTTGCTGTTCTTTTCCCACATCGCAATCGGCTCCACAAGCGCCCGTTACAGTTGAATTTTTTGCCGGTTTTCAATAGTATCTCAGCGGATCGGCGGGGGTTTTCGGCCAATTCAATTTTTCGGGACGGCTCATGGAAAACGAGGACAAAACGATCCGCATTTATCTGCGAGAAATTGGCGAGGTGAGTCTCCTGACGCCCGAAGAAGAGATTCTTTTGGCTGACCGGATTCGACAAGGCGATGAAGAGGCGCGAAAGCACATGATTCAGGCGAATCTCCGGCTCGTGGTCAAGATCGCCCAGGATTACGCCCGATACGGACTTCCACTCTTGGACCTTATTTCGGAAGGCAATATCGGCTTGATGAAAGCCGTGGATCGTTTCGATCCGAAGAAGGGCGGCAAGTTGAGCACCTACGCCGCATGGTGGATCAAGCAATCCATCAAACGTGCGCTGGCCAACCAGAGCAAAACAATTCGGCTTCCCGCCCATCTCGTGGACAAAATTGCTCGGCTCCGACGCAGCGAACGGATGCTGACCGAAAAGCTGGGGCGCGAACCCAGCGAAGAGGAGTTGGCCGAAGACCTTCAGGTCCCCCCCTCGACCATCGCCCATTGGAACAGCGTCGCCCTGCGTCCGTCATCGCTCGATGCACCGGTGGGGGAAGATAATAGCGCGACGTTCGGCGACCTCATTGGTGACGAGCGGACAAAAACACCGTTCGAAGAGATCCATGACCGGCAATTGCTGGAAGAAATGGACGTGCTGCTCGATCGGCTGAATCCCCGCGAACGGGAGATTCTCAAGCACCGCTTCGGGCTTCGCGGAGCGAAAGTAGAGACGTTGGAAGAAATCGGCGCCCATCTCCGCATCACACGGGAGCGCGTTCGACAAATTCAGAACGAGGCGCTGCTTCGGCTACGCAACATGCTGGAGGAACTGCCGCCGCCGGAACCTTCCGGCCAGCGGCCGATTCGGCGCAAAACTCAAAGAAAACGAAAGCCGGTTAGAAGGAAGATGCGCCCGTCGCATTCGGCGAAGCGCCAGTCGTTGAAACGTGCTTAAAATCACGCCCCCGATGCCGTACGATCTCGCCCAAAACCGTATAGAGCACGTCCTTTGCGATGTTGGTGGCGTGATCGGCCACACGTTCGAGGATGAAGACGAGCGAATAAATAGAGAATAACACCTCGACTCGGCCGGTTTGAACATGGGTGAGTTTCTGAATTCGTTGCAGGGCGTCCTGAAAGAGCTGGTCAGCCCGATCGTCCTCACTCCAGACTCTCCGCGCCAACTCCACATCGAGATTGATAATCGCACCGAATGCGCGCTGCATCATACCGACCGCTTGCTGCATCAGCGGCCCTAATTCGGGGATTTCGGGATGGGCCCGATCGCTTAATTCGAGCGCGATCTGTGCGACAGCGACCGCCTGATCGCCCACCCGTTCGAGATCGCGATTGATTTTGAGGATGCTGACGAGATACCGCAGATCCTGTGCAATTGGCTGATGGAGTGCGAGAATTTTCAGGCATTCTTCCTCGACCTCCACCTCAGCGGCATCCACCCGCTGATCATCATAGATAACCTGTTGGGCGGCGGTATTGTCCCGTTCGTTCAGCGCCTTTAGCGACTTCTGCAAAGCCTCTTCGACTAGCGCAAAAAGACCCAGAAAACGGGCCTTCAAACGCTCCATATCCCGATTGAAATGCAACAAGGCCATTGTATTCTCCCCTCACGTATTTTGCACCATTTCGACCCACACCCTCCGACTCCGATGGGAGACCCAGTCTGACCTTGTTTCGCAAACAGCAGCGATCGGGCGGCCTTCGGAAGGCCGCCCGATCATTTGTCTCCTGCTCCCGTTTCAGAATTTGATCGAGAAGTCAGCCTTAAACGTGTCCAAATCCTTGCCGTTGGTCAGTCCCTTGGTCGCCATCGCATACTGCACTTTGATGTCCAACGCCTGGCTGACGGCATAACGAATGTAAGGAATATGCGCCTCGACATTCGTGCCGTTGCCGGTATCCGTGTTCTCAGCAAATACACTGAAAACACTGTCTTTTTCCAGCCGGCGATACTGGTATCCCACCTCCCACTGACCGGCCTTTTGGGCCTGACCCACCCGAATTTCACCCAGATAGGCCGTGTCGTTACTATCCGCCTCTGTATTGACCGCGTACTGGCCGCCAATCACCACGGGCAGATCGTTGACATTGAATTCGATCTGCGCAAAGCCTTCCACGACGACAAAGTCGTTCGCATAAACGAGATATTTGTCTTCGCCGGCGCCCACTTCGCGGGTGGTGTTGCCGAAGGATTTCTTTGGGTCGTACAGCAGGCGCTGTCCGGCGATCGTGTCATAAGAATAAATGCTGGCACCGGCAAGCACGCGGTTTTTTTCGGCCGGCTCCAACCGGAGGGCGATCTGACCCGACAGCATGGTGGTATCATCGGCCTCACTGCGCTCCTGCAATTGCCAGTAGCCGGCACAGGCCAGCAACGTGGCGCCTTCCGCCAAAGCCAGCGACGTTGTCACCGCCGCTCCCTCCGGGTTCATATCACCCGCAAAGATTAGATCGGAAACCGATATCCACGGCTGCCCCATCTTGCCTGCGAGCACATTCAATCCCTCGGCCACATTCCAATCGAAATACGCACGGTCAATGCGGAACTGTTTATCGTCGAACGAATCGGTCATCGTCAGATAGTCTGAAATCGGATTGCCATTGTTCGTCACCAGTCGAATGCCGGCACGAAGACCATCGTCAATCCGCGCGTCGAGATGGAGGCGAGCGCGTAACCGATGTTGAACACGTGGCTGACCCTCCTTGCCCTCCTCATCCGACGATTGATACCGATACCGCGCGTCCCCCTTCATGGTCAGGTTGTCCGTCCACGGTTTTTTCGTTTCCTGAGC
The DNA here is from genome assembly GCA_938005705.1 of uncultured bacterium. Lineage (GTDB taxonomy): Bacteria > Verrucomicrobiota > Kiritimatiellia > PWTM01 > PWTM01 > CALLML01. The sequence continues at coordinate 3,160 of CALLML010000001.1, forward strand.
GATAGCACCGCTGGCGAGCACCGCCGCGGCTAAAGTTGCAATGGCCAATTTTGAACTCTTCATTCGTCTTCCCTTTCATTTTCGGCTCGCTACCGACCTTGTCGCCGCCCCCCTCTCTTCGGCATCCACCCCCACCCAGACGCCCTTGATCCTAACTTTATTCTAAAGCGGCGATAACATAGTTATATCTAACTGACTTTTGTGAACAAGACATTAGATACTTGTTAGTTTTCGATTAGCGACCCCACTCAACTTCAAGCTCGAGACCTATTCGCCATTCCGGCGATTCGTGTTCTCGCAGGAGGTGGGCGTGGCTCGCGATCAGGCTCGCCAGAACGCCTCGCCAAAGACGATACCGCAACGTGAGCCGCCACTCCGAGCGGTCTGGCCCAGCGCCATAAGCGTCGCCGGTGAAAGTTGAAACGACAGCTTGCGATTCCACCCGACGCCATTGAGCGCTCAATTCCAGACCATGAACGGCTTGTGCCCGTCCGATTACCAAACCGGCTGACCACGCCGTATTCGAATGTTCGGCGCCCGAATTGTAAACCCCATGCCCAAACACCTGCACAGGGAAATAGAGCTCCCAGCATCCAGCGAGGAATCCTTCGAGTGGGCGATCTATTTCAGTGAAGATCGGCTCGCTCGCTTCGCAATCTCCGGCGCTATTCGTTCCCGTTTTGCCGTGCTGACTTTTAATGTACCACAGACCCGCACCACCCATAAACCAAGAGCGATCCGGCCAGCGATGGCGGAGGGCTGTCTGGACGGAATAGATCCAAGTGGGATGGCTGAGGACTTCCGAGTGCAACGGAAATGCGCCAATGGTTCCAAGGCCATCGATCCGCCTCGTGGTATATCGCCATTGCGCCGCCACGCCTTCTGGACGTACATCTTCGTCCCAGATGAGGTCACTGGGGCGGACGAATGGCGGCTCCATTTTTCCTATGATGAGATTCGGGACAGCCGGATTAGCCGAAGGACGCCATGCAATCGAAGCCACACGGAGCGTGATCGGAAGATCTTCGACATTTTCGCCCAGCCTTGCTTCCGCGTCGGCGGGGGAGTTGGGCCGACCGGTGCCGATGACAATCCGCGCGGTTTCTCTCGGTCCGTGTGCGGTCATCCCGACTTCCAAACGAAGGCGAAGGCCGTCCTCTGATTTGGCCAAGACATTCTCGGACCATTGCTGCCGTAGTCGCAACCGAAAGGTCGGATGAAACTCCAGCGCGTCGTCCGCCACAGCCGTCGCCACGACGAAAGTGAATCCCGTCAATAGGCTGGCCAAGGGGTTTACGAGCAATCCCGGACGATGCAACGCCGCTTCTCCAACGCCCTATTCCAGTGAGTCCCCTGTTCGAATCAGGCGCCCGCTGTTGAATACGACAATCAGCGATCCCGCATTGTGAATCAGTGCGGCCACTATCGGATTGAGATAGCCCGCGCCGGAAAGAACGAGGCCACCTGCAATGAAGGCCACGCCCACGCCCAGGTTTTGAATAACGACCCGGCGTGTGAGCCGGGCGAGGCGGATCAGGAAGGGTACGCGGCGCAGGTCATTGCTCATCAGCGCGATCTTTGCGCTGTGGATCGCCACGTCGCTGCCGGCGGCGCCCATGGCCACGCCCATGTCGGCGGCGGCCAAGGCGGGGGCATCGTTAACGCCATCACCGACAAACACCACCCGATATCGCTCGCGCCGGATTTCTTCAACAAAAGCCACCTTGCCCGCAGGCAAACATGCGGCGCGAAACTCCCCGCATTCAATTTCGCGCGCCACCCGCACGGCCGCCGGTTCGCGATCGCCCGTGACCATCGCGATACGCCGCACGCCGCGTTCGCGCAGTTCTCGCACGGCAGCGGCTGCCTCGGGTCGCACCTGATCCTGCAGTCCGATCCATCCCAGATAGATTCCGCCACGCGCTACGAAAATCACGCTATAATCAGCAGCATCCCGCGCATCCGCCTGTTCAAGGCCCGCATCCATGACGCCATTCATCCGCAGCCATTCTGCCCGGCCAGCCAGTATCGTTTCGTCGCCCAAGCGCGCTCGCACCCCTCGCCCAGGCTCCTCGTGAACCTCCGCCGGATCCACAATCGCGATGCCGGTTTCCTCCGCCAATGCAACAATAGCCCGTGCCGCCGGATGATTGCTATATCGCTCCGCGCCGGCGGCGGCGGCCAGCAGATCCGCCGGATCCAATCCGCCCACCGGCGCCAGTCGCACGACACCGAGACGCCCAGTGGTCAGCGTACCGGTCTTGTCGAAAACCACCGCATCCACATTCGCCACGATCTCGAGATCGGCCACGTCCTTGACCAGAATCCCCATCCGGGCGCCCGCAGAGAGCGCCGCGACCATGGCTGTCGGCGTGGCGAGGATAATCGCGCAAGGACAGGAGATCACCAAGACAGACACGACGCGGGACCAATCATCCGTAAAAAACCACACAAACGCGGCGACGGCGAGCACGAGCGGCGTATAGTACCCCACATAGCGGTCAATCATCCGGGTGATGGGCAGGCGAGTGCGTTCAGCCGCCAGAATCAGCTCGCGAACTTTTCCAATGGTGGTGTCTTCGCCGGCGCGCACGACTTCAACGATCACCGCCCCCGTCAGGTTTTGAGTACCCGCAAACACGTCCTGCCCCTCGCCTTTCTCGGCGGGCATGGATTCGCCGGTAATGGTCGCCTCATTCAGCGTCGTGCGGCCGGAAATGATGCGCCCATCCGCCGGCACGTTTTCGCCCGGCAACAGGCGAATGTGGTCGCCGGGCTTCAACTCCGATGCCGACACGGATGTTTCGCGGTCGCCGTCGAGCCGGCGCGCCAGGGTCGGCGTAAGTCGGATCAATCCCTCAATGGCGGCATGCGCCCCTTCCGCCGTACGCGTTTCGATAACAACGGAAATGAGCATGAAAAAAGCGATCACGCCGGCGGTACGAAAATCTCCCTGTGCCATGGCGGCCAGGACAGCCAGGGCCACCAGCTCGTCCATGTGGACATGACCTTCGATCAGATCGAGGGCGGCCGTTACGAGGATGGGCGCAGCGAGCATGAGCGCCCCGACCGCTGCGCTCAAATCGCCCACCAAAGGGTTGTCGGGGTAGAGCCATCCGGCGACATAACCGCCGATAACAAACGCCATTCCGAGCAGCACCCAAAGCAACAGGCGCGCGGCCCCCGTGCCGGGGCGCCGGCGGTCACAACAAGGATCGGTTCGCCGGGTCTGCATGGTTCTAGCGTCGCTCCTCACGCTTGCTTTGAGGCGGCATCGACGGACGCGGCCCCAACCAGAGGCGCAATTCCTGTTTTCCGTCCGCTGACGGTTTTACATAATACACGCCCGCCACGCGCTTAAGCGCCCGTCGCAACGTCTCCTGATGCAGCGTTTGGGCCACCACCTTCGGCTGAAGGGCATATTGAGGCTGTACTGCAGCAAAATAGGCTGCCTCTGCCGACACCTCTGCCACCAACCGCGTGCGATAGGCCTCCGCCTCAGCCAGCCGTCGGGCCACTTCGCCAGCGGTCTCCTTCTCCACGCGGGCCGCATACGCGCGGGCTTCACTGATGAGCCGGCTCTGATCCTGTTCGGACTGAATGACCGCGTCGAATGCCATGGACGTCGGGGGAGGCGGCATCATCGAAAGGAGGTCTACCCGCTCAATCCGCGCACCGAGGCCAATATCGGCCACCCGGCGCCGCAGCGTTTCCTCGATCGCGGCGCGCACGGAATCCACGTCCATCCGCAGCACGGCATCCACGGCAAATCGCGCCGTCGTGCGAATGACCGCATGGGACAGCTCGTTTTTTAGGATTTGTTCGCCATCCACGTGGTCGAAGCTCCACGCCGCCGGGTCCTGCACGGTGTAGCGAAGCGCCCACACCCCCCGCACAAGATTGGCGTCAGCTGTCAGCAGATACTCATCCCATGAAATCGAAGGCGGCGCGTCAGGCGCGGTTGGAGCTGGCGCTTCCACTGTCTGCACCACCCGCAACCGTTCGGTATCCACGCGGCGGATTTCGGCAAAGGGGCGCGGCAGCGTCCAGTGCAATCCTGGCAGCTTGATCCGCTCCTCTCCGATGCCCTGCACACGCCCCAGGACAAGAACGAACGCCCGTTCGTGTTGGCGCACAACGAACAGACCCGAAAGCAAATAAACGGCGCACAGGCCTACCAGCGCCCACCGCAGCAGGCGAAAGCTGATATCCAGCGCCTCGACCAGGGCATGGATTCCCGACTCTGGCGCCTGCGTCGACTGGTTTTCGCTCGTCGTTTCGCTCATTGTCTCGTATCGGTTCGGATTGAGCTTTCCGATTCTTCGCGCTCACTGCTCCGCGGGGTGCGCTCCCCGCAGGAGATCGAACGGCGGCGTGTCGGCGCCGACAACGACGGTGGCGTTTGTGCTCAGCGTCTCGTACAGCACCTCCAACTTCCGCAAAAAGATGGCCAAATGGGGATCGGCCTTGAACGTCTGGAAGAACTCGGCGGCAGCGGCGTCACCGGCGGCGCGCAGACGCCTCGCTTCCGCCTCGGCGGCGGCAAGGCGTTGCTCCCGCAGGCTGTCGGCTTCGGCTCGAATGGCGATGGCTGCGCCCTCGCCTTCGGCCCGATATCGTTCAGCGACCTCCTTGCGCTCGGCGCGCATGCGCTCGAAAACGCGTTCGGTAATCGCCTCCGGCAGCGAGAGTTTGCGGATGCCGAGAAAAGGCACCTCCACGCCGTATCGTTCGCGCGCTTCCTCCCGGACGGACGAGAGAATGGTTGCCTCGATCTCGTCGAACTTCAAGGCGGACGGGTCTGTGTTGATGAGGGCGGAAAACGGGTAACGGCCGAGCACAGCGTTTTTATAATTGCTGATCAGACCGTTAAGTCCGGTTTCCGCACGGGAAACCGTGCCGACGCGTTCAAGAAATTTCAAGGGATCGGCGATACGCCAGCCGGCATAGAGCATGACGATGACGTTCTTGCCGTCGCGGGTCAGCGTCTGCTCGAAGACCCCTTCAAGCAAACGCGTGCGCGCGTCGTAGCGGTAAAGCCGCTGGATCGGCCAAGGCCAGCGCACATAAAGACCGGGGCGATCGAGCACGCGACGAGGCCGTTCGAACGTCGTCAGTACACCGGCTTCCCCTTCACGCATAATCACCAACACCTGGCTGAGCACGAAGAGCGCCAACATCAGCACTCCCAAGGCGGGCATCCACAGATTTCGTTGGGCGGTGGTCATCGGGTCACTTCTCCATCAAGAGACTGGCGTCGAAAAGGGTGGACGGCGCTCGTTCCTCGAAATTGAATTGGATCACTTCCGTCTCCGGATCGGCGGCGATGATGTAGGCGCGTACCCCCCGCAGGACCTCTCGAAGCGTCTGGAGATAATACCAGTTTCGAAACACCGACGGCGCACGATCTGCGGCGGCTTTTCGGCTCAGAAACTGCTCCGCTTCTGCCTGGGCGATCAATGTTCGGCGGATACGGTAGGCCTCCGCCTCAAGCCCGATGCGGCGCGCCTCGGCCTCCGCCACGGGCGTTCGACGGTTTCGATAGGCACGCGCCTCGAGTATTTTCGCCTCGCGTTCCTCGACGGCGCCGACCACATTCTCAAAGGCGTCGGCAATGGGCACGGGTGGATGCACGCCATGCAGGCCGACGAATACAATCTCAACCCCCAGTCCGAAGCGCTCCGCCTCGCTCTGCAGAGCGGTTCGCAGCGCCCGTGCCGTATCCATACGTTCCGGTCCGAGTACATGCGCCAGATCGCCGGCCGCCAGCATGCGCGTGAGCGTGCGGTAGGCGAGCGCGCGCAGGACGCCCGTGGGATCGGCGAATCCATAGGCATAACGCTGGAGATCGGTGATACGGTATTCAATGGGAATGTTAAAGCTCAACAGGTTGACGGGCGCCGCTGCCGCATCGCCGGACGCGGCCTCGCCGCCGCCCTCGCGGCTGGCAAGCAGAAACTGGTCCTCTTCCGCGTAATGGGGCCGTGTCCACAGCAAGATGGTGGGCAAGGGACGCCGTTCATCATGCCGAAATCCCACATGGAGTGTTTGCAGACGGCGAACGGGAAACCGACGGACTGTTTCGAAAGGCCACGGCCATTTCCAGTGCAATCCCGGAGACAATCGCCAGCCGCCGGCGCGTTCCTCGCACGGGCGTCCGAAACGCTCGAGGATGCCTTCTTCTTCCGGGCCGAGAATGACGATGCAGGAAAACGCATAGAGGATCAGCACCTGGAAAAGTGCCAATGGGATCAGTGCACCGCGCACAAAACGGTAAAACCAGGTTTCGGACACCCTGAAACCGAATTGGTAATCGAGAGACTGCGCGGCGTCGCGAATCCAATCTGAAGGCTCAGCCAGCCAGCGGGCGAAACGGCTTTCATACGCCACACGAGGTGATTCATCACGACGGCGCGGACGATAGATGTCCACGATGAACCCCAAGGCGTTTTCCACGGCAAGCGCAGCGAGCAATCCCGCGAACAGTCCCGCGGCGACGCGGTCCGCCGGTCCCCATCCCGCATGCCCGGCTAGCACCGCCGCCGCGCCGACCAGGCTTGCCAACGCGGCCAAACCCAACAGCGCGCCGGGGCCGCGGAGCAATCGCCGTTCGGGTGCTCGCGCCAGTCCGATGAGATAGCGTCCGAACAGAAAAAGGGCGAAAGCTTGTGCGGCGAGCACTGCCGCCGCGCCTAGCCGCGCCTTCGGTTCCGGCGCCATGCCGGTCGAAAGCACGCGATACCAGCGCCATGCGAAAGCGCCTTGAAACAGGGCCAGGGCCGGCGCCATCGCACGTACGACCACCGTCTCAAATTGCGCGCGCGACCGCGCCATGGAAAGCGGGTCGCCCATTTCCTCATCCGAAACGAACAAGGCGGAATCGGGGTGTTCCCGACGCGCCAGCGCCGCATCCTGCCGCTCTTCGAGGGCGCGGCGCTCAAGCCAATAGCGGGCCGCCACGAGGGCCGAGACCGCCGCCGCCACCCAGAGCAACGGCACCAACGCCCCCATGGCACGCAAACCCGCGGCGGCGCCGAACAAACCATCCGTCACGGCGAAAAACGCCGCGATTGTGGCGGCGCTCGCAGCCGCTTTCTCATTGAGACGTCCCATCAGGATTTCACTTCCGTATGGCGAAAGAGCACGATACCCAGTCCCAGCAGGCCCATCAAGTAGAACCCGGCATATCCCGCCGCCGCCGCGACATAGCGCAGCGGAACTTCTTCGCCTGCGTGCAGCGCATCCGCCATCCAGAAATGCTGCCAGTTCGGCGCAACGGCATAAAGCGCTGCCGCGATGCGAGAATCGGTGGCCGAGCGGCCCAGCAGATAATCCGACATCATCCCCAGGAGCATCGCCGCCGCACAGATCGTCACCGTCGGCACCGTCTCCAGCCGCGATGCCAGCGCAAGCGCTAGGGCAGCCAACAGCCAGACGACCAGGGTGACCAGCGCCGAAGCCGAGACGAACGGCCACAAATAGCCTGCGCCGAACGACTGCCAGTGCCCTTCGCGATCCAAAGCGCCGACCACCAGAAACGCGGCCGCCATCGCCACGACAATCAGACGATAGGCATCGGAGACGAATGGTCGGCGTGTGAAGAAGTTAACCGCTCCGGCCGCGACATACGCCAACGCGATGAACATCAACAACGGACCGACGGCCCAAAAATCAATCGAGTAGGGCTCGGAAACGGCCCGTACGGAAATCAGACCGGCCAGCGTGGACACCACCGAAAAGGAAAACAGCACCAGCGCCAGACCGACGAATTTCGCAACGAAAAATATGGCGCGGTCTACCGGCTTGCTCAACACCGTCGCGGCGGTTCCCCGGCGGATTTCGCCGGAGAGTGAATGACAGGCCGCAAAACCGCCGAACAGCGTGCCGACGAACAGGTGGAGCGCGAGAGAGGCGTCAGCCATCATGCGCTCCGTTTCACCCAAGGTGTGCGAAGTGATCATCGGCAACAACGCGGCGAGCAGCGCTATGGCGGTCAGCAACAATAGCGCTAGCGGCTGACGAATCGTTTCGAGCGCGGCGAAAGCGGCGATCGCGGGAAAACTGCGCAGTACGGATTTCACGGCGAATCTGACGGCGAAGGCGGAAACGGTTGAGCTTCACGAGCGGACACCACCTGCGAGTGCTTTGGTTCATTTTTCATGGTATCGGCAGTGCGCTCCTTCCTTTTGGAAAAGATGCCATGCGGACCTTCTGCAGGCATTCGCTCAGATCGAAACAACTCCATCGGTTGCCATGTCGTTCGCTCGACATAGACTTTCCGATCATAGGGACAAAGACGGACAAAGCCGCACAGCTTCTGCGGCTGCAGATCCGTTAAGCCTCTTCGCATCATGCCTATGACTAGAATGCCCTCTGTGAGGATGCCCCCATCCCGCTGATACCCCCACGATTCGGGCACGTTGTACAAAACTGACGACCGCTCCATTACTCCGCGACCTCACCCCAAAACGATCAGCGCAAGAAAGCCCATTGACTGTCCAAAAGTGAGTAGGCTCCACAAACGTTTCCGTGCACCGAGCCTGATACGACCGGCATTTTCATATAATGTAGCCGTGATGCGCTCGATTCGCCAGACTAAACATCCCTTGGACTCATGACTCTGAGAGACCACGGCGGGCAGAAACGAAAAACAAAGAAGGAGTTTGTCGAATGCGATCAGCTGTCGTACAGTCCATGTGTTGGAGAGGAGGCGATCGGCATGGTTCGCACACGATTTGCGCCGAGTCCCACGGGACACGTTCATATAGGGAACATACGAGCAGCTATCTATAACTGGCTTTATGCCCGCCGGCATGGTGGCCGTTTCTTGCTGCGCATTGAAGACACGGATCCGGAACGTTCCACGCCGGAAGCGGTGGCTACGGTGCACGAAGCGATGGAATGGCTCGGACTTCAACCAGACGAACCGCCGATGTACCAGTCCACCCGGCGGCAGGCGCACTTGGAGGCCGCGGAGCGGCTACTGGCCGCCGGCCATGCCTATCGCGAGGATAAAGGCGGCACGGGTCGCGGCAAATGCCTCGTCTTTCGAATGCCGGGAACCGACATGGTGTTTCACGACGAGATCAAGGGCGACTTGCGCAAACCCGCCGCCGACCTGAGGGATTTTGTCATTGTTCGATCGGACGGCCATCCGGTATTTCATCTGGCGAACGTCGTGGACGACATCGCGATGGGCATCACGCATGTCATCCGCGGGGATGATCATATCGAGAATACCTATCGTCACGTTGCACTGTTTCAAGCGCTGGGCGCCGACGTACCGCGTTACGCTCACCTGCCTATGATCGTCAATGCCAAGGGAAAACCCTACTCCAAACGGGATGGAGCGGCATATGTGGGCGATTTCCGCGATCGAGGCTTTCTCGCCGATGCCCTGTTCAATTATCTGGCGTTATTGGGGTGGTCTCCCGGCGATGACCGGGAGATTCTCACGCGTGAGGAAATGGCGACGTGCTTTTCCTTTGAGGGCGTCCAATCCTCGCCAGCGCGTTTCGATGAACGAAAATTGCTGTGGATGAACGGTGAATACATGCGGAAGATGCCCTTGGAACAGCGGGAGGCACAGCATATCGCCGATCTGCGCAAACACGGCTTGTGGCGCGACGGTGACGATCTCGCCTATGTCCGCCGCGTACTCGAAATCATGGGCGATCGCATCAAGCTCTTCAGTGACACAGCTGCGCAGACGATTTATTTTTTTACCGACAACTATCCGGTGGATGAAAAGGTCTTTCAAAAGACCCTCCTTTGCGAGGGCGCCGTCCAGTATTTGACGGATTTGGCGGTTCGTTTCGACACCCTCCCCGAATTCAACGCTGCCGCCCTGGAAACCACTGTGCGGGCTTATGCGGCGGAACATAATGTAAAGCTCTCACGGCTCGTGCATCCACTCCGCGCGGCTGTGTCGGGAACGGACGTGGGGCCCGGCTTGTTCGAAATGATCGAGGTCCTTGGCCGAGAACGAACCCGGCGGCGCATTGCGCGCGCTATAGAGAGAGCGCGCGCTGGTGCGTCTCCGACGACGGACGTTTCCTGAATGAGGGTCACCTCATGACCGCCGACCTCAAGAAAAAAGCCTCTCTTTCAGCGGCCAATCGGGTCACAATTCTGCGTATTCTCGGCATACCGTTTTTCGCTCTCCTGACCATCTATTATTTGGAGGGGGTACGAACAGGAATCCCAGACGAAAGGTTTCGCATCGGAGCGCTGACCCTGTTCGCAGCCATCGCGCTTACGGATGCCCTCGACGGTTTTATGGCGCGATCCCGTGGCGAAATCACGCGCTTGGGCAAAGTGCTCGATCCGCTTGCGGATAAAGCACTGCTCGCCACCTCGGCGCTGTTGCTGACCCGTCCGTCTCTACCCGAGCTTCGTCCACAATTGCCGGTGTATCTGACGGCCGCCTTGATCAGCCGCGATATCCTGATGCTGTTCGGCGCCGCGATTATTCATCATCTGACGGGCTCGCTGGACGTGCGCCCGCGCCTGGTCGGAAAAATCTCGACCTTCCTCATTATGCTCGCCATCCTCTGGGTCTTGGCGGCCGGCCCCGAAAAGCCGTTTACGTGGATTTGCGCCGCCGCGACGGCCTTCACTGTCGCCGCCGGTCTGCGCTATATCGCCGACGGAATTCGCCAGATTGAACACGGCGACATGCGACATATGCCGCTTCTTTAAAGACGCCGGCGGTCCTCCTTCGCGAGCGGATCAACAAGACGGCCATCTTGGGAAAAGGCGAACCTTGGATCGAAATAAGGCCCTTCGAAGCCAAAAGGGACCCGACCTCGCAACGCCAATGGTGGCAGCCGCCATGATGGGTCGGATCCGCGGCCAGGCCATTCTCTCATCCTGTTTTGTCGTTGTTGACGCGGGACGACATCGCGGTTTGCCCCGGCTTCGCCATTCAGGTTTTGCCAGGGCCGACTCGCCGCGCGGTGTACGCGCAAGGGTTAAACGACGGCGAGGGACTCGCCGTCCTCCTATCCGTCCGTGAGCGGCAGGCAGGCCATAGTGTTGTCCCGAGCGGCGGCTTGGCGGGGATGCCGCAACTGATCCTCATCATTCGAGCCCATGAAGAAACCGTCGAAGTACGTAAGACAAGATACCGCCATGCCGCCAATACTCCGCCTCGACGGGCGTGTCTATCCGGGCGCGCGCAACGAACGGGATCGTTGGTCCATCCACTCGTTGTGCTTCAACATGCACTAGCGCACCCGGCGTTAACGCCACCAGTCCGCGAAGGGTATAGAGTTCCGTGCCGTCTAGTCCGAGGGTATCCGCGGTTGTGCCATCCTCGAACTGTAACGGCAGAATGCCCATGCCGATCAGATTGCTGCGATGGATCCGCTCGTAACTGCCGGCGATCACGGCGCGCACCCCAAGCAGCGCCGGCCCCTTGGCCGCCCAATCGCGCGATGACCCGGCACCGTACATCCGGCCCGCAAGCACAATCACAGGTGTCCCCTCGCGACGATAGGCTTCAGCGGCGTCGAAGATCGTCATCATGGCACCATCGGGAAAATGGCGCGTCCATCCCCCTTCGCGGTCTGCGAGGCGATTGCGGATGCGGATATTGGCGAAGGTTCCGCGCATCAGCACCTCATGGTTACCGCGGCGCGCACCGTAGGAATTGAACGCTTCGCGCGCCACGCCATGTTCGATGAGATAGCGCCCGGCGGGGCTGTCCGCCGGAATAGAACCCGCCGGCGAGATATGATCGGTGGTAACGAAATCGCCATAAAAACCCAACACCCGCGCACCTGCGATATCGGATACGGGCTCAGGCGTCGGCGCTACGTTTTTGAGGAACGGCGGCTCGCGCACATAAGTGGACTCCGGGTCCCATGCAAACACATCGCCGATCGGCGCAGGCAGGGCGTTCCAGGCCGGGCTCAACGCGTTCATCGCCTCGTATATGTCCCGGTAGTCAGCCGGCCGCAAGGCTTCGCGAAGCGCGTCATGAATTTCCGTTTCGGTCGGCCAGATATCGCGTAGATAGATCGGGCGCCCCTCCTGATCCACACCGAGCGGCTCATTCGTGAGATCGCCAGCCACGGTGCCTCGCAACGCATAGGCGACCACCAGCAGCGGTGAGCAAATATAGTTCGCACGGGTCAGCGGATGAATGCGCCCTTCGAAATTCCGATTTCCACTCAAAACAGCGGCGGCGACCAGTCCCTGATCGCGGATAACCTTTTCGATATCGGGCGCCAACGGTCCGCTGTTGCCGATGCATGTGGCGCAACCATAGGCCGCAACATGGAAACCGAGCGCTTCCAGATGCCCGAGCAGACCGGCCCGACGCAGGTAGGCGGTGACGGCCCGCGAACCGGGCGCGAAACTCGTTTTGACATGGGCCGGCACACGCAGTCCGCGTTCGCGCGCATGGCGCGCAAGCAGCGCCGCGCCGATCATCAGCATGGGATTCGAGGTATTCGTGCAGCTCGTAATGGAGGCGAGTACCACCGCCCCGTGTCCAAGGCGAATGCCGCTCTCCGCCACTACCTCCGCAGTGGCCGAGGCCGCTGGCACGCCAAATCCTTTTTCCTGGATCGGGCGCGTCAAGGCCCGTCGGAATCCGCGACCCACCTCCGAGAGTGCCTGCCGATCCTGCGGTCGTGAAGGGCCGGCCACTGACGGCTCAAGCTCCGACATATCTAATTCCACCACTTCGGAGTAGTCCGGCTCCGGGGCGCCTTTTTCGCGCCAGAGACCTTGGGCGCGACAATAGCGCTCCACGCGTTGAACTAGGGATTCCGGACGACCGGTCTCGCGCAGATACTCCAGTGTGAAGCGGTCGATCGGGAAAAAACCCGTCGTAGCACCGTATTCGGGCGCCATATTGGCCGTCGGGGCGCGATCGGCGAGGTTCAAAGAATCCAGACCCGGACCGAAGAACTCTACAAACTGTCCAACGACGCCCTTTTCCCGCAAGCGCTGCGTGACGGCCAACGCCAGGTCGGTGGGCGTAGCCGGTGGGCGGAGGCCGCCCGTCAGACGCACGCCGACCACGCGCGGAATGGGCAGCGGAATGGGCTGGCCGAGCATGGCGGCTTCCGCCTCAATTCCACCTACTCCCCAGCCTAACACGCCCATGCTATTGATCATCACGGTATGCGAATCTGTTCCGAGCACACTGTCGGGCGCCAGAACGTTTTGGCCCTTCGCATCCGTCACCACACGGACGCATTCGGCGAGGTATTCCAAGTTAACCTGGTGACAGATACCCAGGCCAGGCGGCAATACGCGAAGCCGCCGAAAAGCATTCTGCCCCCACCGCAAAAAAGCATAGCGCTCGCGGTTGTTGTCAAATTCACGGCGGAGATTCTCGTCATAGGCGTCGGCCCGACCCGCAGTGTGGAGTTGGACGGAATGATCAATGACCAGGTCCACCGGCAGCAGCGGCTCGACTTTTTTGGGGTCCCCCCCGGCACGGGCCACCGCGGAGCGCAGCGCTGCGAGATCGGCTACGCAAGGTACCCCGGTGAAATCCTGCAACAGGATGCGGACGGGCAGAAACGGTATTTCACCGCTCACAGCCGTCGGCGTCCATCGCGCCAATTGCTCGATGTGCTCGATCGAATAACCGGGCCGACCCTGCTCCCGCAACAGGGACTCCAAAAGAATGCGTATCACGAAAGGCAAACGCAACAATCGGCATAGACCCAATTGTTCCAGAACGGCGAGGCGATGATACCCCTCGGCTCCGTTCAGCGTGGCAAACGAATCAATTGTTTTCATGTGCGTCTATGCTCCAAAACTGGAGGCGATCCATTTACGTTATGTTGCAGGGTCCTTAGCTGTCAAATCTCAGACTCGACAGCATCGGGAATGGAGGATGGTTGTGCCGCGCTTGACACCGTACGGCCCAAGGCCGCCTGCCCCCACCGCTGTTCATAACTCCACACGTAACAGGAGACCGTCTTTGGGATAAACGTAACCAATGACGCATCGCCGGCCAGGACTTATCCAAACCGTACGTCGGACAACTGATCCAAGATCGTCTGATCGAGCGACGCGCTTCGATGGGAGGGCGAATACTCTGATGGCACCATTGCCGATCCACGGCTCCACTATAAGGCCTTTGGACCATCGAGGCCGGCGTGAACCGAGCCGATTGCGCTGTTGGGGATGCGCCGCGGATACAGGCGTCGGCAAAGGGAGGCGAAAATCGTTCTACCGATTGACACTTCGCAATGCGCGTTGATTGATAGGGCGGGCAGTCCCTTGCCCGCCGGAGGCGTTGACAATTCACGTACGGCGTGGAAGCCGTCCCTCCAATGCAATCGCAGGCCATAGATCGAATGGAGATGCGGGGATTGCACCCCGCGTCCCTTCCACACCACCGGACGTGTGGTTTTCCGCATCCGCCGGTTGAACGGGCGGAGCTCCTCGGCGAGCCTCCACAAAGCCCCACGGGGTAGGATAAAACCGTACCAGTTCAGGTTTCCCCGCGACAGCTCCGCTTTTCAGCGTGGCTATTTTTATGAGCGCTTCATTGGACATCGTCTTTCCAGCCTGTGCCGCCAGACTCTGCCTCGTGCGTCTTTTGGTGACGGTTGGACTTCGTTTTTTCGGGTGCACTCGTCGTCTGCACCCTGCCGCTCGGCCTGTTACTAATGCTCTCCAAATTGTCTTTACAGGCTCGTTCCCTGCGGCGCGAGCAAGCTCGCGCCCTGGTATGTACATCCCCGCACGCCTGTGGGTAAGTGGGCCGTGGGGCCCTCCCAGCCCCGTAAGGCCCCACTTATCCACAGGATCGGGGATGT
>CALLML010000002.1 GCA_938005705.1 uncultured bacterium
CCGCCGGCGCCTCTTGGGATCGCGAGCAATCTCTCTAATTCCGCGTGATACGCCGTCCAGAGTTCGTCTTGCGTCAAATGGCCTGCGTCGTAAATCCGGCGCAGAACGACCAGTGTGCTGACCTTGAACCATCGCGCCAGCCGCGCGACCTCATCGGTCAAATCGTTTGCCGCCTGGTATTCCCGGCGCAGGGCGGTCAAGGGGACCAGAAATTCGGCCGCGACCTGATTGCACCACTGCTCGATCCGGTTTGTCGGAGACCCAACCGGCTCGACGTCGGAAAGACCCGTCTCGCCAAGCCAGACATGGGCCAACTCGTGCGCCAACGTGAACATCTGGGCGGATTTGGTGTCCGCGCCGTTGATGAAGACGAGAGGGGCCAGATCGTCCGAGAGGGCAAACCCGCGAAACTCTTCCGGATCGAGCTTGCGACGGTTGTTATTGCCCACGACGCCGTTGACCATGACCATGACGCCGGAATCTTCGGCCTGCTCGATGAACTGACGCAAAGCCTCTTCCCAAGTCCTCATGCGGCGACGGGCTTCCAGGTCGAACCCCAGCCCCTCCCGCATGCGCTCGGCAACCGTCGGAATATCGTCGTTCAAGTTGACAGACCCGACGAATGGAACGGCGGTTTCTCCGATGGAGCGCGCATAGTCCCGATACCACTCCTGCCTTTGCCGGCAGAGGTAGATGGTTTCCAGCAGATCCGGGCTTGGGTGGCCGATGTGCTCGTTGCCTACCGTTCGGAAGTCCGGAATGGGCATTTGCTCCACAGGAGGGGCGGGAAGAAAGAAATAGCCCACCGGGGCATGCACGGCGCCGGCGAAATGTTCGAGCTGTTTCAGCGTCGGCTTTGCCTCGCCTCGTTCCCACGCGACCAGTTGCGGGATGCGCTCCGCCACTTCGGCCGTGTCGAGTCCGGCGCGCTCGCACGCCCAGCGCAACAACTCCGGTTTGACGTCCACGCGGATCACGCTCGGCTCTCCGGCGGCCGCTCACGCAGAAGCCGCGCTTTGCCGCCCGCGGGTTCGTGTGCGCGGTACAGGCCGCTACCGGCAACCGCTAAGGCCCGGTCGCGGAGTTTTTCGAGCAGGACAACTTTCTCGGAAAATGGCAGGGCGGCGAGGCGGGCGCGCTCGCGCCGCTTGCTTTCCAAAATGGCTTGCCATTGTTCGTTCATGATCCGCCGTTGAAATATTTTATCCGTATCCGCTCCCATTTCTCAAGCAGGCTGTGCCGCGCGAGGATTCCCTCCAGTTTGTTGGGGTCGAGAACGCCGGATTCAACGAATTGAACGATGCGGGCCTGGTCCTTGGCGCGGCCAACCTGGAGGGCGATCGCGACCAGGTGTTCCGCCGTCATCACGCGGGTTCGAACACCCTCGACCTCCGTTTCAACCGCCTCGGACAACGCCTCCTCGACCAACGCATTCTCGGGCGGCAGGAACTGGACCGGCCAGCCGCCGATGACGATGTACTCGCCGCGCATCGCATGGCCCCGCTTCTTCAGATATTCGAAGATGGGCGAAAGGGAAATGAGCGGACTATCTGCCGCCTGCCGAAACGACACGAATATGTCGAGGTCCAGCGTCGCCACCGGCTCCAGGTAAAAAGTCGCGCCCACCGCGCCGCCGATGGCGTACGCGCCGATGACCCCGTCGGACTGCATCCGGTTGATAACCTCCAGCGTCTCCTTCACTCGTAAGTGTCCTCCGCTTCCTCCGCCGCGCCGCCGCGCGCGCCCGCCAGCGAGTTCTCGATGTGCGCGATCTCGTCCGGGGTCAGGTCGAAGAGGCGATAGACGATCTCGTCAATCTCCCGCTCCGTCGCCCGCAGTCCCGCCGCATCCCCCGCCCCCGCCTGCTTCGCCGCCCGCTCCGCCAGCGCCGTCAGACGGGCTTTGTCGGCACTGGATGCGATTGGAATAGGAATGGTCGAAACGTAAGCAGGTTTGAACTCATAGAAGCCTCCTTGTTTGGAAGGAAAAGATTGCTTCGCGATCCACCATGCAATCGCAGAATTAAGAATCGGCAGGACAAAGCCCGCCTCCGCTGTAACGATGATGCTCGTCTTATCATTGCTGTAGAATCCATGATGATCAAATGCGTATTTTGCTCCATTCTGAATCGCCGGAATAACAATCTTCGGCCGCTCGAATTCTTGCCAGTAGTCACACGACCGGAGTTCCCAGAAAAACTTGCCTTGATCGTAGCGCTTGACCAGCGCTGACCGCATCGGTTCAAACCACGCATGAACAGCCGGATATGTTCTTGAAAAAATTCGCTCGGCCTCCTTCTCTGGTTTTCTGCTCCAGGGATGCACTTTGTTTTCTGAGGATTCAATCTTGATCAAATACTGCTCCGAAAACTCGCACCTCCATCTTTTCACGTCGCGCCCGCGCAGAAACGGCTTGAGCACCTCGGCGGATGACGGGTGCTCGGCGATCAACCGATCCCGCGTCGCGCGGTTCACAACGAAGGCTTCGTTGAGGCCGGTCT
>CALLML010000003.1 GCA_938005705.1 uncultured bacterium
GGCACCGCCATGGCGTGCGGACGCAAGACCAACAACGGCATGTTGGGCCGGCTCCCAGACGGCACGCCGCTGCCGAGTATCGCCGAGTTGTTTCGAGACGCAGGACGTCGAGTCGGCATTCTCTCCTCGGTCCCGATCAACCATGCGACCCCTGCCGCTTTCTATGCGAAGGCCGGAGCGCGCGGGGATTATTATGAGATTGGACTGATGGCCATCGCTTCTCGTTTTGACGTTTTGGGCGGAAGCACCTTTTCCGATGCGAGCGGCAGAAATAATCCGCAACGCCCCATCGAGAGTCTCTGGGAAAAGGCCGCGGCGGCGGGCTACGCCATCATCCGCACGCCGGATGAACTCCGCGCTGTCGGCCTGGGAAAGCGGGTCATTATAGCACCGAACAATCTCCACGTTGGCGTTCGCATTCCCGCGGCGCCCCCGTTCGATCCGGCTCGGGACATCTCCCTGGCCCAGATGACGGCGAAAGCGCTCGAACTCCTTGAAAACCCCGCCGGTTTCTTCCTCATGGTGGAGGGCGGAGCGATTGACTGGGCCTCCCACGCGAACGATACCGTCGGCGTCATCGCTGAAACGCTGGCCTTTGATGATGCGGTGGCGGTCGTGAAAGCTTACGCGGAATCGCATCCGGACACACTGCTGATTGTTACGGCGGATCATGAGACCGGCGGGCTGCGTTTCCGGGCGGGATATACCGCGGAGCGCGCGCGAGAGCTGCTGAATCGCCAAACTCTGTCGCGAGAGGCGTTGATCAAATGGTTGAGCGATGATGCTGAAAAAGCCCACGGAGGTCCGGACGCGGCGTGGCTAGCGGCCCGGGAAAAGATCGCAAAGGGGCTGGGATTACCGGACGAGGAGCGGCTCCTCACGCTGGAAAAGGACTTCCGCAAACTGCTCACCGCTGATGCCGGCCAACGCGCCGATGTCGCGGCGGTGCTCGTTCGCGTCGCCTCCGCAGTGCGCGACGAGCTCGCGGGCATCCAGTGGACGACCGGTCACCACACGGCGGACGATGTGCCGCTCTTCGCGTCGGGACCGGGTGCGGAACGATTCGCCGGCACGCAGGATAACACGCGCATCTTTGAGCATATCCAGGCTCTGTTGCAGGCGGCAGCCCCTTGAATGGACTTTGGGGACGGAAAGCAGAAAAGCCTTCAAAACCGGTTGCCTTTTCATCGTCCTCCCGGTCGGCCTTCGCTATAATACACCGCAATTATGGCCATCCCGCAAAGAGAGCCTTTCGGGGAACTTCGGCGACTGGCCCGATTGTTTTGGGATCATCCGCTTTCCGAGGCGGACTTCGAGCGGCACGCCGTGTGGGTGGCGGAGCGCGTCCTTGATTTTGGCGATCTGGAGGACGTGCAGTCGCTTCAACGGCGCTACGGCCGGGAGCGGTTTTTGGAACTCGCCGCGCAGGCCGTCTGCGTTTCGCCGCGCACCCAACGGCTGTGGACCTGCATCCTCGAGCAGGAGGGCTATCCATGCACACGGAAATTCTCCCGTCCGGCGCATCGGCGTTGATGGAGCGTCTTTCGGCGGATCCGGCGTCGGTGCTGCGCGGATGGACGCTGGCCGGCGGCGCCGGATTGGCGCTGCGCCTCGGCCACCGATATTCCGACGACCTCGATTTTTTCCGAAATGATCCAATCGATATCCCGAAACTTCTCCGAAATCTGCGGGCGCACGGCGAGTGCGAAGTGTGGCAGGAGGATCCGACACCCAGACGGTGAGGTTGGCCGAAACCAAATGCTTATTCTTTCTTTCACGCGGCCGATCCCTTTTTATTCCCTGCGGCGTCGTTTCTGGGTTTTTTCTGGCCGATCCGCGGGATATCGGACTCATGAAACCGGCCGCCGTGTCGGGGCGTGGCGCGCGAAAGGTTTTCGTGGATTTGTTTGTCCTGCTGCGTTCTCCGCCTTCGCTGCGGGATTACTTCGAGTGGCTGCCGAAAAAATACGGCCCGGGTCGCGCCGACGCCTATCACATTCTCAAAAGCCTGGTGTATTTCGACGATGCCGAACGCGAGCCGATGCCGAGGATGCGGATTCCGTTCGACTGGAACGAATGCCGCCACTTTTTTGAGCGAGAGGCGCGGCGAATCATCCTGGACGCCTGAGGCGCGGTGGAGCGGCGGGGAAAGGCGCCAATGGTTATCCCCCGGACGCGCCGTGAAGATTTGTGGAACGATGCCCTTGAGCAGCCCCGCCTTGGGGGGGTACGCTCGGAGGGCTGGTTCGATTTTCTTTTTGACCGCAGATTTCGCAGATGAGCGCGGATAGGGGTTCTCGCCCCCCTTTTATCTGCGTACATCTGCGTCATCTGCGGTTCGATTCCTCACCCCGGCGCGGAACGGAGTCCGCGCCCTACCATTTTCTCCGCTCTCCGCGTCCTTCGCGCCTCTGCGGTGAAACCTTTCTGACCCGCCGTTCGGCCTTCGCGGTTGAACGCTGTCGGTTATCCGCGGCGCCGGCGCAGCAGCGAATACGCGCCCGCGCCGCCGATCAGCAGCGCTAGGCTCGAAGGCTCCGGAACCAGCTCGACATATTTCGCCGCCATGCGCGAGCCGATCGTTTGCGTGCTGGCCTCGTTGAAATGAACGGTGTTGGGGACTATGTTCAAATCGTCGGTATTAATCCAGCCGTTGCGCGGCCCGGCCTCTCCCACCGCCACCTGTGCGGCCCGAACGATATTGAAGCCTTCCTCGTTATATCCATTAGCCCTCCACCAATCCGTAACCTGCGCCGTCGAGAGCCGCACCGTCACCGCGACCATTTCCGAATTCCACTGATTGCGAACTCCGGTAAAGAGGTCCGTGAGGTTCTGCTGGTAGGCGTTCGCGTAGGTCCGATCTCCCTGATCGCCCTCGCCTTGAATCCAGAGAAAGCCTTTGACCGACGCCGTGTGCCCCGCATCGGTCAGGGCGGCGAGTGCGGCGTTCACCTCGGCCAGCATGCCGTCATAGATCTGGTTTCGGTCGTTGACATTCCAGCCTTCGCGATCCGTGCGTTGGGCAAGCGAGGTGGAGTTGAAGGTGTATTTGACGATAGCGATGTTGCGGGTGGGCAGAGCGGCAGCGAGGTCATGGCCCAGCGTGATTTCCGGCCCAAAACCGGAACCGCCGGATGGAACCCGGCTCGAAAATACGGAGGTCGAACCCTTCGCCTGCGGAGCGAGATTCCCCCACGTGCCATTGCTGCTGAGCACGCCATTGGAACTGTTGTCGGGCCACCACCCGAAATTATACCAGAACTTCACGTTGGTCTGCGGCGATTGAAGCTCCACCGGCAGATTCGCCGCGTTGTTGTCGTAATTGACTCCCTGCGACTGTCCCGCGAGGATAAAGACATCGTAATCCAGGGCGAGCACCGGCGCGATGAGCGACAAAAGCGATAGGAGCCATACGGGAACGCGTTTCATGGCGACAACTCCGAGAACACAACACCCACGGCGGCAGATAATGGGCTCCGCCGACGTGGGTGTCGCTAACATCCGCTTGATAATTTTCAGGCCGCGATACGGCGACGACGACGAACGACAACGGCCGCCCCCACCGCGCCCATGATCATGGCCATGCCGGAGGGCTCTGGAATCACAATGTTATCAACGTAGATGCCGTCAACGTTGCTATTGCTGGAGCTGTAAGCAGTGAATGAAATATGGGTCAACTGTGTCGCCGTGTAGCGGAAATTCCACGTGCTTGTGCCACTATTAATGGTCAATTGCGTGAAACTGCTGTTTCCAAAACTTCCGCCTTTGACGAAAATCTGCTGCGTGTTAGTGCTCACATCCACTTGAATTCGGAAGCGATACCACGTGTTCGCCGCGAAAGAAGTCGTCTGATCGAAATTTGTTTGAGTACCATCATTGAAGGTGTACCAGTCAAACACGCCTGGATCGTCATATCCATATCCCGCGCAACGATCGGTTAATGCAGTGCCTTTCGCCAAATACGGTGCGATGTTGGTCGTGTTTTCGCTGTTGATCGCGTAGAAATCGAACTCCATGGCGCCGGTGCCCGTGATTATCTCAGCGATGGGCAGGGCATAGGTGGTGATATTCGCGCCAGTGCCTGTTGTATCTCGGATTCTCAGACGGTTGCTGCCATCAAAGGCGACAACATCCGTGGTGGCGCCGGATACATTCCAACCGCTAAGAGGGTGTGACCCCTCGAAATCCAGCACCAAAACCGCCGACGCGTTCAATGCGGCGGCTGCGCAAAGCACGACGATCCATTTGACGGCTGTCTTATGTATGGCTTCTTTCATATTTACCCTTTTCGTTCGGCGATTCGCCTTCTCGAACCGCCGCCCTTTCTTACTCTGACGCCCACCCAAAGCGCCTTCTCCCCCAGCGGTTATTCGAATCCTGCGCGCGTTATGTGCCGCAGCCGCTCGAAATTCGGAAGCGAAATGTTAGGCAAACAGTTGCTTTCTAAGAATAACGTGATAGAAAGTTCGCATGGACGTTCCGGAAAAAACGACGCGGGCTCGCCGCGTGACGTTGCGGGACGTGGCGATCCTGGCAGGGGCGCATGTCGGTACGGTTTTGAAGGCGTTGGCGGGCGCGGGCGCGATGACGGAGGCGACGCGGGCGCGGATTCGCGCGGCGGCGGAGAAACTCGGCTACACGCCGGATCCGATGCTGCGGGCGCTGGCGAACTATCGCAACGCGCTGCGCGAGGAATCGTTTCACGGCACGCTGGCCTGGCTGCTGCTAGACCAGGATCGCGATCCCATCACGGCGCGAACTTTGGCTGCGTTGTGGGCTGATGCAGAGGCAGCGGCCCGGAAAATGGGATACCGGTTAGAAGCATTTCGTCGGGAGGGCCTTCCGCCGGGCCGATTGGAGGCGATCCTGCGGGCGCGGGGTATCGCGGGGCTTCTCATTCCGCCGCTGAGATTGCCCGGGCAGTCTCTCGAGATGGACTTCGCAGAATTCGCCGTCGTGGCGATCGGGTCTTCGATCATGGATTCGCGCCCGCACCGGGTGCAACCCCAACAGTATCTCAATATGCGGCGGCTGCTCCAGGCGCTGCGCGAGCGCGGCTACCGCCGTATCGGTTTCTGTCTGCACCGTCGTTTAGATGAGCGGACGCAAAGCGCTTACAGCGCCGGTTTTTGGATCGAACAGCGGGCCTGGCCGCCCGCGGAGCGATCGCCTTTGGCGCTGTTGAGGGAGGACGCCGCGGGCGGAGAGGCGGCCTTTCGAAAGTGGTTCAAGGCCCATTGTCCCGACCACCTGATCGGCATCCCGGGCATTCTCAGCGGCTGGTGTGATGCCGCGGGTTTTCCGCGGATTCCGATTTCCTTTTTCGGCGACCCGCGTTTCGGGTATCTGCCGGAACAACAGCGGGGCGGAATCTTGATGGACGAGCAATGGCCGATCATCTGCGCGCGCGCGCTGCGAATGCTCGACGATCAAATCCGGCACGGGGAGCGAGGGCCGACGACGACTCCGATGATTCTGGAGATTCCGGGGGCGCTCACGCGAGGCGGTCGGAGGATTGTTGAACGTGGGATGTGGGACGTGGGGAAATCGGCGGGCAGGAGACCCGGCTTTGCTGGCGCTACGCCGGGCCAAGCTGTCCGCCCTATCGGGATTGATGCGTAATACGACCGAAATCCCGCGAAAAATCACGGATCGAATGGGGACGCGGGGCTCGTGGTCCCGCGTCCCTTCCACACCACCGGACGTGCGGTTTTCCACATCCGGCGGTTGAATGACCTGATGCACGTCCCAACCACATGCGCCAGCTTTATCAGACTTGGGCCTCGCGCCCGTTTCCCGACCAGAATCCACCGGCTGTTCTTCGGATCGCCGTCGGGGACGGGTCCTTCCAGACCTTGCCCCGCTGTCGATTTGTGGTCCTTTCACCCGATCTTTCGGGCGTCGTGGTCGTTGTATAACCGTCGTTCTTCGGCCCTTCGCTCCGCTCAGCTTTCACCGGGCGTCTTCGCTTCTACGGTCTCTGCTGACTACAGCCGGTATTGGGGCACGACGGCGTCCTCCGCGATGAGCCGTCCCGGTTCGACACATAGGGTATGGCAGTTGGCCATGAAGTAGTAGACGACCACGGGTTCGAGCCGCCACATGCGGACGGAAGACCGCGAAATCGAAATCATTGTTGGCGTTCGGAAAATAGGCGATGCCGCCCCGCTCGCGCGCGCAGGTCTCGCAGATGAACGTCATCCCGGTGGGCAGCCGCGGGTGGACGGCGATCGCGGACACATCGATGCCGTTGGCGCGCAGCAAATCGCGGAAGGCGCGACCCGGCCCGGTCCAGCCCGCCGAACCGGTCAGCGCCCAGGTAAGCCGCCGACGGCGACTCGAAGTCCTGCCCGCGCCAGCAACGGCGCCATATTGCCCGGGCCTCCGGCCGTGGCCGAACCGCCCACGATCCACACGTCATACTGTTACGGCGAGTAGTTCGGCAGGTCTTCCGTGTGGCACTTGACCAGCCCGCCCGGCCCCACCAGCCGGTCCGCGAAATCGAACTCCGGGCGGCGGAGATCGAGCACCAGCGTATTCAAGATGAGCACATCAGCCCGCCGGTTCATGGGGCGCTTCTCCGGACTCCGGAACTCGCCGACACGTCGGGACACGAAGCGATGGCCCGCCGACTCAATCCAGGGCTTCCATCTCGTCCAAATGACTGAGCACTTTGTGGAAGGCCTCAGCCACGCGCAGCGCCAGTTCCCGTCCGTTGGGCAGACGCAGGGGCATGGTCATGCCCGTGTGCCAGCCGCAATGCTTCGTAGCCACGGGAAACTGGGCAAGGTCATAGGTGACGCGGCTGTCGGTGCAGGACCATGGGCAGCCGTCTCCGTAAGCGTTCTTCGCGGCGATCGCCGTCATCTCCGGCAACGGCCACGCCTGCCAGATGCTGGTTTCAACGCCTTCCGCCACCAGCGCGCGCACCAGCTTGTCGCGAAACTGTCCGGCATCGGGCACGTGTCCCTGGGCCTCCATGTCGAAGCGAACGGTATAGTTGTAGTAGTTGTGGCCGAAACGGGTGTCGGGGACGGTCGGGCGGATGAGCGCGGGGCAACCTTCCAGCGCCTCGTGCAGGGTGAGCGCGTTTTCGCGGATGGTGGCGAGATAGTCGTCTAATCGGGCCAGTTGCGCGCGCACGAACGCGGCAACGAGCTCGGTGCTGCGGTACTTCCACCCCATGCCTTAGGAGGGATGCGGATCGCCCACCGAAGGCCGGCTGTGCTCGCCGAAATAGTGCAGTTTCCGGCCGCGCTCGAAGAGCTCGGAATCGTTGGAAACCAGAAATCCGCCTTCGCCGCAGCAATGAATGTTGTTGTGGTTGCAACTGAAGGTCGCCAATTCGCCGAAAGTCCCGACCTCACAACCGTCCGATGCTTCTTCCAAGCATTGCCGGCCGGGTAACTCGCAGACGGCGTGAAAGTCGTCCCTCCAATGCAATCGCAGGCCAATAAAGGGTCGGGTTCCACCCCGACCATACGGCTTCACAGAGGCGGGGGGGAGACCTCCCTTCACGCGTTGCATGGAAGGGCGCGGTTTCACCCGCGCGGTTGGCGGTCGCGTTTGCACTGGACTCAAGGCAAGGGGCCGGCCTCTCCAGCCGATATTCGGGCCGCCCTTCTCCTGTTCTGATGTTGGCTCATGCTCTTCGCCGCATCATTCTTTTCTTCCCCAATTGCTCCAGATCTGGATACAGATATCGCCCAACGAAAACGAGTCAAATATGGTCCGTTTCTCTTCCTCAGGGCAGACAAAGTCGCCCCGAACAAAGAATCGCCATAGTAATTCGTAGAAGCTCACCCAACGGATTATACTGATTCGTTGCCTCTCGCCTTCACATTTTGTGCCCCCCCGCGCTTCTCCTCAGAAAGCAAATGCATTTGACCCGGAATCGTTTTACTCGCACATTGTGAGACCGGTTCACATGCAAACTCAACCGCCATCCATTACGATCGAAGACGCGGAGGTCCTTCGGCAGGAGCCTTGGCAGGGTGGCTACCATCTGCTCGTGTTGAGGGCCCCGTTCATCGCCCCTCGCGTTCAGCCGGGACAATTCGTACATACTCGGCTTACAGCGCCGGCGGATGCGATTCTTCGCCGACCTTTCAGCGTGTTCAAGGCAGACGGTGATACGCTCCAGATTCTGTACAAGCCCGTGGGACGCGGCACCTCGGCGATGTGCGCGCTGCGCCCGGGCGATTCGCTGAGTCTCATTGGCCCGCTCGGACGCGGTTTCCCTCTTCCCCGCCCCGACGCCGTGCCGGTGATTGTCGCGGGCGGCTACGGAATGGCTGCTCTCTACTTGCTCGCTAAAACTTGTCCCCGTCCGGGCCTGGCCTTTTTCGGCGGCGCCACCGTGGAGGATATCCTTTGCGTGTCCGATTTTGAAGTGCTCGGATGGGAAGTCCGCGTTGCCACTGAAGATGGTTCGCGCGGCGTGCACGGTCTGGTCACTGCACCACTGGATGCCTTCCTGGCGAACCCCTCGCGCCCTTCCACGATTGAATTGTTTGCCTGCGGGCCGAACGGCATGTTGCGAGCCATTGCAGAACGCGCCCACCATTATTCGCTACCCGCCTGGGTCTCGATGGATCGGAACATGGGGTGTGGCCTCGGGGCCTGTCTGACCTGTGTGCAAAAAGTGCGTGGGCCCAACGGTCATGCGGTCTGGGCACGCGTATGCAAAGAAGGACCCGTCTTCGACGCACAAACTATTCTCTGGGAGGACGAGGCATGACCACCGAGCGCCGTCCGCCCCTGGACGCGGAATTTCAGCCCGATCTGTCCGTGGACATCGGCCCGTTGCGCCTCCGTAATCCGGTCATGACCGCCTCCGGTACATTCGGTTACGGAACGGAATATGCAGACCTGGTGGATTTTGAGAAACTTGGCGCGATTGTCGTCAAAGGAATCAGCCTCGATCCTTGGAGCGGCAATTCCACCCCGCGCACCGTCGAGGTTGCCAGCGGCTTGATCAATGCGATTGGTCTGCAGAATCCAGGGGTGGAGAAATTCATCCGCGAGCACCTGGCGCAGCTCAAACGATTCTCGACGCCGGTTATCGTCAACATCTGGGGGCGCACCGTGGAGGAATATGCCGCTGTTGCACGCCGATTCGATACGGAGGAGGGCGTCGCCGCGCTGGAAATCAATGTCTCCTGCCCCAACATCAAGGAGGGCAGCAAACTGTTTGGAACCGACCTAACCGCCTTCCGAAAGGTCGTGGCTGCCGTGCGGGAGGCGACGCGAAAGCCCATGATCCCCAAACTGGCGCCCAACGTTTCAGATATCGGTGCTTTTGCACGGGCCGCCGAGGAATCGGGCGCTGACGCAATTTCGCTGATTAATTCCGTGCCGGCCATGGTCGTGGATGCAAAAACCCGCCGCCCGAGACTGGCGAACATCACCGGCGGACTCACCGGCCCCGCAATTCGTCCCATCGCCCTCAAACTTGTCTGGGAAGCCGCCCGCGCCACAAAGCTCCCGATCATCGGCATGGGCGGTATCACCGAAACAGAACACGCGGCGGAGTTCATGATCGTTGGCGCGACCGCGGTGGCGGTGGGGACCGCCACCTTCGCCGAACCGCGAACCGCCATGCGTATCGTCGAGGGACTGGCCGACTACCTGCGGCGTCAGGGCATGAAGTCCGTTCGTGAACTCATCGGATCTCTTCGCTCATGAAGTGGCGCGCCCGGTCCATCGCGTTCTGGAGCTTGCTGGTCATCTTCATCTTTGGCGCCCTCGTTTGGCTTCTCCGGGCCCCTTCGCGGCCGTTTCTTGCCTATCGTGCCGTGCCTGTCTTCGCCGACTTCGTCAGCGTGCACGATTACCCGGCAGGCCGCGCCGATGATCTGCTGAACAACCCCCTGCTCATCATCTGGCTGCAACAGTACGGCGTTCTGGCCAAAGACCTTGCGTCCTGGCGTGACGATTCGGCCGTGCGGCGCTGGATTCGTCGGCTTGCGGATCGTCAGTTGGTCATCGCATCGTATCCGGCTGACGCCGGACGGCGGGTATGGTTTTTTTCATCCCGCCTTGAAACGCGCGCCACTCGTCTCCGCTGGATGCTGAAACTCGGAGCGCTGCCCGCGTTCAAGCCAATCGGGCAACATCAGGGGCGGACGATCTGGATGCTCGATTCGAGGATGACGACAGGCCCCAATCGGCTCACTATTGCATTTGAGGAGGGGCTGCTCATCGGCTGTTGGTCTGAACATCCGAGTGATATTCGAATGGCGCTGGATACCTACGACGGGGCAATTCCGTCTCTCATTACGACAAAAATACCGACCATCCTCGAAGCGAACCGCGAGATTGCCGACCGCTTCTGGTGGCGGACGCCACTCTTGGGCGGCCGGACGGACCTGCAGGGAAACATTACCCGCGCCGATGCCGGCGGCGTGACGATCCGGATGATCACTCCCATCGAGCACCATCGTTTGTATTCTCCGCCGGATCGCGCCATGGGGCAGATCAATCCTCTCGCCTTTTTCGGGGTCGAACCCGCTGCCGTGCTCCAATCGAACCCCTCGTGGATCGCAGAGCTGGTGAAAGGCCGACTGCCGGCACCGACGGATGAGCTGATCACGTCTGCGCTCACCGAAACCGATACTCCTTGGATTGTGGCGCTATTCGACGGGGAATATTCGGGCCGACTCTGGAGACTGCGAATCCCGACGTTCGTATTTGCCGCCCCCGTGAAGGACTCAAATTTCGCTCCTGCGCGTATTCAAGCCCACCTTGACCGCCTCAACGCCGTTAATCAAACCTCCCTTCTGCTCGGCCCTGTACCGGGAGCGAGCAACATTTTTTCCCTCGGCATGGCCGACGGCTCGATCTATGCAGCGCTGCCCATGGAAGAACAAGCAGCGATCGCATTTCACAACGGATGGATGTATGTCTCCAGCAATCTCGATGCCTTGCGCAAGCTGATCGGATATGATTCGACCGCGCATTCGCCGAATACTCGCTCCGATCCACTGCCGACGGGAACCGTTTCCCACGTTCATATAGATCTGGCGCGTGCCGGCGCCGCCATGCGATCCAGTCTTTCGGTGGCCGCGCTGGCGTTGATGATGCAAAATCGCGATGGAACGCGTGAGACGCGCGCATGGATCAACCGTATCCGCGAATGGATAACCGTGTGGATGACCAGCGGCCGTCTGGAGGGGATTCTTCGTTTGTCCGCTTCCGGCGCTTTCCAGTGGGAGATCGAATGGCAAACGACGGCGGCCGATGATAAAAGGGTTATAGAGAACGCTCGATGAGATTTTTCCGTGTCATTTCACTCGTCCTAGCCACGGGCTTCGGCCTCGGTTACAGCCCCATCGCGTCAGGCACCACTGGGTCGCTGCCTGGCGTGGCACTTGCGTGGATTCTTTGGTCGCTGATTCCTTCTCCCATCCACCAAATATTTCTGGCGCTGTTTCTCGTCCTGGCAGCCGTTCCGATATGTTCATACGCCGAGTCGTTCTATCACATGAAGGACGATCGCCGGATCGTCGCCGATGAGTATTTAACGTTTCCTGTCTGCGTCATCGGACTCCCGATTATCGAACACCCCCTACTCCTGGCGGTGGCCTTCGTCACCTGCCGAGGCTTCGATATCCTGAAGCCGTGGCCGGCGTATCAATCCCAACGTCTCCCCCGAGGCTGGGGCATTGTGGCGGATGACGTTTTCGCGTCGTTGTACAGTCTGGCCATCAATCATGTGATCTGGCGCATGTGGTCCTCCATGAATCCCGTATTTTAACTCCCAGGCGACCGCGTCACTTCAGCGGCCGTTTCTCCGGATCGCCACAGATTGACGACGACCTCAACGGGCCTCCGCCTCCCTGAACCGCAGAGGTTCGATGAAAATGCCATAGCCCGACTCGGATGGATGGACGCATGGTTCCGTCAGCTGACCAGCCGCAAAATGGCGTTTGATGTCAACGCGTTCCGACTTGCGCGGAAAAGCCACCGGATACATCATGCGCTACGGATGACGGATCACACTCTTATATTGCCTCTTTTGGCTTCGTATCTCGCCGGATCCATCCCCTTCGCTTTCATCGCGGCCCGGCTGAAAGGCGTGGACATTCGAACCGTGGGTAGCGGCAATGTCGGCGCAACGAACGTG
This sequence comes from uncultured bacterium, assembly GCA_938005705.1. GTDB lineage: Bacteria > Verrucomicrobiota > Kiritimatiellia > PWTM01 > PWTM01 > CALLML01. Next base: position 12,128 of record CALLML010000003.1, read on the forward strand.
TTTCGTGCCGTCAGCCGGCCTCTCGGCATGATCGTTTTTATTCTCGACGCCGCCAAAGGGTTCGTTTCCGCTTACACCCTTCCCCGTTTGTTTCTGTCTCCACCAGACGGCGCTTCCTTTTTCGCACTGGGGTTGACCTGCGGCGTTGCCGCGATCCTAGGACACACCTGGCCAGTTTGGCTGCGTTTCAAAGGCGGCAAGGGGGTTGCGACCGGCGCCGGGGTGCTCCTCGCAGTGGCCGCTCCCATAGCGGGTATCGCTTTTGCGGCGTGGCTGATCGCGTTTATCCTCTCCCGATATGTTTCCATGGCCTCGATGGCTGCAGCCCTGGCGGCCGCCCTGGCCTCCTGGGCCATCCACGGGTCGGCGGACATTCGCCCTTATCTGCTGACGCTCGCAGCGCTCTTCATCGTCTGGCGCCATCGCTCAAATATTCGCCGCCTCATCGCCGGCATTGAGCCTCGGGCCTGGGACCGGCCGTCGGAAGGAGCCCCCGGATGAGTCGCGTCACAGTCATCGGCGACGGCGGCTGGGGAACGGCTTTGGCGCTGACGGCATTGCGCAACGGTCACCAATGCACCGTTTGGGGGCCCTTCCCGGACTATCTGAACGAGATTGCCCAACGGGGCGAGAATGTCCGATACCTGCCCGGCGTTCCGCTCCCTTCTGAGATTCATTGGACGCCGTACCATGCCGAGGCGCCGGCAGACGCTGAGGCGGTCATTCTCGCTGTGCCATCCCGTTATTTCAACGATGTTGTCCGTTTCTTTGCGCCCTATATTCCGCGTGAAGCACTCGTCATCAGCGTTACCAAAGGCCTGGAGCCGGGCACCGGTCGGCGTATGACGGAGGTGGCCAGTGCGCTCCTTGAACGAGACGATGTCTGTGCGCTGTCCGGCCCCAGCTTCGCCGAAGAAGTGGCGCGCGGCCATCCGACGGCGGTTGTCGTGGCGGGATATCATCTCGCCGCCGTCCACGCGGTCCAACGCTTGTTCAGCGGCCCGACATTCCGCGTTTACACCTCCCGGGACGTCATCGGGGTCGAACTCGGTGGCGCGCTAAAAAATATCATTGCAATCGCGGCAGGCGTGAGTGACGGCATCGGGTTCGGAGACAATGCCCGGGCTGCGCTGGCCACCCGCGGACTGGCGGAAATGGCGCGGCTGGGCCAGGCGCTCGGAGCCCGCCCCGAAACATTCGCCGGCTTGAGCGGTATGGGCGACTTGTTGCTCACCTGTACGGGAAGAGCCAGTCGCAATCGCCGAGTTGGCGAGCGACTCGGACGGGGCGAAAGTCTCTCCGACATTCTGGCGAGCATGTGCCAGGTGGCCGAAGGCGTTCAAACTTGCGAGACTACACGCATCCTGGCCGCTCGGTACAACGTGTCTATGCCAATCACCGAGGCCGTTTATGCGATCCTGCGGGAAGGGAAACCCCCTGCGAATGCCGTGCGCGAACTCATGCAGCGGGACCTGCGAGCGGAACAGGATTGACGGCGCATTGTTATCCACAGGTCACTATCAAAACGAGGGATCAAAGAAGCATGAATATGCATCGGATTATTTGGATTTTTGCAGTAATTGCGGGGCACACCGTGACCGGATGCGCAACACGCGGATCACCGGCGGGACCGAAGCCATACACGACGGCGGACCTTGAACGCCTCCGTGCAACTGCCAAGGATCCGCGCATCTTTTTCATGAACGCCTATCCCGAGGAGTCCGGCGATATCGTTTTCACAAACGCGAACCGACTATATCAGGAATTGAAGGTCACGTTGCCGTTCGCATCACCCGTTAACACGGTACTCCCGTTGCTGAGCCTCTTGGCCGGTCCGACGCGACCCGTCAGTGCGCTGACCGATACGTCCGCTCCTTTGAGCTGGGTCCCGCTAGACCGTCGACGCGCGATGGGATTCGAGACGCTAGGTCCCGAACTGAATCTTGCTCAAGCGGAGCAAGTCATAGATGATGTTCCCGGCGTCGCCGCCGTCCTCCCGGAATTGCGATTCGGCGACTTGCGCATGGAGATGGTGCTGGTCTACGCCCGCGCTGCTACGGGTCCACTCTGGCCGGTCACCCGGGATCCGCGGACCGCAAACGCCAACCTCGTAATTGGAACGAACATCCTGCGGGCGTTCGCGTGGGTGCAGTGGGATTTTCCCAATCGCCGGATCCACTTTTCATCGGCGGGGGCGTATGAGGGCGCTGAAGAAGATCGGCTAGCGTCCCTTCCACTAAGCAGCGCCACTGGACCTTTGATCGTCAATGGCGAAATTGAAGGCCGACCGCGGCCCATCCTGCTAGATGTCGCAGGTGATTTTGAAATGGTTATGGACGCGCCCCCCGCGGACGTGGTCCGTCACGTGACCCTCGGTGATCTGGTTTTTCGTCGGCTTGCCGTTAGCACGCCACGCTCGGTCGGCGTCGCCGGCGGACCGGCACGGCTCGGCTTGCGCGCCCTGGCCCCTTATCGCCTCACGTTGGATAACCGGCGAAAACTGGCATATATTGAGCGCGCTGTCGTCGCGCACGAGCACGAGGGGGAAGACGAGGAGGATGATAACTTTGATGCGATGGATGGAACGGAGTGACCGCTTTCTTGGTCGGTCACCACCGGTACGGGGCGAAGGCGACTTATGTCGGAGCAAAACCAGAGAAAGAAGATGAGCATGGCAACCGCTCCCCATCCCGGCGACAACGGGTTCACTCGGTTGCCGGGGGGAGAGATCATCCCCAAGGGCGATCCACGGTTGGAAGCGGTGGGCGCCTTGGACGAATTGGTCAGCGCGCTGGGAGTTGCACGGGCTTCGCTGAATGACGAAGTGTTACGCACGGATGTCCTGCGAGTGCAAAAAGAACTTTTTCTTGTTGGCGCGGAATGCGCCGCGGGGCTCGAGCGAGCCGCGCGTTTGACCGATCGTATTTGCTTGGCGCACTGCGAAACCATGGACGCGTGGTGCATCGCCCTGGAAAGCCGTATAGTCCTTCCCCGCGATTTCATTGTGCCGGGTGAGACACTGGCGGCGGCGCACGTGGACCTCGCCCGTGCCGTCGCTCGCCGATGTGAACGGCGGATTGCGGCGCTCTCGACCGCCGGCCATCTGGCGAATCCCTATATCTTGCGCTGGATGAACCGCCTTTCCACCGCCCTTTGGCTCCTGGCGCGCGTCGTGGAAAAGCAGTCGCGTCCGCTCAGGGAATCATGAGCGAGACAACCGCGAACCACAATGCGACCGTCAAAGGCGCTGATGTCACCACGTTTCAGCTCGGTGGTGTATTGCCTCGATTCACCGACTGCCGCTCCGCCCAAGAAGTCCGCGACGTTTTGCGAAATGCGCAGGCCCGCGGGGCGCCTTACTTAATCCTTGGCGGCGGTTCGAACCTCCTAATTTCCGATAAAGGCTTTGACGGCGAAGTCGTTCGCTTTCTATCGCCGGCAGAGGCCATCAGCCGATTCGGCGACGACGTGGAGGCGGCGGGGGGCGTGGAGCTCGACACCCTGGCCCTTTTTTGTGTTGAAGAGGGGTTGGATGGGATGCTCTTTGCCACCGGCATCCCCGGCACCGTAGGTGGAGGCACCGCGGGGAATGCCGGGGCATTCGGCGAAGCGATAGCCGACCGCATTGTGTCCTTGCGGCTGTTTCATCCGATTCGCGGCCCACGGCAAGTGCCACGCGAAGCCATCCGGTTTTCCTACCGACAATCCTCCTTGGCCGATTCGGGGGAACTCATCGAGTCGGTCCGGCTGCGGCTACGAAAAAACGATCGTGAACGCCTGCGCGACGAGCGCGCTCGCATACTTCAATGGCGAAAGGATCGTCATCCCGACTGGAGAAACGTACCCTGCGCCGGCAGCTTTTTCCGAAATATTGAACCATCATCCGCCGTGGGACATCGCCAATCCGCCGGCTGGTTTTTGGAACAAGCAGGCGCCAAAACCATGCGGGTCGGCGGTGCCGGCGTCTATGAACGGCACGCCAACATCATCATCAAACTAGCCGACCATTGCACCGCCCAGGACGTTTATACCCTCAGTCAACAGATGGCCAAAGCTGTAAGGCAGCGGTTTCGCATTCTTCTTCAGCGCGAAGTACGGCTGATCGGCACGTTCGACGAGTCTGAGGATCAGGTCAACGCGCGATAAAGCTCGTTTACTTTCTCCCAGTTCACCACGTTCCACCACGCGGCAATGTAATCCGGACGCCGGTTCTGGTATTTGAGATAGTATGCGTGCTCCCAGACGTCCAGAGTCAGTAGAATCCTGCCGGGACACTCGGAGACGCCGCGCATGATCGGATTATCTTGGTTCGGGCTCGAGCAGACACACAGTTTTCCATCATCCTTTACTGTCAGCCAGGCCCATCCGGACCCGAATCGAGTCGCGGCCGCCTTCGTAAAAGCCTCCCGGAACGCTTCGAAGCTGCCGAACGATTGATTCAGCGCTCTGACCAGTTCCGACGAGGGTTGTCCGCCTTTGGGCGACATCATCTCCCAAAACAGGTTGTGGTTGTAGACCCCGCCGCCGTTGTTGCGAACCGCCGTACGAATATCATCCGGAACCGCGGCCAGATTGCCCAGCAGGTCCGCCAGACTCTTCGTCTGCAATTCCGGATATTTTTCGAGTGCGGCGTTCAAGTTGTTCACGTAGGCCGCGTGATGTTTCCCGTGATGAATCTCCATCGTACGAGCATCAATATGCGGCTCCAGCGCGTCTGTCGCATAAGGCAATTCAACCAGCTTGTGAGCCATGATCCTGTCCTCCAGTTTATTTTATCGGTTTTGTTTTATCTGCATTACGATTGAAATATACGACAGGAAAGTCGGATTTCCAGTGCACGCGTAGAAAATGTCGTCGCGCAATTCCGATGATGAAATGAACGGGATGAATACGCCCTTTAGCATCCCCCTCGGTCAGCGCGCACCCGCGTGCGCGCTCTGGGGGGCTCGTTCAGTTTACTCGGACCGCAGATTTCTCGGATAGGCACAGAAAGGCGATGTTTCCCTACTCTCCTGTTTTTATTTTCGCATCTTTTGCGCCTTTTGGTTTTCATCCATCCGCGTTCAAGCGCGTCATTTGTGGTTCATTCCGGCTTTTAGCCCCGAATGAAACGACCATACACATACACGAACGTCCCAAAGAAACACAGAGGAGGGCTTGTGCAACTTCACCCGCCCGTCTCCCGACAATCCGCTAGTAACGAAAAGCGCTTCGGCCGAGAAACTCGCGAAGGATGGAATTGGGCGGCACCGGCTCATGACGCGCCGGAACGAAACTGTCGAGGAACATCATCAGGCGACGGGCCTCGCCATAACAGGCGTGGTAGGGCTTCACTTCCCTCAATAAGGGTTCGACAAAGGGACGAAGCACCGCCAGCTCATAATCCAAGGCGGAATTGAAGGCGATATCCGCTTCATTTTGATAAGGGAACACCCACAGCCGCTCACCTCGGCGGACCCTGGGCCACATATCAAGCGTCGTCACCGCATCGTTGCCACGAAACATGTTATCGCGGACCATCCGCCGCAACAGGCGGTTGTCCGTCGTGGCGATGCGGTTATGGTAGTCAAGGTTCAATTGCGTCAGGGCGCTGATGTAAATCTTGAATTTACGGTCGGGCAGCAAGGCGTGAGTCAATCGCGGATTCAACGCGTGAATACCCTCGATGAGGGCGATCTGATCGGATTCGAGACGGAGTTTCCGGCCCCGGAACTCGCGGGCGCCGGTGGCGAAATTAAACGAGGGAATCTCAACTTCTTCGCCACGATCAAGCGCCGCGAGATGGCGGTTGAAAAGTTCCAGGTCCACCGTCTCCAGATGCTCAAAATCCGGTGCGCCCGTTTCATCCCTTGGCGTTCGTGCACGATCCACAAAATAATCATCCACCGAGATCGTCACCGGCTTTAGACCGTTCACCCGCAACTGAACCATCAATCGCTTGGAAAAAGTCGTCTTTCCCGACGATGAAGGGCCCGCGATTAAAATCCACTTGATGCGGTCTCGATGATCCCGAATGTGGTCAGCGATCTGCGCGATCTTTTTCTCGTGTAACCCTTCCGCGATGCGGATGATATCCGCGATCTCGTTATTGGCAATGGCACGATTGAGATCGCCAACGGTCCGCAATCCTAGAATACGGCCCCATTCCTTGTGCTCGCGAAAAATCTGGAACAAATGGGGTTGCGGCTCGAACGGCGAGAAATTCGGCGCCCGCTCCATATCGGGAAACTGGATCACGAAACCCGGCGGATAGGGAATCAAACGGAAATACTCCAGCGCACCGGTGTGATCGGCCAGGACACTGTGGGCAAGATCGGTAAAGCCCTCGCACTCATACACGACAATCTTGGGCGGATTTTGAAAACGCAGTAGGTCGAAAATATCGTCCCTACCCTGGGCCTCGAAATGCCGGATCGCTGTCTCGAACGCGATCTTCCTCCGCTCGATGGGCGCATCACGCCGGACCAGTGCCCGCAGTTCGGACTCGATATCCGCCAGCTCTGTGTCCGAAATGCTGTTGTGTCCTTTTCGGGCGAACGAACAGTAGAATCCCGGACCGAGTGAATGTTCGACGGAAAACAATGCGTCAGGAAAACGCTCGCGCACCACTTTCGCAAGCAAAAACGCGACGGAATGACGATAGATGCGCCAGCCGGCACGGTCGCGGAGGGTCAACGGCCGGACCCGGCTATCGACCTCCAGTTCATAACTGCGCGTTACGACATCGTTGTTGACCATTGCGCCCAAATACGCCAACCCCTGATCGTCGTAATCCCCGATCGGTAAATCGCGGACCCGCGTGCCCACGGCGCATTCCATCGGAGGACGCCCCTCAATTTCGACGGTAATTTTCTGACTCATTTGAAACATTGCGTCGCCTTTCACTCCTACGTATTATCCACATTACTTGCCGCAGTGCCGGCCGCAAAGCGTAAAACATCGAGATACAACATGAACAGAGCACAGGTGCCTTTCGAATCCTGGCTTCGGGAGGCCTTTTCCCTATATCGAAAATATTTTGTGACCCTGCTTTTGAGCCACATGGCCCTGCTCGGTGTCGCGGTTTTTTCGCTCGGCATCCTCGCCGGCCCCATGGCCGCCGGTGTGGTTCGAATCACGTTAGACCTGCTGGACGATCGGCGCCCGGTTCCGCAACCCGGCGATATCTTCCAAGGTATGCGATATTTTCTGCCCTCCTTCCTCCTCGCGATCGCGGTAGGCCTGGGCAGCTGGGCAGCCACTCGCCTCCTCCAGTTCCTCCATCTCGGTCCGCTGGCCCTTTTCGGACCGGTTCTTCCGCTCACGGCAACATGGCTCGCGCTTTTTCTAATCGTCGAGAGTGGAATGGAATTCGGACCGGCGATTCAAACGAGTTGGGAGCGCGTGAGGCCGATATTCTGGCCTATCGCAGGCCTCCTCGCCATCGGCTGGGGGATCACCTTGATCGGGCTTCTCCTCTTTTACGTGGGCATCTCCGTCACCCTTCCGTTTTACACCTGCTTGACCGCCGTCGCCTGGCGACACCTGGATGAAATGAGACCAGTCTCATGAGCCGTATTCGCGAGATATTCCAGCAGTTGCGCCGGGCAGACCGCAAAGGATTCATCGTCTATCTCACCGCAGGCGATCCTAGTTTGCCCGCAACGGTGGAACGCGTACTGGCGCTGGTGGACGCCGGAGTGGACGTGGTGGAACTAGGCATGCCGTTTTCCGATCCGCTCGCGGATGGACGGGTGAATCAGGCGGCAGCGGAACGGGCCTTGGCCGCCGGCGTAACGCTTGCGGGCGTGCTTGACGCCGTGCGCGCGATCCGTCGTCAGTCCCCGGTTCCCCTTGTCCTTTACAGTTATCTCAATCCGCTTCTCGCCCGTGGCCTTGAGAACACGCTGATGCGTGTTGCCGAAGCAGGTTTCGACGGCGTGCTCCCGCTCGACCTGCCCCCTGAGGAGGCGGAAGTTTTTCAACCGGCCTTTCAGAAGAGCGGATTGGACCATATCTGCCTGGTCGCCCCCACCAGTGACGACCAACGCGTGGAAAGGATCGTCCGGTATGCGAGCGGGTTTGTCTATTGTATTTCACGCGCCGGCGTCACCGGCGCGCAAGAGCAAATAGCGGACGACGCCGCCGCAGTGACGGCGCGCACACGCCGCCATACAGCTCTGCCGCTTGCCATCGGATTCGGCATCTCCACCCCCGATCAGGCTCACATGGCCGCCACCCTCGCCGATGCGGTCGTCGTGGGCAGCGCATTGGTTCAGCGATGGCACGAGGCCGATACGAAGAAGGATGGAACAGCCGAACAGGTGCGATCCTGGGTGAAAGAGATGGCGGAGGCAGTGCATGGGCGATGATTCTTTCTGGGTCTTTATCCTCGCCGGCGGACGAGGCGAACGATTCTGGCCGTTGAGCACGCGGCGCCGCCCCAAGCAGTTTCTATCGCTGGTCGGCGATCGCCCACTTCTCGCGAAGACGCTCCAGCGTCTGGCGCCGGTCGTCCCGCCCGCGCGCACGTGGGTGATAACCAATGCCGAGCACGTGGACGCATCCCGTGCTCTGCTGCCCGATCTGCCTCCCAATCAGATTGTCGGCGAACCGATCGGACGCGACACGGCTGCTGCCGTGGCGCTGGCGTTGGGATTAGTTCTCTCGCGTGATCCGAATGGCATTTTTGCAATTCTGCCGGCGGATCATGTCATCGATGAGGGCCAGGCTTTTCCTGAAACATTGCGCCGAGCCTTGGATCTGGCCCGACGCCGAGAGGCGTTGATTGTCGTTGGAATTCGCCCGACGGCCCCCCTACCCTCTTTTGGCTATATTGAGGCGGGCGCACCACTGGAACCCGCCCACAGCGCAGTTTGGAGCGTCAAACGATTTGTGGAAAAACCGGATGTCGAAACCGCGCGTCGCTATCTAAGTGCCGGAAATTATTATTGGAATGCCGGCATTTTCGTGTGGTCAGCGCCGGTCCTGCTCGCCGAGCTGCAGCGCCATGCACCCCGCCATGCCGAGCTGGCCGAACGCGTCGCGGCGGCCGCCCATGGGTCCCATTTCGAGGATACGGTGCGGACGGCGTATGAGGCTATCGAAAAAATCTCGATTGACTACGCCCTGATGGAGAAAGCGGATCATATTCTGATGATCCCAGGAGATTTCCAATGGGACGATGTCGGCACCTGGACGGCCTTGCGGAACCATTTTTCCCCCGACTCGGACGAAAACGTCTTCGTAGGCGACGCCGTAGCGCTCGACGCCACGGGAAACACCGTCTATTCGCCCGGCCGATTGACCGCCCTGCTAGGCGTGAAGGACCTAATCATCGTGCAGGCGGAAGGCGTCACGCTAATCTGCCGGCGCGATCAGGCCGACGCGATCAAGAAATTGGTCCAGCACTTGCATGGGCTAGGGCGCTATGAGGAGCTTCTATGAATCCTCCGACCCAAATGCCGTCGCGACTGCTCGGAGTGGACCTCGGTCAGCGGCGCGTGGGCGTGGCGGTCAGCGATCCCACAGGTACCGTGGCGACACCGCTCGCCACGATCGAATATCGAGGTCCTCATCATTTGGCGATTGAGCTGCGTCGTTTCGTCCGCGAGACCGGTGCACAGGGACTGGTGATCGGCGTGCCTGTGAGATCCGACGGGGTGGAAGGGCCGGAGGCCGCGGAGGCGCGCACGGCCGCCGAACGCATCGGCAAGGCATTGGGATTGCCTGTAGCGCTATGGGATGAGCGCATGACGACCCGCATTGCGGAACGGACATTGATCGAAAGCGGCGTACGTCGCCGACAGAGGCGCCAGGTGGTGGACTGTCTTGCTGCACAGATTCTGCTCCAAAGTTTTCTCGACGCGCGGGCGCTGGCGAAGGAGCGAGCGGGATAGAATATTGATTTTCGTTATTTAAAAAATAGTGGGCCGACGGCCCCGCGATTTTCATGAAGACGCTTAAACACGCCACGGTCTTTTTGCTGGTGATCGGCCGTATTCTCTTGGCCACCGCCGCCGACGTGATTGTGGGGGATGACGCGAGTCTGCGGAACGCCATCGTCGCTGCCGCTCCAGGGACTCAGATCAGAATTTTGCCGGGTTTATATAAGGGCGGCATGCATTTTCGAGAGATTCACGGGTCCGCGAATCAGCCCATTGTCATTCGTGCGGATGACCCGAGAAACCCCCCGCGGATCATGGGCGGCGGCAATGCCTTCCATTTTGTCAATGCGACTTATCTTGAATTGCGCGACCTTGTTTTGGGCGGCACTTCCGACAACGGATTGAACATCGACGACGGCGGCGATTTCAACACGCCTGCGCACCACGTGGTATTGCGCAATCTGACGATCCAGGACGTGGGACCGACGGGCAATTGCGATGGCATCAAACTCTCCGGCGTGACCGACTTCCGAATTGAAAATTGCCGTATTGAACGCTGGGGAGATGCGGGCCAGGGGATCGACCTGGTGGGATGTCACCGCGGCATCATTGAAGGCAATACCCTTCGACATGGGCGGCCGCATGTGGGCGGCGTTGGCGTTCAAGCCAAAGGCGGTTCCTCCGAAATCATCATTCGGCGCAACCGGTTCGAACATGCAGGTGCGCGGGGTGTGAATATCGGGGGCAGTACGGGGCTCCCCTTTTTCCGTCCGGAATTCCGGGGCTATGAGGCGCATCGGATCACCGTGGAGGGCAATTGCTTCATCGGATCGGTCGCGCCGGTGGCTTTTGTGGGAGCTGACGACGCCCGAGTGCGTTATAACACCATCTACCATCCCGAGAAATGGGCGCTCAGAATCTTGCAGGAGAATCGGATGGACGGTTTTGTGCCGTGCCGAAACGGCGTGTTCGAATGCAATATCGTCATTTTCCGTTCTGACCGGTGGTCCGAGGGCGGAGTGAATATTGGACCACACACCGCGCCGGAGACATTCCGCTTCTCTCACAATATGTGGTTTTGCGAGGATCAACCGGATCGAAGCCGCCCGCGCTTGCCTGCAGATGTAACGGAGGAGGTCTATGGCCAGGACCCTAAATTCCGCGATCCGTCCCGTGGCGATTTCACACCTCTCGACGGTAGCCCCGCAGAAGGATACGGCGCAACAGCATTGCCCGCGCCATAGACAGCGCTTTGTTACGCGCTGCCCACAGACGGACCGTGGGACCGCCTTCGCCCTTGCCAATTCCATATCGTCCCGTTTAAATCGCGGGCCTTATGGCGGTAATCGGCGATTTTGAAATCCTTGCTCGTGACACCGAAACCCGGGCGCGACTCGGGCGTCTGCATACAGCACACGGGTCTGTGGAGACGCCTGTCTTTATGCCTGTCGGCACACAAGCGACCGTAAAAGCGATGTCGCCTGCTGAACTTCTCGAGCTGGATTATGCGATCTTGCTGGCCAACACCTATCACCTGCATGCGCGTCCGGGCGACGCCCTCATTGAAAAACACGGGGGCCTACACCGCTTTATGGGCTGGTCCCGGGCGATCTTGACCGACAGCGGGGGTTTTCAGGTGTTCAGCCTGTCCCGCTTGCGGGAAATACGCGAGGACGGCGTCCTGTTTCAGTCCCCTTATGACGGTTCGCCGACCTTTCTGGGGCCCGTGGAGGCCATGGCGATTCAGCGACGGCTCGGTTCGGACATGGCGATGGTCCTTGACGAATGCCTGTCCTATCCCAGCTCGCGCGATTCCGCTTGCCGAACTGTGGAACGCACCCTATCGTGGGCGGCTGTTTGCGCGCGGCAAGAACGGGCATGCGGTCAATTGCTCTTCGGCATCGTGCAGGGCGGCGTATATGCCGATTTGAGACGTATGTGCGCAGAGCGATTGGTCGAAATCGGTTTCGACGGCTATGCGATCGGTGGCGTTAGCGTGGGAGAACCGGACGAATTGATTCTACGCGGTATCGCCGATTCGACGCCCCCGCTGCCGGAAAATCGGCCGCGTTATCTCATGGGCGTCGGATTGTTGCCGCAGATGGCTGAAGCGGTCGCCATGGGCGTGGATATGTTCGACTGTGTGATGCCGACTCGCTATGCGCGCAATGGGACGGCCATTACTCGACGCGGCCGCTATCCGCTGAAGGCGGCCATCTATGCGGACGACCCGCGGCCCATCGAAGAAGGGTGCGCCTGTTATGCGTGCCGCCGGTTCAGCCGAGCCTACATTCGGCACTTGTTGAACGTCGGTGAAATATTGGGTGTCCGTTTGTTGACGATGCACAACCTTTTCATGTACGCACAATTCATGCGCGAAATGCGCGAAGCTATCGCACGCGGCGTCTTCAGCGCATTTCTGCGGCGCACGCGGATGGAATACCGGGAAGTTCTCGACGAACACCTCCAACGAGAAGGATGCGAACCATGATGTCCAGGCTCATTTCAATCGCCATGATGGCCCCCTCACAGCCAGGTCAACCTCAATCGCCCTTTGCGATGATCGTTCCGATGGCCCTAATGATCGCCATCTTTTATTTCATTCTCATTCGACCTCAGCAGCGCCGCGAAAAAGAACGGCGCGCCATGCTGGAAGCGATCAAGGTCGGCGATCGGGTCCTCTTCGGCGGCGGATTGCTCGGTATCGTCACCGGCATCAAAGACAAGACGTTCACCATCAAAATCGCGGACAATGTGCGCGTCGAAGTGGTACGCTCGGCAGTGACCCAGGTGATTCCCAAGGGCGAAACGCCCGAAACAACGGAATCCAATAAGGGCTGATGCGTCCGGGCCGGGATCATTTACGGGGAGATGGCGAAATGGATAAGAATGCAGTCTGGAAATGGTTGATTCTCGTTTTTCTGCTGGCGGTTTCGATGGCGGTGATCTATCCGCCGACCGACCGTTTTAATGCCGACGGCAAACTGGTGCGCGCCGGCAAACTCCGTCTGGGTCTGGACCTCCAGGGCGGGACGAGCTTCATCGTCGAAGTGGACGAGGACATCCTTCGCGAGCAAATCCGGGAGAGTGGTGAAGAGATCGCGGCCGATGCCCTGGAAAACCGCGTGCGCGCTCAAGCGAAACAATCGCGCGACGCCAGCCTCGAAGCCATTCGCAACCGTGTGGACGGCCTGGGTATCGCCGAACCAGCGATTTATCCCCAGGGCGACACGCGTATCGTGATCCAAATGCCGGGCATTGATGCCGCCAAACGCGATGCCGCCCGCAAGAGCATCCAGAGTGCGGCTTTTCTGGAATTCCGGCTGGTCCACCGCAACAGCGAAAAATGGGTGAATCAGCTTTTTTCCGAAGGCGCAGCCCCATCGGGTTTCCGCATTCCGGACGGTGGCGGGAAATGGTATGTGCTGGACACGTCCGTGGCGCGGCGAGAGGGTCTGGATCGCGCATTTTGGGAAGCGGTGCGTCGCTTCCGTCCCCGTGAAGGCGCTGAATTCATGCTGCAACGCGACCGCACGGAGGACGGGCGAGTTATTTATCGCCCTTATTACATCGAGACACAGCTCCAACTTACGGGCAAGGCCATTCAATCGGCCATGATGGATTACGATCACCTCAATCGCCCCAAAATCTCGCTCGAATTCACCCGTGACGGCCGCCGTGCCTTCGGGCAGGTCATTCGCGATTACCGACCCAACGGCGAGAAGAACCGCGGCAATCCTGTCGGCCGCCAGCTGGCTATCATTCTGGACGGCACGCTCTATTCCGCGCCCGTGATCGCTTTCGAACGGGAAGAACCGGTCCGACGTGCCGAAATCACCGGATCGTTCACCCGCGCCGAGGCGCAGCAGTTGGTCAATGTCCTCCGTTCCGGCGCCCTGCCGGCCGCGATGCGCATCGTGGAAGAGCGGACGGTGGACCCCACACTCGGACGCGATTCGATCCGTTCCGGTATCCGTGCGGCAGTGATCGGCGGCATAGCTGTCCTTGTATTTATGCTGGCCTACTATCAGTTCGCCGGCATGGTGGCCAACCTCGCCCTCCTGCTGAATCTCCTGCTGCTGCCGCTCGGTGCGCTCGTCGTGTCGGGCTTTATGGGTGTCTTCACCCGCTCGCTCGTCGGATCACAAGTCACACTGCCGACGTTAACGCTGCCCGGCGTCGCCGGTATTATCCTGATGCTCGGCATGGCCGTGGACGCCAACGTGCTGATCTACGAACGCATTCGTGAAGAACTGAAGGCCGGCAAACATTTTTTGCCCGCCCTCGATGCCGGTTATGAGAAGGCCTTCACCACTATCCTCGACGCCAATCTCACGACCCTGATCGCCGCTATCATTATGTTCTGGCAAGGATCCGGTCCGGTCCGAGGCTACGCGGTCACACTCAGCGCTGGCATTCTGGTCAGCATGTACACGGCCGTATGGGTAACCAAAATGTTGTTCCACGTCCTCGCGGATCGCTTTCACCTCGGACAACTTCGCATGCGTGAATGGGTGAAAACGCCCCATGTGGATTTTCTGCGCTGGCGACGGTCCGCCTTCGCCTTGTCGGGCGCCTTACTGCTGGTTTCCCTCGCCGTGTTTTATTTCCGCGGCGAGCGCAATTTCGGCGTGGATTTTCGAGGCGGCTCTTCCATTGTGATTGCGTACGATTTCAAAGGGGAGACGGACCGCATTTCGGTTGGCGATATCCGATCGGCGTTGACAGAGGCCGGCATCCGCGATGCGCAAATCCAGTACCAGGACATGGGCGAAACGGAAAATCGCGCAGCCCGTCAAGTGCTCGTGATTAACACCGATTTCGCCTCCGCAGACCGGGTTGTCGAAACACTGACCGCTCGTCTTGCGGAACGATCTCCTCGCATCGTGCAACGAGAGAACGTTGGCCCCCAAATCGGCCGTGAATTGAAGCGAAAAGGAATGGTAGCACTGATCTGGGCGATGATCGCCATGGTCATCTATATTGCGTGGCGATTCGAATTCGGCTACTCGGTCGGCGCGATTGTCGCCTTGCTCCACGATGCACTTATTTCCGTCGGCCTCTTCTGTTTGCTAGGACGACAGTTATCCATGCCGAGTATCGCCGTCGTGCTGACAATTATCGGCTATTCGGTGAACGACACCATCGTCATCTTCGACCGCATTCGCGAGTCGCGGCGCCTCTATCGCGACCGGCCGCTGACGGATTTGGCCAATCTCAGCATCAATGCGACGCTCAGCCGCACATTGTTGACGTCATTGACCACCCTTCTGAGCGTGTTGGCGCTCCTGCTGTTCGGCGGTGGCGCCATCCGCGATTTTGCGTTGCTGCTCATGTTCGGCATCATAGTCGGCACCTATTCGACCATTTTCATCGCCACGCCCATCGCTCTTGCATGGCATCGTGAATCGCCGGCAAAAGTGGCGATGCCTCCTCGTGAGGGGCGGAACGAAAAACGTCGTTCTTGAATTCCGTAAAACGACGATGAAACGTTGGATACCGCCTGCGTTCACGCCGTCGGATGCGGAGGCGGAACGGGACGCCGCACGGTGGCGCGTGCCTCGCGCCCTAGCGCGCTTATTGCGCGCCCGTGGATTTGACGATGCGGAGGAGGTGGATCGTTTTCTGCGACCCCGGTTGAGCGCTCTGGACGATCCGTTGCGCCTGCCGGATATGCCCCGAGCCGTCGAACGCATCGAACGCGCCATTGAAGTGAAAGAAAAGATAGTCGTTTTCGGAGATTATGACGTTGACGGCATCAGCGCAGCGGCAATCCTAACACGATGTCTGACCGCCTTGGGCGGCTATGTCCGAACGTTCCTCCCCCATCGCGTGGATGATGGCTACGGACTTCGCACTGATACTGTGCGCCGGTGCATCTCCGAACAGCGCCCCCAACTGATCGTCACCGTGGATTGCGGTGTCAATGCGGCTGAGGCCGTTGCCCTGGCCCGCGCCCAAGGTGTGGATGTGGTGGTCACGGATCATCATGTGCCCTCGCTGTCTCAGCGGCCCCACGCTTGTGTGGTCAACCCCAAACTCGCATCCACGCCAGAGCCGTGGGCGAATCTCGCCGGCGTCGGCGTAGCCTTCAAATTGTGCCATGCGCTGCTCAAATCGGCGCGCAACCGGGGAAAGGAGTCGGCACACCGCGTGGATTTGCGGCAATGGCTCGACATCGTCGCGATCGGTACAATTGCGGACGCCGTGCCGCTGACGGGCGAAAACCGTATTCTGGCACGCCACGGTCTCGATCGGCTGAACCGCGCGCCGTCACCCGGTCTGCGGGCGTTGCTGGACATCGCCTCGGTCAGAGGAGAAATCGGTAGCCACCACATTGGTTATATCATCGGTCCCCGACTGAATGCTGCCGGACGTCTCGACACGGCGGAAAAGGCCTTTCAACTGTTGCTCTCGGATTCGCCGGATACGGCGCGTCCGCTGGCGGAAGCACTGGATGCCGCCAACCGCGAACGGCAACGGATCGAAGCGGACACCCTGGAGGAAGCAAAGGCGTGGGTGGATGAACATTTCGATCCCGATCGAGATTTCGCAATCGTCGTCGCCGGACGTAACTGGCATCCCGGCGTCATCGGACTGATCGCCTCCCGGCTGGCACTCCGGCACCAACGGCCGGTGGCGGCCCTTACGATCGCTGACAATGGCGTCGCCCGCGGATCCTGCCGAGCTATCGAAGGATTTCACCTTGTCGAAGCGCTCCAAACCTGTGCGGACATGCTAGACCATTTCGGCGGACATGCGCAGGCCGCCGGCCTGGCGTTGCGCGCGGACCGTATCGGGGCTTTTCGGGATCGTTTTCTTGCATATGCGCGCGACCGCCTCACCGGAACCGATTTGCGCCCATCTTTGCGTATTGACCAATGGATTCCGCTGGCGGATGCCGATGAACCGCTAATGGATGCGTTACAGGATATGCGGCCTTTCGGTCAGGCCAATCCAACGCCCGTGTGGGCGGCACGCGGCATCCACGTGTTGCGCCGTACCGCCGTTGGCGCCGATGGGCGGCATTTGCGCATGACGCTGGCCGATGGCGGCACTCAACGCGAAGCCATCGCGTTTCATTCCGACGCCAACGCCTTGACGGAAGGCCCCCTCGACATCGCCTTTGAACTGCACTACAACGACTTCAACGGGCGTCGTACCCTCCAACTCCATCTGCTGGACTTTCGCCCTTCAAATACGCATCATTCGTCCTGATCTCGATCAAGCGCCTGCCCCCAAGGTCAGTTCTCGGTATCCCGACCGATGGGAAGCGAAGTGACCGCAAAAAATGACGAAAGGGAGTTGGCTGAGCCGATGGCTGCCGAAACACGCGTCGCAACGGATGATTACGAATTGCTGGACAGCGGAAACGGACGCAAACTGGAACGGTTTGGTCCGATCGTACTGGATCGGCCTTGCACGCAGGCGGTATGGCGGCCTCGCCTCGCGGCCTCGGCCTGGGCAGCGGCGGATGCCGCCTTCGACCGAGAGTCCGGAAACCGCTGGCACCGACGCGAACGGTTACCGCCTTATTGGGTCATTCGAATCGAGGGGCTGCGCATCAAGTTGTCGGCGACCGATTTCGGTCACCTCGGCATATTTCCGGAACAACGTGCATGCTGGCGCTGGATCACGCAGAATCTCGTGAGCGGCGACGCACGTCCCGCGAACTCCTCTCTGGCCGTGCTGAATCTTTTCGCTTACTCCGGCGTCGCCACATTAGTGGCGGCGCGGACGGGGGCGAGCGTATGCCATCTCGATGCCTCTCGGGGTATGGTCACCTGGGCGCGTGAAAATGCGGCACTCAACCATCTGGAACACCATCCGATTCGATGGATTGTCGAGGACTGCCATAAATTCCTTCATCGGGAAATTCGCCGCGGACATCGCTATGCGGCGATTATTCTCGATCCGCCGACCTTCGGGCGAGGCCAAGGGGGCGAACTTTACAAGATCGAATCGGATCTGCCGGAAACGCTTGAATTGTGTCGACAGCTGCTCAACGACACCCCACGTTTTTTGCTGCTCAGCGCCCATACACCGGGTTTTTCGCCGCGGGTGCTGGAGAATCTCTTAGCTCAGGCTCTCCAGGGCCTCGCAGGAATCGTTGAATCGGGGGAAATGCTTTTAACCGGCAATCCCGACGTGTTGCCTTTACCCAGCGGGGCCTGGGCGCGATGGTCCGCGATGCCAGAAAAATGAATGTGATGGCGGAGGGGGAGGGATTCGAACCCCCGGTCCCTTGCGGGACTCCGGTTTTCAAGACCGGCGCAATCGACCACTCTGCCACCCCTCCGGAGGTCGCCCAGCATAGTGTGGGCTTATCGGACGGGCAAGCCGCAGCTGGCGCGACGTCGTCAAAAAATCCTCAGGCACTCGGGTTCTCCCCGGCGATGACGCCATCGGCCAGGCACAGGTGGCGATCGCATCGGTTCGCGACATGAGGATCGTGGGTAACGACCACCAACGTTCGCCTCCGCTCCCGCACCAGTGCGAACAGCACATCCAGCACACGAGCGCCTGTCTGAGAATCCAAATTTCCCGTCGGTTCATCGGCCAAAATCAGCTCAGGATCGTTCATCAGGGCGCGCGCAAGCGCGGCGCGCTGCTGCTCGCCGCCGGACAATTCGTCAGGCCTGTGTTTCACACGCCCCGACAGCCCCACCCGTTCGATCAACTCCGACGCTCGCCGACGCAAGGCCGGGCCGCTTCTCCAGGCCGCCGGGTGACACAGCGCCGGCAACATAATGTTTTCGACCAGATCCAGCTCTGGAAGCAAATGAAAGGCCTGAAAGACGAAACCGATCCGCGAAGCACGGAGGGCCGCACGTTCTCGCCCGCTCATCCGGTAAAGGTCTCTGCCGCCGAAAAGAACCGTCCCCTCGGTCGGGGCGTCGAGCGCTCCCAGCACATTGAGCAAGGTACTCTTCCCCGCGCCGCTGGCGCCGACAATCGCGAGAGCCTCGCCCCGTTTCACGGAAAGCGTGACGCCGCGCAGCACAGGGACTTCGACCTTGCCCAGCCGGTAGGATTTCCACACCTCCCCCGCTTCGATCAGCAACTCAGTGAACGTCTCACTCATAGCGCAAGGCCCTCGCCGGATCGAGACGAGCGGCGCGAAGCGCCGGGATTAAACCCGCCAGCGTGCAGATGATCATCACTGACGCGGCAATCGCCCACAGGTCGGAGGTCTGGGTATACGACGGAATCTCGCTGAGGTGATACAATTCCGGCGGCAGCAGGTCCAATCCGAGCCGCGCCGAGAGAAAGCGCATCAGGGTGTTGCGATACCGCAAGGTCCACAGGCCCGCCCCGATGCCCGCCGCCGTGCCGATCGCGCCGGCCAGCCATCCCTGCCACATGAACACCCGCATCACCGCACCCGAGGAGAATCCGAGCGCCTTCAAAAGCCCGATTTCGCGCGTCTTTTGAACCGTCACCGTAATCAGAGTGTTCGTGATGCCGAACGCCGCCACGATCGTGATGAAGATCAACAGAAAGAACATCATATTTTTTTCGACGCGGACGGCCGTGAAAATCTGGCGGTTCATGTCCATCCACGTCCGGACATCAGCGCCGGGTCCCAAGCACTCCGACAGCCTCCGGGCGATGGCAGCGGCGGCGAACGGATTGCGCGTCATCACCGCGAAACCGTGTACACCGCGCTCCAGTCCAAAGAGGTCACGCGCCTTAGGAATCGAACACAGCGCGTAGCCGGCATCGAAATCGAACATGCCCAGGTCAAAGATGCCGCGCACCACAAGCTCCTCCGGCAATCGAATCTCCTGGGCCCGTAAAAAACTCTGAGGTGAATAAACCACCACGGCATCTCCGACGCGCACGCCCAGTCGCCGGGCCAGATCGCGACCAATGACGAGTCCGTCGTCTTCCACGTCAAAATGGCCGACAGCGATGTGGTCGGGCACGCGGCTCACGGCCGGCTCGCGCGCGGGATCTACGCCGCGCAGAACAGGCGTGAACACCGCGGAATGATGGGTAATAAAGGCCAAGCCCTGGACAAACGGCGCGACCCCCGTGACGTCGGCATCCGCTTCAATACGCGCCATCCATTCTTCCGGCTCCGCCGCCGAAGCATCCACATACACCAACAGATGCGCATTGAAGGCGAGAATTTTCTCTCGCCACATGCGGTCGAATCCGCTCATGACCGAGAGGACAATCACCAGCACGGCCACGCCGATCAACACTCCCAGCACCGAAAGAATGGTCACTACTGAAAGGAACGAACGCTTCGGGCGCAAATATTTGAGGGCGAGAAAAAGAGAAAAAGGTAGGCTCATCCGCCCTTTTCCTTCATCTGGGGAAATAGGATGACGTCCCGGATCGAATCCGCGCCCGTCAGCAGCATCACGAGCCGGTCCACCCCCAGCCCCATCCCGCCGGCCGGCGGCATGCCGTGTTCCAACGCTAGCAGAAAATCTTCATCCACTTTGGAAGCATCGCCGTCTGCTTGCGCCTCGAAGCGTCGGCGCTGCTCCAAAGGATCATTCAGCTCGGAGTATCCTGGGGCAATTTCGCGACCGTCGATGACCAACTCGAACACATCCACGACATTCGGATCATCATCGCAGCGCCGTGCCAGTGGAATGAGAACAGACGGCAAACGGGTAACGAAGGTCGGAGTGCGGAGTGTTTTTTCAACCAGTTTTTCGTAAATCTCATGCGTGATGGCAGATTTGTCCCAATCCTCAGGGATATCCAGTCCCATGCCCTGAGCCCGAAGGCGGGCGGCCGCGACCTCGAGGGTATCCCAATCGGCACCGGCGACCTCGCGGATCAAGTCCGCATACGGAACCTCGCGCCACGGCGGCGTCAAATCAATCGGGCGCTCTGGAGGCCCCACGGTCCACCCGCCGACAACACATTGCGCTACGTGCAGAATCAACTCCTGTACGAGGACCTGGACTGTGCGCAGATCGCCATAGGCCGCATAGACCTCAAGCATCGTGAATTCGGGATTATGCGAGCGGTCGAGGCCTTCATTACGAAAATTCCGATTCAACTCGTAAACGCGATCGAACCCGCCTACCAGTAGACGCTTGAGGTACAGCTCTGGGGCAATGCGCAGAAACATGCGGGCGTTCAGGGCATTATAGTAGGTTTCAAACGGTCGCGCGGCCGCTCCGCCCGCCAAAGGCTGGATCATCGGCGTTTCGACCTCAAGAAAACCGCGGCCGTCCAGAAAAGCCCGGATTTCACGCAGAATCGCGGCTCGTTTAACAAACCGTTCCACCACGTCGGGATTCGCCATCAGGTCAAGGTACCGACGGCGATACCGTGTTTCGACATCCTGAAGCCCGTGCCATTTTTCCGGCGGAATGCGCAAGGATTTAGCCAGCAGCGTCCATGAACGCACCTGGATCGTCGGTTCTCCGGTTCGCGTTTTGAAAAGGACACCCTCGGCGCCAATCTGATCGCCCAGATCCACGAATCGAAATGATTCGTACGCTTCATCGCCCAGGATATCCTTTTTCAGATAGATCTGAAATTTTCCCGATCCATCTTGCAAGTGCGCGAAGAGGCTCTTACCCATGTGGCGAATGGCCATAACTCGGCCCGCGGCGCGCACCTCACGCCCTTCCACAAAATCGGCGTGAATTTCCGCGAGGCGAGCCGTTCGCGGATAAGCGCCACCGTAACCACGGTAGCCCCGTTTTTCGAGTTCGGCCAGATTTGCGAGACGTTGCCGCCGATACTCGTTGTCTTCGATCACAGAGGTTTCAACGGATTGTTCAGACATCTTCGGTTGGTCCATAATCTCGCGACACTAATGGCGCCCGCCGGCCACGTCAAGGGGGAGCGAGCCGATGGTGCTGCGGAGAATGAGCGGCAAATAAAGGTGTCGGCGAATGGAGGCAAAAATCGTTTACCCTACGACCCTGCACCATTCGCTGATTTTTCGCCGCATCACCGGCGCAAAACGACGAAAAGTCAGCAGATCATGCCCCCTCTGTCTACCCGCCGCCTTTTTCGCGGTGTGAAAGAAGGCGGCCTGTACGGGGTAGACCAGCTTGTTCGGCGACCCCGGCGCAGGGCCCTTGGATGCAAGCCGTTTTCCCTTCCTCTGCGAATGGCCGCCTTCCAAGCTTCCCCTGCAGCGTGGCCGGCTTGACGGAGGCCTATACCCGCTTTTCCAAACGGCGGAAAAATGCAAACGGACAGACAAAACCGGGAGTGTGGCGATACAGGTATGGACGGGCTCGAGAATGGCCTCTGGGTTGACCCCGCCACTGTGTCCCGCGCGACGTTGGACGCATAATAAAGTGGCCCACAACGTTGAGCTGTTGTAGTTACAAATGTCGCATTTGGACAGAGCGGATGTATCTCGCCTATTATGGACACGACGAGACCGGCACGGGATCGTTTTGATACAAGTCCGGCGAGGTCATTGCATCGTTGGATGGGGACGGAGAAAACGGCGAACGGCGTTCGGCCCCTCTGTGGCGGCAGCCGCTGGTGACCCCCAAAAAGCACCGTGACGGCGGATGCCGGCCGCCGAAAAACCGCGATCCTCGGTTGTGGCTACAACCTGAAGTTGCACCGACGAAAAGGTCGATCCCATATACTGTCCAGCTGTTTTTTTCATTGATGGTTTGCGTTATCGCCTGTAAAATGATTCGTGATCTGATCCCATGGTCCTAAGCTCGAGTACTTTCCCATTAGTTACCGAAAAAAGCGCCTATTCAATCTTGCCAGCATCGAGACGGCGAAGTTTAATGCGGTTTTCATTGAAGGGCAAACGTCTCATCCGCAATAACCGCGCGGAGCAGTTTATGAGGGAGAGGTGCCAGAGTGGTTGATTGGGCACGCCTGGAGAGCGTGTGACCTCCAAAAGGGGTCCGAGGGTTCGAATCCCTCCCTCTCCGCCAGTTTTTGCTGGGCAGTTCGCGAGAGAGGGCGGGCGGCGTCCGGCGAATTTGGGAGCAAAGCAATCGGAGAAAACGGGGCTTAAGGGACGTCGCACGGTGCCCGAATGATGTCAGGTCGTTCTCATTCACCGCACGGACGAGGAGGACGGAGCCTCGGCAAAACATGCTCGGCTGGTTCCTCATCCTTTTCAACGATAGCGCGGATAACTTCTCCGGCGGCGATGAGGCCGAATATGCCGGTTACAAATGAAACGCTTCCCAAGGGGGGGCGTACGCGTCCACGGCGAAATTCCGCATGGTCTCCTGCCCTTACCATCGTGCGCAAAGCCGACGGGGGATGTTCCAGCGAATAAACACAGCGAATGCCTTGCCGAATACCCCGGCGCGCGAGTCGCTTACGCAAGAGGCGCGCCAAGGGGCATTCGCGCGTTTCAGAGATATCGCCCACCCGTATGGCGAAAGGGTCTAAACGGGTTGCGGCGCCCATGCTCGACACGGTGAATACCCCCGCCCTCACGGAGGCCGTCAGTAGATGAATTTTCGGCGAAAGGCTGTCAATCGCATCCACCAGCGCGTCCGGACAATCCGCCACAAGGTCGCCGGCATTTTCGAGTCCCAAAAAGATCGGTTGCGTCTCCACTTCGATGTCGGGGTTGATGTCTCGAACGCGCTCTGCGGCGACATCCGCTTTGAGGCGTCCGACCGTGGATTCGAGGGCATACAGCTGACGGTTGATGTTGGAAGGTCGAACGCGGTCGAAATCCACAAGCCGAAGACGCCCAATACCCGCGCGCGCCAAGGCTTCCGTCGCATAAGACCCCACGGCCCCGAGACCGGCGACAACGACAAAAGCCTTACGAAGGCGGGATAGGGCGGAAGCGCCCAACAGGAGTTCTGTGCGAGAGAATCGTTCATCTGCGGCGCTGACAAAAGAAGCCGTGTCGTCCTTGCTCTGGGACATTGGAGAATCGTGATCGCCATCATCCATAGGCGGGTTCTCCGAATACGCGGATCGCATTCTCATATGTCACCCGTCGCACTTCATCTTCCTTCCGCTGAAGGATATCCGCGATCGCACGGATGATTCGCGGCAGATGAGCCGGTTCGCTCAAAGGGCGTGAGCCATCCATGGGAGGGGGGAGACCCGCGGCGGGAATGTCCGGTGCGTCCGTTTCGACTAGCAGCCGATCGAGAGGCACCGCGACCACAGCGCGGCGCCCTCGGAGGTTCCGCTCCCACGTAATCGATCCGGAAAAAGAAAAATAGGCGCCAGCGTCGATAAGTTCCTTCATTAAATCCGGAGGACCAGAATAGGAATGCAGCACCACTCCCGCCGGAAAAGGACCTTCCTGTTTGAGAAAGTGTGCGAGCCGACCCCATGCTTGGCGGGCGTGAAGACTGGCCGGACGATTCTGGCTACGGGCCAAGCGCAATTGCGTTAGAAAGATCTCTTCCATTTCGTCGGCATCTGCTTTTCTTTCGCCGCACAGTCCGATTTCGCCCACAGCCGCGGTTGCATCAGCCTGGATTCGTTCGACGAGACGCTTTTCCCATTCGTTCGACCTTCCGGCGAGATACCAGGGATGCAATCCATACGCCGGTTGAATGAAGTCAGAATGCGCCGTCGCCAATTCAGCGACGCGAGGCCAATCTTTTTCGGAAATACCACAGCAAAGCACCCGCCTCACGCCACTTATCCGCGCGCGTTCAATGAGTGAGTCAAGATCGCATATGCGCGCGTCCTGCAAATGGGCATGCGTGTCAAACATATCACGACACTCTCGATCCCGATACTATCCGAAACGGTTGTCCGTGAATAGCGACACCCCCGCGGCTGGACGCCAATTGGAAGCCAGGGCAAGTTTCCGGAGCGCGAGGTGGTGGAGGACGAAACAAAACGCCGCCCGGAACCGCTGTACAGGCTAAACCAAAAAAACCTGATGCGGTTAAAGAACCCCGCCTCCGTCGTCCACGTGAAGAACAAAAACCGTGAAAAACATTCGTCCACTCTTGGCCTCGCGCCCTTCCCAACGGGGGACATCGGCGGCGCGTGACTGGCGGGGACGACGGGACTCGAACCCGCAACACCCAGATCGACAATCTGGTACTCTAACCAATTGAGCTACGTCCCCTGCTGCACGGAAGATTGAGAGGGCATCCTAGCGAGAAACATGCAATTTGCAAGCTTCTTTGTCAGGCTGGGGCGGCCTGCGACTCGCGGGGTGTTCCATCGGCCACCCATGTTTCGGGCCGGCCTTCGGCGTTGAATCGGACTGATACGATTTTCGAAATGCCTTGCTTCTCCATCGTCACTCCGAACAGCCGATTGGCGGCCGATATGGTCTGACGGTTGTGCGTGATGATGATAAATTGCGACTGGCCCACAAAATCCTGCACCACACGGACGAAGCGGCCAATGTTTGCGTCATCCAGCGCCGCGTCCAGCTCGTCTAGCAGACAGAAGGGACTAGGCTTGACAAGATAGAGCGCAAAGAGGAGCGCGACCGCCGTCATCGTCCGCTCGCCACCGGACAGCAACGATACCGATTGCAGCTTCTTGCCAGGCGGACGTGCAATGATTTCGATGCCGCATTCAAGGACATCCTCTTCGTCCACCAGCACGAGTTTTGCCGAGCCGCCCCCGAAAAGCTTTTCAAACATGATCCGGAAATTTTCATTCACCTTGTCGAAGGTTTCACGAAACATAGCGGTGGTGGTCTGGTTGATCCGTCGGATCATGTCAAGCAACTGCTGTTTGGCCTTCAGGAGATCGTCCTGTTGTTGCGTGAGAAAGGCATGGCGTTTTTCGAGGTTTTCATATTCCTCAATGGCAATGAGGTTGACCGCTCCAAGCGATTCGAGTTTCGCACGCAATTCGGCCGCCAGCGCATCGCGGGCTTCACGGTCGGGCGGCATGCCGCCGAACTCCTCCCATTGCGGCTCCTCTGCGCGTGCGATGTCTTCCACCGAAACCCTATGATCGGCCCCGACGCGTTCAATCAGCGCCTGGCGACGGGTCGTCACCTCGGCGTACTCGACATCCAACTGATTTCGCTCGCGACGTGTGGCATCGAGGGCCACCCGTTGTTGACGCGCCGCATGTTCCATCGCGGCCATAGCGGTCATTCGGGATTCCCGGTTCTGGCGAGCGTTTTCCAGGTCCGCTTCCG
The DNA here is from genome assembly GCA_938005705.1 of uncultured bacterium. Lineage (GTDB taxonomy): Bacteria > Verrucomicrobiota > Kiritimatiellia > PWTM01 > PWTM01 > CALLML01. The sequence goes on from CALLML010000003.1 coordinate 38,057, forward strand.
CTCGGGCGACATTATCTTCGTAGCCGCTCATGCGTTCGCGCACCTCCGCGATTGATGCTTCAAGCTCGGCCACACGCCGATCGTGGACCTCCGCCGCCGCCGCGCGCTGGCGCGCGGCGGCTTCGAGCTCCTCTATGCGTTGGCGTTGGGACTCCCGGCGCTGAGTCAATTGTTCGACGGCGGCGCGGCGATCGTTCCATTCCATCCGCGCGTCCGTGGCCGCGCTCAACGCCCGACTCCGCTCATGTTCCATTTCCCGCAGCGTTTCGGCGGCCTCCCGCTGTTCCATCCGTAGGGCTTCGATCCGTCGGCGCGCGTCCTCGATATCGTTCTGGATCTGCGCACGAAGATCGTCATCGGTTGTCTCGTCACGCCCCAATGCCTCAATTTCGAACACCACCGTGTCGAATCGCTGCTTCAACTTTTGGGCTTCCTGTTCCAAGGCGTGCCGTTCTCCCTCAGCCAGGGCCAGCCGTCGTCGGACCTCCGCCGTCGTATTTCGTGCCTGCGCCACCTTTTCGGAGGCCACAGCTTCCTCCGCGCGACCCTTTTGAAGTTCCCGCTCACAGACCGAAATTTCCTGGTCCAAGCATTCGCGGCGCCCCTGCCATTCCGACAGCAGGTGGTGACGCTCCAAGGGATGGGGCGCCCCGTTTTCCGCCATCCAGAATTCGGCGGGTCCGTCGCCCCGATACACAGCACCACCCCGGGTGATCAGGGTGATGCCGGGGGGCAACTCAGCCGGTATCTCCGCGGCCGACGCCACAACACGCACGCCTGAAAGGAGACGAGACAGTAGCGGGCGGATCTCCTCGTCCGTTTGAATATGATGCAGAAGTAGTTCGCCCGGCCCCTCCGCCGCCGAGACCGACGGGCCTTTGACGGGCAGTAGCCGCACGGCGCCCGCTCGCTTCTCTTCCAAGGCCCCAAGCAGATCGCGGACGGCCTTGGTATCTGAAACCAAGAGCCCATCGAGCCAGGGCCGAAGCGCCGCTTCGACCGCGATCCGGTATTCCGTCTCGACCTGTAATCGGGCGGCGAGCGCGCCCAACAACGACCCCTCCGCCGGGGAACCGGCGCCCAGCAGCCAGCGCGCGCCTTCCGAATACCCCTCCGCTTTTTTCTCCTGACGCTCCAGCATTTCGATTCGAGCGACCAGTGCCGACCATTCCGCGCGCAGGTCGGCCTGTCGTCGAGCCAGATCGTCTGCCCGCTGGGAGGCCGCCGTCTTTTGTTCGCTCGCCGCCGATTCTCGTTCGCTCGCTGCCATCGCCTCGGCCTGAAGAGCATTGATGCGCCGCGCCAGCCCCGCTTCGCGCCCTTCCAACTGTTCCTGCGCACGTTGCAGATCCGCCTTTTCCGCATTCAGTTTCTCACGGCGAATCAGGGCCGTCCGCACTCGGGCCTCGATATCCGAAAGCTCCGCCTGCCGTCGTGAAATGCACTGTTCGAGACTCAGCATCTCGTCTCGCAAGTCCTGAACTCGGCGCTGGGCGGACTCGATCCGCTGTTCGACATCCTTCATCCGGGCGGACGTTTCTTTCCATCGTATTTCGGACGCAGCACGTGCCGCAACGGCCGCTTCCATCGCGCCATCATCGGTCTCCACCATCCGGCGCAACGCTTCCGCCTGGGCATGAAAGGATTCAGCTTCGTTTCGGTCGCGCGCGGCGATCCCCCTCAACTCGCGGATGCGTTCTTCATTGACGGCGATCGAGTCGTGCGCATGGTCTTTTTCGGCCCGGGCACATACGACTCTTTCACGAAGGGTCTCGAGTTGGCGTTCAAACGATTCCATTTCCACACGGGCGGCGTCGAGCCGTTGTTCGGAATCGCGCAAAGCCGCTTCCTCCGCTTCTTCGCGTTCGCGCAAGGAAGCCCGACGAAGATCGAGGGTGCGAATCTGATCATCGAAGGCGATCAGCCGCTGGCGTGCCAGATAGAGTTCGACGGCGCGGACCTGTCTCTGCAACGCCTGGTAGCGGCGCGCCTTGCCTGCCTGGCGCTGGAGAGAAATAATCTGACGTTTGATTTCGCGAATAAGATCGCCCAGCCGCAGAAGATTCGCCTCGGTATGTTCGAGTTTGCGCAGTGCCTCTTTTTTGTCCGTCTTGAACTTGGTAATGCCGCTGGCCTCTTCGAAAACGGATCGGCGATCTTCCGGACGCGAACTCAACACGCGGTCAATACGCCCTTGTTCCATCAGCGAATAGGAGTTCGTGCCGATGCCCGTGTCCATGAACAGCCGCTGAATGTCCTTCAGCCGGCAGGGCGTCTTGTTGATTAAATACTCGCTTTCGCCGGAACGAAACACGCGGCGAGTCACGGTGACTTCATGGTAGTCCAGGCCGAGGACGGACTCGCACTCGGCCAGCGTCAGGCTTACTTCAGCCATTCCCAAGGCCGGATGTGATTCAGTCCCGTTGAAAATGCAATCTTCCATCTTCGCGCCGCGGAGGGCGCGTGCGTTTTGTTCGCCGAGCACCCAGCGAACCGCGTCAGCGATGTTGCTCTTGCCGCAACCATTCGGGCCCACAATAGCCATGATACCCGGCCCAAACTCGAGTTTTATAGGGTGGGCAAAACTCTTGAACCCCACCATTTCCAGTTGTTTGAGGTACAAGGCCGTCTATCCTTTCCGCTCTGCCAACGGAATCGAAAGAAAACTTTCTTACCGGTCCAAATCATCTTTTAACACAATATCAGGGGGGCGAACGATATGCAATGCGGATATATAGGGGTATTTTGTAGGGGGCCGCTGTCCTTGAGCGGCGGGTGTCAGAGTGTGCGCTCCAAGGACGGTTTAACGTCTTAATTTGACCGCGAATGCCGCGGCGCGGATAGGTGGTGTTTCATTTCGTTGCATTTCCGAGCCTTTCGTAGTTGATTCTCTCCGCATTGATCCAAATCATTTGTGGTTCATTCATTTTTCGCAGATTATTGTTCTGTAATGTTCATGGGGATAATATGGAGGCGTTGTAGCGTCACGGCCTCAGCAAGTCTTGTATCATTCGGGCGTGGAACGCGAGCTTGCTCACGCCGTGGGAAATGAGATCGAGAACTTCAGTAGATGGGTTCGAGGTTCCCATTTTGAAGAGGAGGGCAAAATATGATGCGCATCCGCGAGATTGCTCTGTTGACCATGGCAACCATTGCCTGTCCGGTTTGGATTCCGCTGGGATATGGGGGTGAAGTTCGGATTGAGCAATATGGCATTGCCTGGTTTTTCGATCGCGAAGCCGAGGTGGGACGTTACATCACTGGAGACTGGTGGGTGGTGGGCCCCATCACTGTCGTATCGGTGACGCCGGCGCCTGCAGAGGGGCGCAACGGTTCGGTGGTCAATCCGCCGGCGGGTTCTACCCAGGGATATGACGACCGCATGCAGGGTTTTAACGCCCTTTTGCGTGCTTCATTCCCGTTGCACTTGAACCCGGGTCAATCGCTGGTCAGCGTTGCGAGCCTCGAGAAGGTCGGCGATCGCACACCGGAGACGGTGCCAGGGCAACATGCGCGGGGGCCTTTGCGAACGGCCGCTGTGTTGACCTGCGTGGAGACTCCCCCACCGCCGGATTCCTTTCGTCCGGCGTACGTGGGCGTCTGGCGCGAGACGTTCCGCGTTTCGCAGCTTCGCCGTGAACGGTTGCCGCGGCTGGTTCCCCCCGGCGGCGTACTGCCGGATACCAAGGGCTTGGAACGACAGTTGGAGCGCATCTGGCTCGATCATCAGCGGGAATGGGTCAATCGGATGATGCATCCGCTCGAGAACATGCCCGATTACGGGCGGGAGATCACGAACGTGGTGTCGGAGACGGCTGTGCGGTTGTTGCTGGACGATCCCGAGGGCCGCTACGAAACGTTGCTCCTGAGATTCGTGCAGAAGGGCATTGATTATTATGGGGCGGTGGTCTCGGATTCGAATCTTTGGATCGCCAACGGCGGCCACAATTCCGGCCGCAAATGGCCCATTCTATTTGCAGGCATCCTGCTGGACCACGAGGGTATGATGCACGTCAAGGCAGCATTCCAGGAAGACCAGCAAACCTACTACGGGCCGGGATTTCGCGGACAAAAGGCTTTGTGGACCATCACCTTGCATAATCCGAACTCGCGTCACGAGGAAGTGGACCCGGCCACTTGGCACACCTTCGGTCGGGGCGACAACAATGGCACGAAGGCGGAAGGGTATCGGCGGCTCAACGGGCCTACGTGGGTCGGCCAGGCGCTCGCCGCCCGATTGATGGGGGCCGAGGAATTGTGGAACCACCCGCCGTTTTTCGATTACGTGGATCGTTGGTGCGCGGAGGAGGGCGCCCACGCTGCCCGAGGCTTCGTGAAGGCGATGTGGGACATGTATCGCCCCCAAGCAGATGAGATTGGCGCGAAGATGCGACGGGTACGACAGGGCGGCCAGGAGGGTAGATTCTGAAACGTCCATGAACCCAAACCTGGCGGAGAGGCGGGCTCGGACGTCGACCACGCCGCACCAGCCCCGGCGTCGCTAAAACTGCCGATGCTCAGGTCAGGAGAGATTGTATATCCGCAACAAAGACGCGGCGCGTGCCTCCCACAAGTCCGTTGAATACCACATAACGCCCGGAATGATCCCACGCCGGATGGGGATCCAGCCGCAACGCCCGGTCGGGGCAAGGCTGACGGACGGGGATGCGGGCGATCGTCTGTTCCTCGCCGGTGGTCGGGTCCACCCAGCGCAAGGGAACCGATCCGTCCGCAAACGCCGCCTTTTCGTTTTCATAAGCGTCCGTCAGCAAATGGCGTCCGTCCGGCACCACAGTGGGATGGCCGGAATCGGTTGTGGCATCAAGCATCTTGCGCAGATTGCTGCCATCGGCATTGAACTGGACAAACCGCAATTCGACGCGGTCTATGTTCAGATTCAACGAAATGCAATGACCGTCCGGAAACCAGGTGGCGTGGTATCCGCCCTTTTCCAATTTTTCCGGACCGATCGCGCAATGCACCGGCCCGTCGTCCAGGCCCATGACGATCCAGGCGAATCGCATGGCATCATGGCCAATTTTGAATATGTTGAACGGACGCAGTTCTGTCGTCGGGAACCAACGGAGACTCAACATGCCCCGATCGCCCTGCGGATTGAATTTGCTGTGGAAGCCGTAAATCTCCTGCCGTTCCGGTTCGGAGATGCGCACAGGCGGATTGGCCCGCCGAATGGCCTCCGCAATCGAGATCAACAACCGCACGCGACCGGTGGCGGTGTCCGTGAGATAAAAACCATCGTCCTCGACAGGACCGATATTGCGCGGCACCGCCTCGTCCGGGACCTGCACTCCATAGCCGGGCGGTGTGACGCCCACTGTGGTCATGTTCGCAGAAATCAACCACCGCCCGTCGGCGGAGGCGTGATAGACGGTCCCTTCGAGCCGTTCTTTCCGACCCCTCAGGGGATCTAGTTCCATGCGAAGGGTTGCTACATCCGGTTGTCCACGTCGTTGTAAAAAAGCTCGGGGCGGCCCCGCCCCAGTTGAGGTTGGCCCCCATCTGAGGCTCCCATCCACAGGTTTGGGCTACGACCCGGTCTTCGCCGGTTTCCAAGTCGAGCAGACATATCGAGCCGAGCTCGCCAGGCCGCGGCTGACGATCCTCGAACGGCATCTGGAATACCACCAGGTGACGGCCCGACGGACTGATCGGGCTCGTGTCGAAGAAGCGATGAATGCATCGAAGTTCATTACGCCCCTCCCCCACCCCATGTTTTCCCGAGCTTGGAAAACATGGCGACAAAAGTTTCCAAGCCTTGGAAAAAATGGGGCGAAGGGCTTCCAAGGTTTGGAAGAAGCGAAGTGTCAGGCTTTTGGATTTAACTCAATCAGGTGACTGTGGCCTACATACTCGCGATTCATCCGGACCCGTGGCAGCATCAGGTCTATGAAGCGGTGCGCGACGGTCTTTTTGTAATCCCACTTTTCAGACTGCCGCAGCAATAGCAGGCAGACATAAACGTCAACCCACATATCCACGAGGTGCGGGGCGACCAGTTCACGGTATTCCGGATCGGCGTTTTGCAGAAATTGCTGCGACTCGCGCAGCAACGCGAGCGGCTCGCGGACGCGTCCGCGCTGTTCGGCGATCTCAGGATCGGCGACAGACCGATTCATCTCCTCGTCTATGAGGGCGTCAAGGTCGCCGCGCAACAAACGGGGGAGCGCCCAGTTGATCTGAATCTGGGAAGTGCCTTCATAAATATTGGTGATTCGGACGTCGCGGTAGAGCCGTTCGACGGGATATTCTTTCATGTAGCCGTTGCCGCCGTGAATCTGGATGGCATCGTAGCAGACGCGGTTGGCGATCTCGGTGGCATAGTACTTGGCGATCGGCGTCAACGCCTCGGCCATCCGCCCGTACCGCTTGGCCTCCTCGCGCAGGCCTCGGGCTTCGGCCCCCTGGTGTAGGTCCACAATTTCGCAGGTCTTGTAGAGCAAGGCGCGGGACGCTTCGGTGTACATGCGCATGTTCGACAGCATGGCGGCGACCTGGGCAAACTGGCGGATGGGGCGGCCGAACTGTTCGCGCTCATCCGCGTATTTCAAGGCCTCGACGAGGGCGGCCTGGGCGATGCCTTGGGCCTGCGCTCCGATGGCGAGCCGCGCCGCCAGCATGAGCCAAGCGGTGTAGCGGGCCAGCCCCATGCCCCTGGTTCCAATGAGATAGGCGGGGCATTCGTCGAACGCCAGTTCACACGTCGGCACGCCGTGAATACCCATCTTATGTTCGATGCGACGCACCGTGACGCACGGATTCTTTTCGACCAGGAAGAAACTCAATCCGCGACCGCCGCCTTTTTTGGCGGGGTCTTCGCTGCGTGCGAGCACGAGAATCACATCGCCGCAGCCGTTGGTGATAAAACGCTTTGTTCCGCTGATCTTCCACAGGCCCGTGACGGGATCCTGTGTGGCGGTGGCGCCCTCCGGTTCTTTCGCGCGGGTCTGCACCGCGGCCAAGTCGCTGCCGGCGTCCGGCTCGGTCAACGCCATCGCGCCGGTGAACTCCCCCGTGCTCATGCGGGGCAGGTATTGCTCCTTGAGACTTTCATCGGCGAACTCAGCGATGGTCTCGGCGATGCCGCCCTGTAGCCCAAAGAAATTCATCAGCGAGGCGTCCGCCTGCGACACCACTTCGATGGCGGCGGTATAAACCGTTTCGGGAAACTGGAGGCCGCCGTAACGGCGGGGAATCGTCATCCCCATGAGCTGGGCATCGCGCAGGTCTTTGAGATTGCGTTCCGTCGGTTCGGACAAAATCACGCGCCCGTTCTCCAGACGGCATCCCTGTTCGTCCACCTCGGCCGCGCGCGGCGCAAAGCGATTCGCCGCCAGTTCGCCCACGGGATCGCGCAGCATTTCGAGATAAGTCGTCCGGGCCTCCTCGACGGACCCATAGGGGCAGTCCGAGTCTTCGCCGATACGCTCTTTCATGGCGATGAGGGCGTCCCAGTCGATCAGATGTTCCATGATAAAGGCCAGATCCCGATTGTCCGTGTAAAAGTTTGGCATCACGAATCTCCGTTGGAATGATGATTACAGCGCTTCGTCTCCGCATCAACTTTTCAGCAACTGAATCAGCTTTGGTATTACAGCCTTGAGGTCGCCGACGATGCGATAGTGGGCGATCTTGAAGATCGGCGCGTTCGGGTCAGTGTTAATAGCGATGATCTTGCCGGAGTCCTGCATACCGACGCGATGTTGGACCGCACCGCTGATGCCGCAGGCAATATAAAGGTCCGGTTTTACGGTAGCCCCTGTCTGGCCGATCTGATGATCGGCGGGCAGCCATCCGGCATCCACCACGGCACGAGTCGCACCGATTTCCGCGCCTAGTGCCGAGGCCAGGTCGCGAATCCATGAGAAATTCTCCAGACTGCCGACGCCCGCACCGCCGGCGACAATGACGCGGGCGCCTTTCAGGTTGATGGTCTTTTTCGCCACGTCCCGTTTCAGCACCTTCGCGGCGCCGACAAAATCGGGAGCGACGGAAACCGCCTTCACCGCACCGGTGCGTCCAGCATCGAACGACGCGGCATCCGCCGCCCCGTCGCGCAGCGCGATGATGAGCATTCGTCCGTCAGCCGCTGCATAATCGGTCACCACTTTCCGGTCAAATTCGATGCGGCGCGCGGTCCGGTCATCACCCGCCAGCCGGACGTCGTCGGCGTAGAGCACGCCGGCGCTTGAGAGCACCCCCGCAACGGAGGCGGCCAGATCCAGTCCGAGCGTCGTGGCGGGAAACAGCGCCGCCGCCGGCGCCTGCTCGACCAGCCATCCGGCCGTGAGGGTTCGAAAAGGACGGCTGATGTAGCCGGCCAGTGCCGCATGATCAGCTGCATACACCTCGTCCGCGCCGTATCCGAAGAGTTTGGCGGCGGTCTCGCTGACGCCCCGGCCCGCCGCCAAGGCGACGACCCGACCGTCCAGACCGGCGAGCGCGCGCGCCTTGGACATGCACTGGAGGCAGATGTCGTGAATTGCGCCGTCCTCGATTTCCGCAAATACTGCGATCTTTGCCATGATCATTTCCCTTTCAACACTTCATTGAGCATCGTCTTCAATGCCGCCACGTCTTCCGGGTCCACCTGGCGCGACTCGATCACCCGCGGCGGCACGGACTCGCGGCGCGTTACGCGCGTCGTGACCAGCGCTGCCGGATCAGCCACGCCAAGTTCGGCGGGCGTTAACACCGGGATCGGAGTTTTTTTCATCTTCAGTTTCAACATCGCTTTCGCGGGGCGTGGCGAGCGCGGATCATCTTCCAGGAGGGCCACGCCGATGGAGATGACCGAAGGCAAGGGCGTCTGCACGGTTTCATAGCCCATTTCGATGGCCCGTTTGACCACCGCCTGACCGCCGGCGACGGCTTCGACGGCGTCCACCCATGCCACATGATCCCACGCGAGCTCGGCAGCAAGCATCGCGCCGAGCATCGCATTTTCGCCATCCACTACCGAAGTGCCCGTCAGCACGAGGTCCGGCGCGTCGGTCTTTTTCACCGCGGCGGCGAGCAGCACCGACAACGCACGGTCGTCGAGGACACTGGCATCGGCATCCACCTGCACCGCCGCATCCGCGCCGCGATAGAGACACTCGCGCAACACCTCCACGCCGCGTGGGGCGCCGACGGCGATGGCCGTTATTTTACCGCCCTGCTGATCCTTGATGCGCAGCGCGACCTCAAGAGCATTGAGGTCCTCCGGCTCGAAGCGGGTTTGAAGCGCGCCCGGTTTGATATGGCCGGCCTCGTCGAGGATCGAACCGATCAGGTCGCGCGTGTCCCAGACCTCGCGAACGATGACGACGCAGTTGCAGGACATGACTTGTTCCTTTCGAATCTCTTTGGCTGTGATAAAACTTTCTTATACTGGGCGCCGCCAGTCCATCGCCATTCGCCGCGGCGCCAACGCGATCATCCAAACCGGTATTTCACGCCCTTCCCGCCCTCGGGATACAGCCAACGGATGCCGTCAAACGGACAGGCCTTCCGACAAGTTCCGCACTCCAAACAGTTTTCGTGCGAGACGGTCACCTGGTTCGGGTGGTTCGGATCGGCCTTGTAAACCTCCGCAGGACAGATCACCAGGCAAACCTTCTCCTTGCACTGGGCGCAGATGGCCTGGTCCACGACGATGTGCGGATGAGCCGCATCCGGCTCATATTTGGTGCGGTACAGCTTGTCTGCCAGGCTCATTTTATCGGATATTCCGTCGCTCATACTCGATCTCTCCGCCGCCGTTGCGAGTCAGGCCAGATGCCGGGCCCGGATTATGTCACGGACAAACCGAAACTTGGGCAGACCTCGGAGGAACGACCGAATGGCCTGCCGCTGGTTTTCCTGCTTGGATGCTTCGGTAACCGTGAAGAAATCAATCAGCAGGCGATTGACTTTGCGAGGGTACAACGAGAGCAGGTTCGGACAGTTTTCCAGCACTTCCGGCACGCGGCGAAAGCGCCGGAGGTCCTTCCAGGCCACTGTCTTGCGAATCCTCGTTTCATAGGCGGTGAGCGCATCGCGCGAAAAATTTCCCGCCCGCTTGGCCTCAATCGCGGTCTCGCCCGCGGCCCGTCCGGATTCCATCGCATGATTGGTGCCTTCCTTGTAAAGGGACATATTCACAAAACCGGCGGCATCCCCCGCGATGATCACGCCCGGACCCGTCAGTTCGCCGACGGCGTTGTAACCGCCTTCAGGAATCATGTGCGCGGAATACTCCAGCAATTCGCCGCTCGCGATATAGGAACGGACAACAGGATGAGCCTTGAAACGTTCCATCACCTCATAAGGGCTGAGACGGGCTCGGGCGAGGGTCTCAATGCGGGCCGCGAAGCCCAGGTGAAGGGATTCACGCGCCGTGTAGAGGAAACCGCCGCCGATGATACCCTCGAAGGGAACGCCAAAGAAATCGAGCGCGGCCCCCTCATTCGATTCCAGATTGAATCGATCCTCAATACGGCCGCGGGGAAGGGCAATGATTTCCTTCACGCCGACGGCATAATCCTGTTTCACGCGGCCGGACCGCAGATTCAAATCCTTGCGCGCTTGTTCGGTCACCAGCGCGTTGGCACCGTCAGCAAGAATGACGATATCCGCAAAGAACTCTTCTCCACCTCGCACTCGCACCCCGACCACTCGCCGCTCATCGCCCCCGCCGTCGTAAACCAGCGATTCCGCCACGGTGCCTTCCAGAAGCGTAGCGCCAGCCCCTTCAACCTGCTGGGCGAACCAGCGATCGAATTGGGATCGGTGCACAATAAAAGTGTTGTTGAACGGGGGGCGTGTCCATTCCTCGGCCCCGAACGACAGTCGCATATGTTCTCCGACTCCGAGAAAAATCAATTCGCGACGGGCCACACATCGCTCAATCGGGGCCTTCTCGAAGAAATTTGGGATCATGCGGTTGAGCACGGTGCCATAGAGCAATCCGCCCACGTTCTTGGCCCCGGCATACTCCCCGCGCTCGATCACGATGGTCTCCAAACCGGCAGAAGCCATCGTATAGGCTGCGGACAGTCCCGCCGGACCCCCGCCGATCACCATGGCGTCCACTTTGACTTTTTCGTCGTTGATCATCAGGCGATTATCGTCCTACGGCCGCGCTCATGACTCGCGGCGCGCGGCAATAAAGCCCAAAACGGGTTTGCGAGTCAAGCCGTTCGCGAGGGATCGACATGCTCTACCCCCGGACGCAACATTGGCAAACCATACGTCGGCGAAGAAGGAGGATTGCCGTTGGAGGCAGGTCCTACAGGCTCCGATGCGTTCTTGAACGCATTCGCCTTCAGATACAACCAGCCACGGCAGGCGTGCCGAGTATTTGACCGATTGCCGGCAAGCGCGTAAATTCAACTCGAGCTCACGGGGTGTCGGACGCTGTTTCGGCCGGCTGAGATCAGACCCGTGGAACCTGAACCGGATCATGCCGGCGGAGGGATGGAGCGGCGTACAGCGGGCGAAGTCACCTCCGGACTTCGCCTTTTTGGTCGAGAAGCAAGATGAAGGAAGAGACGATCAGTCGGATTATCGTCGAACGCTACGGAATCAAGCTGCAGAAAAATTTGGAGACGGATGTGGTAATTGTCGGCGCCGGACCCTCCGGGCTCGTGGCCGCGCATGACCTCGCCCGGCGAGGGCGGCGCGTGGTGATCGTGGAACGTAAGCTGGCGCCCGGGGGCGGCATTTGGGGCGGCGGCATGTTATTCAACGAAATCGTCGTGCAGGAGGAGGCGTTGGACGTGTTGAAGGATTTTGACGTGCGCGCGGATCGGACGGAGGAGGGCCTCTACGCCTGCGATGCCGTTGAGCTGGCGGCGGCGCTGATTCTGGGCGCGGTGCAGGCGGGCGCATGCCTCCTGAACGGGGTGAGCTGTGAGGATGTGGTCATGCGCGATAATCGCGTGTGTGGAGTCGTGATTCAATGGACTCCCGTTGAATTGGCGAAAATGCATGTGGACCCGCTGGTCATTCGCTCGCGCGCCGTGCTCGACGGTACGGGCCATCCGTGCGAGGTTGTGTCCATCGTAGCGCACAAGGCTGGGGTTCGGCTGGATACGCCAACCGGCGGCGTCGTGGGGGAGCGGCCTATGTGGGCCGAGCGCGGGGAACAAAGCACCGTGGAACACACGCGCGCATATTATCCTGGCCTCTATGCTTCCGGCATGGCGGCGAATAACGTCATGGGCGGTTTCCGCATGGGGCCGATCTTCGGCGGCATGCTGCGCAGCGGTCGCAGGGTGGCGGAGATGATCGACCATGACCTCGCTGGCTGAACCGTTCGGCCTCTACCTGGTGCTGACACGGCCGCGCGTCGGCTATGAAGGGTGCGCGGAGGCCGCCGTGGAGGAGGGTGTGGGCGTTGTGCAATTGCGGATGAAGGGGGAGCCTCGCGATGCCGTTGCGGAAATGGCGCGGCGCCTTCGCGCGCTGACGCGTGGTACGCAAACGCGCCTGATCATCAATGACGACGTGGAAGTCGCAGTCGAGTGCGGCGCGGACGGTGTGCATGTGGGACAGAAGGATACCCCGGCGAATGAGGCGCGCCGCCGTCTGCCTCCTGGCATGTGGGTCGGGCTTTCAACCCACAATGCCGAACAAGTGGCGGAAGCGGAGGTGTTGGCGCCGGATTATATCGGCATCGGACCCGTTTTTCCGACGCCGACAAAATCCCCCCCCGACCCGGCGGTGGGTACGGACGGATTGCGGGAGTTATTGCGTCGGACGAGCCGCCCTGCCGTGGCGATCGGCGGCATCAACGAAACCAATCTACGCGAAGTCCTCACCGCGGGCGCGTGCAATTTCGCCGTCGTTCGAGCCGTTTGCGATGCGCCGCGGCCGCGGGAGGCGTTAAGGCGTCTGATGGACATCTGGAAGCAGTGGGGGACATAAATATGGTCCTGCGAGGTCATCGTCCGAAATTCATGGTTTCAAAATTGTGCAGGAGCAGACTTGTATTTTTCCCGTATCCTCACGGCACTCCCGATCGTCTGAGCCCCTGGGGTCTGACCGATATCGAGTTGCGCGGGCATGATCTACTTCTCTGTCAGAACGGTCTCCCATATTTTGGAAGGCATTGGGTGACTCCCCGAGACGGAAACGTTGTCGGACGGCGCTATGAATGCGAAAAGAAATTAGCCTCTGAACGCCGTTCCGAATTATGTCATTTCTTTATTTCAACACCGCGCCGGTGTTGGCGCTGGTGGCCGTGCGCGCATAGCGGGCCAACCACCCGCTGGTGAAACGCGGGGCCGGAGGTTGCCACGCGGACCGACGCCGCGCCCATTCCTCCTCGGTTAGCCGCGCGTCAAGCCGACGCGCCGGAATGTCGAGCTCGATGATATCGCCATCCCGCAGCAAACCGATGGGGCCGCCCTCCGCCGCCTCGGGTGAAACGTGTCCCACACAAGCACCGCGCGTGCCTCCGCTGAAACGGCCGTCGGTAATGAGCGCCACCTTGCCGCCCAGTCCCTGCCCCATGATGTAGCTCGTGGGCGCCAGCATCTCCTGCATGCCCGGTCCGCCTTTGGGGCCTTCATATCGAATCACGACTACATCTCCGGGCTTCACACGCCCTTTCAAAATCCCTTCGCAGGCGTCCTCCTGCGATTCGAAGATCACCGCCGGCCCCGTATGCCGCAGCATGGCCGGGTCCACGCCCGCCGTTTTCACCACCGCACCATCGGGCGCGAGGTTCCCGCGCAAGATGAACAGCCCCCCCTCCGGACTGTAGGCGTTCTCGATAGGACGGATGCACGCCGGATCGCCAATCTGGGCCCGGCGAATCTGCTCGCCGAGCGTACCCCCCGAAACGGTCTTCGCGCTCAGGTCCAGCAAGCCCTCGATACGCGAAATCTCCTTCAAAATCGCCGAGACGCCGCCGGCGCGATCCACGTCCTCCACATGGTAGAGAGACGATGGCGAGACCTTGCAGATGTTCGGGCATCGCCGGGAGAGCTCGTTGATGCGGTCGAGATCGTACGGCACGCCTGCCTCCTGCGCGATAGCCAGCGTATGCAATACCGTGTTGGTGCTGCCGCCCATCGCCATGTCGAGAACAAAGGCATTGTCAATAGCCTGACGTGTGACGATGTCCCGCGGCAGAGGTCCGCCCTCGATCGCCATTCGCACGATGCGGCGAGCCGCCATTTGCCAGAGCTTCTTGCGGCGGGGATCCACCGCCGGAATGGTGCCGTTGCCGGGCAGGGCCAGTCCGATGGCCTCGCAGAGACAGTTCATGGAGTTGGCAGTAAACATGCCCGAGCATGAACCGGGGCCCGGACAGGCGGCGCATTCGAGGGCGCGAAGTCCCTCGTCATCCAGCCGGCCCGCCTGGTGGGCCCCGACCCCTTCGAAAACGCTGATCAAATCGGCCACACGTCCATCGGGCAGATGTCCGGCCAGCATGGGCCCGCCGCTGGCGAAAATCGTCGGGATATTCACCCGCAAGGCGCCCATGATCATGCCCGGCACGATTTTGTCGCAATTCGGCAGGCAGATCACGGCATCGAAGGCGTGAGCGCGCAACATCGTCTCGACCGTATCGGCGATCAACTCGCGGCTTGGCAGCGAAAACTTCATTCCGGTGTGGCCCATCGCAATGCCGTCGCAGATGCCCATCGTGTTGAACTCGAAAGGTGTGCCGCCGGCGCGGCGGATGGCTCGCTTGACGAGGTCGGCGGCTTTCCGCAAGTGCACGTGGCCGGGGATGATGTCCGTATAGGCGTTGCACACAGCAATAAACGGCTTGCGGATATCGTCATCCGTCAGCCCCGTCGCACGGAGCAGACTGCGATGAGGGGCGCGCTCCGGGCCTTCCTTCACAATGCGGCTGTTCATATCCACGATTCTCCCGTTTTAACTTCGGCCGACACTTCACGATCAATCATTCAAACACGATTGAATGAAGCCCGCACGTAAAAAGAGAAGGGAATGGGGCCGAAACGTCACGCGATCCGATATTTGGGCCGCGGTTGATAGCTTGTGTGGAGCAATTCGTGGGCCTTATGACTGAGCGGCGCGCCGAGGAATTCTGCGTAAAGCTTCTGAATATACGGATTCTGGTGCGAACAACGTTTCGCGCTCGTCGCATCATCCTGATAGATGCCGGCCGCGCGCTTGCGCCGCACTTCGTCGTCCGCCCCGTAGGGCTGACCGCCACCGCCGACGCACCCGCCGCGACACGCCATGACCTCGATGAAGTGGTACGGCAACTCGGTTCCCTTCTTTCGCGCCTCACGGACGCGGTTAAGCACGGTCTCGATGTTGCTCATCCAGTGGGCGGCCGCCACACGTATTTCATGTCCTCCAAACCGGACCGTTGCCTCTTTGACGCCCTGAAGGCCGCGGATTTCGGTGAAGTTCACGTCCTCCAGCTCCCTCTTCGTCACCAGATAATGCGCTGTTCGCAGGGCCGCCTCCATCACACCGCCGGTGGCACCGAAGAGCACGCCGGCCCCGGTGTACTGGCCCAGCAGCGAATCGCATTCCTCATCCGGCAGATTGGCGAAGTCGATGCCGGAGGCTTTGATCATGCGCGCAAGCTCGCGCGTGGTGATCGAAACATCAATATCCTGGAGCCCGCTGGAGAACATTTCCTTCGAGCGGCTGATCTCGAATTTCTTCGCCGTGCAGGGCATGACCGACACCATGAAGATTTTTTCCGGGGGAATGCCCATCACCTTGGCGTAGTATGTCTTGGCCATCGCGCCGACCATCAGGTGCGGCGATTTGGCGGTCGAAAAACTGCTGATGAAATCGGGTGCGAATTTCTCCATATAGTCCACCCACGCCGGACAGCAGCTCGTGATCAGCGGGAGTGTTCCCTTGCCGTGTACGAACCGTTCCACAAATTCGGTGCCTTCTTCCATGATGGTTAGATCAGCGCCGAAATTGGTGTCGAAAACGGCCTCGAATCCGAGTCGCCTCAGCGCCGCGTAGGTTTTGCCGGTGAGGAGGGTGCCGGGCTCAAAGCCGAACGCTTCGCCGATGGCCACACGTACGGCCGGCGCAATTTGCACCACGCAGTGCTTTTCCGGATCCTGAAGCGCCGCCCAGACTTCGGGCGCATGGGTGCGCTCGTAGATCGCGCCGACGGGGCAATGCGCGCTGCACTGGCCGCATTTGATGCAGGGACTATCGTTCAGGAGGACATCCGCCGCCGGCGCGATGCGGGTCTGATCGCCGCGTCCGAGAAACTCGAGTGCCCACACATTCTGCATCTGCTGGCAGACGATCGCGCAGCGTCCGCACTTGACGCACTTTTCGGGGTTAAGCACCAGCGAAGGCGTGGAGGTGTCGGGCGGAATCTCCGCCACCCGTTTTTCGAACCGCACCTCCCGTATACCGAAATCCGCGGCAAGTTTCTGCAACTCACAATTGCCGTTGCGCGGGCACTGCAGGCAGTCGTTCGGATGCGTGGAAAGAATCAGCTCCAGCACGGACTTTCGGACCTGATAGATTTCCGGATCGTGGGTCGTGATCTTCATGCCAGGGCCCACGGGCGTGGCGCAAGCGCGCAGCATCTTGGGCGAACCCTCCACCTTGACCACACACACCCCGCAGGCGGCCCACGCCGGCAAGTCAGGGTGATAGCATAGCCGCGGGATTTTCACCTGCACTTGTTGGGCGGCCTTCAGGATGGTCGTGCCCGGCGCGACATCGAGATCAATACCGTTGATTTGAACGCGAATCTTTTCGTTGGCCATAGAAAAATTTCCTTTTTTGTGCGCAAATGTTCAGCCCCGGCTCACCGCCTCAAACTTGCAGACCCGGTAACATTCGCCGCACTTGATGCAACGGGCGGCATCAATCACATGGATCTTGCGTCGCTCGCCGGATATACAATTGACCGGGCAATGTCGCGCGCAAAGCGTGCAGCCAATACATTTTTCAGGCAAAATATAGTACGTCACCAGGTCGAGGCACTTGCTGGCAGGGCATTTCTTGTCTCGAATATGGGCTATATATTCCTCCGGAAAATGCCGAAGGGCGGAGAGCACCGGATTCGGCGCCGTCTGACCCAGGCCACAGAGCGATGCCTTCTGCAACGCGTGGCCGATGATTCGCAGCTGATCGACGTCCTCATCCGTTCCCTGCCCTTTCGTGATCTTCGTCAACAGATTGAACATCGAACGTCCGCCGACACGGCACGGCGCGCATTTGCCGCACGATTCATCCACAGTGAATTCAAGATAGAACTTGTTGACGTCCACAATGCAGTCATCCTCATCCATGACAATAAGGCCGCCGGACCCCATGATCGAGCCGAGGGCGCCGAGTGACTCATAATCAATCGGCGTATCGAGGTACGCGGCGGGGATGAGACCGCCTGAGGGGCCGCCGGTTTGTGCCGCCTTGAATTTTTTGCCGCCTTTGATGCCGCCGCCGATGTCGAAGATGATCTCGCGCAGCGTCGTGCCCATGGGCACCTCGATCAGGCCAGAGTTGACAACTTTGCCGGTGAGCGCGAAGACCTTCGTACCCTTCGAGGTGGCCGTACCAATCGAGCCGAACCATTTTCCACCGCGAAGCATGATCACGGGAATATTGGCCAGCGTTTCGACGTTGTTGATGACCGTCGGTTTCCCCCACAATCCGCGCACGGCAGGGAACGGCGGACGGGGAATCGGCATGCCGCGCTTACCTTCAATAGAGGCGATCAGCGCGGTTTCTTCGCCGCAGACGAAGGCACCGGCGCCCAGACGCAGCTCGATGTCGAAATCGAAACCGCTGCCGAGGATGTCGCGGCCCAGAAGACCATATTCGCGGGCCTGTGTGATCGCAATTTCAAGCCGTTTGATGGCCAGCGGGTATTCGGCGCGGATATAGATATAACCCTGACGAGCGCCGACCGTACGGCCGGCGATCGCCATCGCCTCCAAAACGGAGTGTGGATCGCCCTCAAGGGTGCTGCGATCCATGTAGGCGCCAGGGTCGCCCTCATCGGCGTTGCAGATGATGTATTTCTCGTCGCTAGGGACTTCTTTTGTGAAAACCCACTTGCGCCAGGTCGGGAAACCGGCGCCGCCGCGCCCCCGAAGCCCGGATTCACGCAATTCGGCGATGACGTCCTGTGGCTTCATCTCAAAGAGGACCTTTTCCAGCGCAGCATATCCATCCCGCGCAATGTAATCGTCAATGCTCTCCGGGTCGATGTAGCCGCAATTGCGCAAAACGATTCGAAATTGCTTGTGATAGAACGCGCTTCCTTCCAGACGGGTAAGCCGCCGGCTTTCCTCTTGATCATATCGCAGGCGGGTGACCGGACGACCTCGGAGCACGTGTTCGAAAACAATTTCCGCCGCGTCGTCGGGCTTCACATTCACGTAGAGGGTCTCATCCGGCAGGATTTTGACCACGGGGCCCTTTCGGCAGAAACCGAAGCATCCGGTTCGCACCACCTGGGTATCCTGGTCCGCGCCGCGATCACGGATTTCTCGGCGAAAAGCATCACAAAGGTTTGTTCCCAAATCGGATCCGCATCCTTCGCCGCCGCAAACAAGAACAAATTTCTTAAAGGCCATATCACGCCTCACTCTTTTCTTTCGCCGCTCGGCGCATTCCATAGATCGGCGGCGGGTTTGTCGTAAATGTGATCATCCAGGAGCTGTCCGCCGATCAGATGTTCGCGGACGATTCGGCGGGCAATTTCCGAATTGACCCTTCCGTACACCACCGTCGGCAGGCCGGGGGCTGCCACCTCGACGGTTGGCTCGGAAAAACAGAGCCCGATGCAACCGGTCCGCTGAAGCTTCACATGATCCATCCTGTTTGCCGCCAGTTCGGCGGCAAACGCATCAAAAGCCTCTTGGGCGCCCGCTGCCACGCCGCAGCTGCTCATTCCGACCACCACTTGCGCCGCCGGAATCACCGATGGGGATGGATGCCGTTCAGCTATTTTGGCTTCGCGCATTTTTTTCAAGTCGTCCCGTGTCAGTCGGCCCATGTCAGCTTCCTTTCCTTCTTATCGGAATCTTCGAAAATTTCTCGTTCACTTTGCGGACAGCGATTGGCCTCCGTATTTCGCGAGGATGTCGGCCAGATGCTCTTTGGTCATACGTCCATACACCTGACCATCCACCGTCAACACGGGCGCCAATCCGCAACATCCCAGACAACGCACCGCCTCAACAGAAAACTCGCCATCTTCCGTAACGGTATTCAGTCCAGTCCCCAACAAGGTCTCCAACTCCTGGATGAGGTCCTCCGCCCCCCTCAGATAGCACGCCGTCCCCATGCACACAGAGATCAGATGCCGGCCAGGCCTTTTCAAGCGGAAGAAATGATAAAACGTGATGACGCCGTAAATTCGGGCCAGCGGAACACGCAGCAAATCCGCCACCTGAAAGGCAATGGCTCGCGGGATATAGCGATAGGTCTCCTGAATCCGGTGCAGTACCATGATTAAATTGCCGGGCTTGTCCCGCCACCGTATGATAAAATCGGTCAATTCAGGGGTCAGTTTCTCGGTGCCGACCGATCCCGTCCCTTCTGTTTTCTCCCGGGCATTGGAATGCCCACTATCGTCAGGCCGGATAGTCAATCCCTCGCTCGATTCCTGCCTCTCCGCAATCATGCCGCTTCTCCACTTTCCTTTTTTGTCATATCAACTCTGAAAACAAATAATGAGAGCTATCAGTCCAATATAGCAGAAATGAACCCAAATACAATAAAAAATTTAGCAAAGAATGCGCTATATTGTTGACAAATCGAACTATATTGTGATGAATTTCACCAGGAACGATGAATGTGTCGGCTAAAGATACGATTTCTAGGCTCCTGAGGTGTCGGGCGGTATTGGAAAAGCTCAAGCTCTTGGGCATGGTCAAAGTCTACTCTGACAATCTGGCGGCGGCGGTGGGCGTTTCAGCGGCACTGGTGCGCAAGGATTTCTCGATCTTCGGTCTGACGGGTCATCGGCGCGGGGGCTATCGAATCGACGACTTGCTGTCGCAACTGAATCGGATTCTGGGACGCGATCAGCCACTCAAGGTCTTGATTGTGGGTTGCGGCAAGATCGGAACCGCACTGATGAACTACCGCGGATTTGGCACCCAAGGCGTACGGATCATCGCCGGATTCGACGTGGATCCAGAGAAAATCAATCCGAATGCTGTTCCGCCAGTTTACCCGATGGACGACTTTGAGCGGGTGATGAACGCGGAGCAGATTCGCGTGGCTATTCTTGCGACGCCGGAGAACACTGCCGCTCACGTGGCCGAGCGGATGATCATGGCGGGCATCCGCGGTATATTGAATTTCGCGCCCATACCCCTTAAAGGCGGACCATCTTGTCTGGTACAAAACATCGACATCGCCCTCGAACTTGAAAACCTTTATTATTTTGTACGCTTGGGGGAGGCGACGGAGGAGCGGCGCGGGAAATGAGCGGTGACGTCCCGTGGCAACACCCCCGCGAGACGTTAGCGAGGGGGGCATAGTCATAGTCATTGAGCGCCTCTTTTTCTGCGCGCAAAAGGGGATCCATAATCGAGAGGGGCGTCTGCGTTTGACATACCGGGGAAGATTGCTTATTAGTATCAGTTGTGATGGCGAATCGATGCACGACGGGACGAGGGCGGGGCCAATCCGTGAGAAGGCGTTCCACCACAAGGAATCAGGTTTTGGTTTGCTGTGAGGATCAAGAGCCCGAATATCAACCGGAAACATTCCGTTTCTGCCCCCTGGGCGTCCAGTTTTTGACACGCCATCGGTTGCCGGAATACAAGCAGATCGAATTAAACCTGGTCGGCGGACCCGGTGCTCAACTGCCTCACCCGGCGCGTTGTGAGGGCGTTGTGGTGCATAGTGAATACGACCGTCATCGTCGGCGATTCCGCAACTGGATTCTCTTCATCAATCTATCGGACGATATTCGTGGCCACTTCCGCTGTCTCGCTGAAAAGTCAGGCTGGTTATGTCCGCACTGCGAGAACTTCTAGATCGCGCGACACAGGTGGAGGCGTCGGACATTCATTTGGCGCCGGATCGCCCTCCGGCCTTTCGTGTGCGAGGCGAATTGGTTGAAAGCGGTTTTCCTCCAATGCCTTCGGGCGAGCTGGCAACAATTGTCGCCGATTTGATTCCGCCTCATCAGCGGGACGCCTATGAACGAGAGCACGAAGTGGATTTTTCCCTTATTGAACCGGGGGTCGGCCGCTTTCGCGTCAACGTCTTTCACGGTGGTGGTCTGCCGCATATGGCGCTACGGCATGTGAAGGAGATCATACCAACGATTGAGGAACTGCATCTGCCGCCTATTCTCAAGAAACTGGCACTGGCCACTCGCGGCATCGTGTTAGTTTGTGGGGCTTCGGGTTGTGGAAAATCCACGACACTAGCGGCCATGATTGAGCATATCAATCGCTCCGAACATATGCGCATCCTGACCGTCGAGGATCCGGTAGAATATCTTTTTGTGGACCGTCTTTCGCTCATCTCCCAACGAGAAGTCGGGCTGGACACGCTATCCTTTCACCATGCCCTTACGCATCTCATGCGGCAGGACCCCGACGTTATCATGATCGGCGAAATGCGGGACGCGGAGAGTTTCCGAGCAGCGCTACGCGCCGCCGAAACCGGTCACTTGGTGTTCAGCACCTTGCATTGCTCCACGGCCGCGCAGGCGCCTCAGCGAATTCTGGATATGTTCCCCTCTTCCGAGCGCGAACCGCTGCGCCTCGCGCTGGCCGACACCCTGTACGCGGCATTCTGTCAACGGCTCATTCCCGCCACGGCCGGCGGCGTTCTGCCCGCGGTGGAGATTCTGATTAATACGCCGATTGTAAGAAACCTGCTGATCAAGGGTTCGTTGGAGAAGCTCCCTGCTGCTATCGAAACGGGCGGCGAAGATGGTATGCAAACTTTTAACCAAGCCATCTACAATCTCGTCCGTCGGGGTGATATTACCGAGGCAGAGGCCTTGAGGCACGCCGACAACCCCGAAGCCCTGCGGATGAACCTCCGGGGCATTTTCCTCGACGAGGCACGTCGAATTCTTTCGGAGTGACTGAACTCAGAGCCGCCCTTCAGCGCGGAGCTGCGCGTCAATTTGAGCTTCCGCCTCCAGCCAGTTGGACCGTGGGTCGCTGTGCGCGCCTTTCTTCAATGCCAGGTAGTAGGCCGCCTCCGCAATCATCCGATGCCGCTCTTCTGGCGTTACACGCGCCGGGCTCTTGGCAGTCGCTTTCGATACCTCCGCGGATTCAGGCAAAGGTGGCGTCGGCGCAGCCTCACCGGCCGCTCGACGGCGCGCCACTCGGCGGGGTCCGCTGCTTCCCGCAGGATTCTTTTTTGTTGGTGCCATGGCCCAGTTCTCCTTTACCGTGTGTGGCGCCGTATTCTGTTCTGCACGGACGCCTTTATGATTTTAGACAACACGTTCTCGATTATATAGTAGGGCCGTGTTACGTCAATGCGTGAGAGTGCAATTGAACACAAAACTAACCATCGAACAGGAATTATCGGATTGGTTGAAGAGAGCGTTGGAACAGGCCGGGGGCCAGAGCTTGCCGGCGGATGCCGATGTCTCCGTTTCGCCGACCGTTCGCGAAGAGTTCGGCGATTATCAGTGTAACGCGGCCATGACCTTGGCAAAAGCGTTCCAGCAAAAGCCACGCGATCTCGCAACGGCCGCGATGGCCGCGGCGGATTCGCATCCCGCCGTAGCGCGGGTAGATATCGCCGGCGCCGGATTCATCAATATTCATTTGTGGGATGACTGGCTGGCCGAGGCCGTTGCGGCGCTCAGCGTCGATGCGCGCCTCGGGGTTCCCGTTTTGGGTGCTGGGCGAACGGTCATTCTCGATTATTCGAGTCCAAACGTGGCCAAACCGATGCACATCGGGCATATCCGCTCAACGGTCATCGGCAATGCGCTGGATCGAATGTATCGTTTTCTTGGATTTCGCGTTATCGCCGACAATCACCTGGGCGACTGGGGGACGCAGTTCGGCATATTGATCCACGGGTTTCGACATTTTGCCGATCGGGCCGCATATGAAAAGGAACCCATCGAAGAGCTCGAACGCATCTATGTAAAAAGCTACGAACGAACTCAGACCGATCCGGCGTGGCTGGAGGCCGCCCGTGCGGAACTGGTCAAGTTGCAGCGCGGTGACGCGGAGAACCTCGCACTCTGGCGATCGTTTGTGGATCACAGTTTACGTGAGTTCGAACGGATTTATGCGCGTCTGGGGGTGCGATTCGATCTCGTACGGGGTGAGAGTTGGTATAACGATCGGCTGCCGGAGCTCGTAGCCCGATTGGAGGCACTCGGATTGGCGCGCGAAAGCGATGGCGCGCTATGTGTATTCTCAGATGGCGCGATGCCGCCCGATGAAGATCCTTTGTTGCGTCATGAGGGTGGTGAATGGAAGCCCGCCCCGTGTATTGTGCGCAAGAGCGATGGTGGCTTCAATTACGCCGCAACGGATCTCGCCACCATTCTGAGCCGCGAAGAAGAATTCGCGCCTGACGCCATCATCTACGTCACGGACGAGCGCCAGCAGCTCCACTTTCGCCAAGTGTTTCATATCGCCCGCAAGATCGGGGCCCGCGCGCGACTCGTGCATGTCTGGTTCGGCCTAATGCGACTGCCTGAAGGCACGTTTTCGACACGCCAGGGCAACGTTATCAAACTCGAACGGCTGCTTGATGAAGCCGAGGCGCGTGCGCTCGCCATTGTCCGGGAGAACGACCCGTCCATGCCGGAAGACCAGCAACGCGAAGTCGCCCGCTGTGTCGGCATTGGCGCGGTGAAGTATGCGGACTTGAGCCAAAATCCGCAAAGCCTCGTCACCTTCACATGGGACAAGGCCCTGACGCTGGAGGGCAATTCCGCCCCCTATCTTCAATACGCCTATGCGCGGATATCCAGTGTTCGCGTCAAATATGCCGAACGATTTCCCGGGAACGATCCTGACGCCTATCCGATTCGTTTTTCGGCGCCGGTCGAACGCCGGCTGGCGCTCCAATTACTCCGTTTTCCCGACGCCTTGCGGCGCGCCGCTCTGCAGTACCGTCCAAACGTGCTGGCCGACTATCTTTACGAAACAGCCCAAATTTACAGCCGTTTTTATCAAACCGCGCCCTTTCTTCGGGCCGAAGAGGGGTTGCGCGAAAGCCGAGTGCGACTGTGCGGCATCACCGCACGAGTCTTGAAACAAGGGCTGCAGTTGCTCGGCATCGAAACACTTGACCGCATCTGAACATCACCTGGGCAATCAAGGCGACGGAGATTCGTCTTTCAGCAGCTCATCCACAAGTGAGGTCAATTCCGAGATGCGGAAGGGCTTCGCCAGAACGCGATCGGCGCCCATCTGCCGAGCCGTCTTAAGAACATCCATCTGCCCCGCGATACCGCCGCCGGAGACCGCAATCGTCCGAAACGAATGTCCCTCGCGTCGGAGTTCGCGGAGCGTTTCCAAACCATCCTGTTCGGGCATAAAAATATCGGTGATAACGATTTCTGGCGGCGCCTCGCGAAAGGCACGCAAGCCTTGGGCACCATCAGATACGGCCACGACTTCATGACCGACTCGTCGCAGTGCTCGGATCATGAGCTTCCGAATATCTTCGGTATCTTCAATAATCAGGATACGTGCCATCGGATTAGTTCCATCTCTTACCAGCAGCCGATAAAATTCGACGCAAGTCATTCTCACGTAATGGTTTACTAATATAGTCGTCCATACCAGCATCCAAGTATTTTTCGCGATCCCCCCGCATCGCATGAGCCGTAACTGCGATCACGCGCGGGCGGCGATCGGCCGGCCATTCTGCGAGAATCCGTCGTGTCGCCTCCACGCCGTCCATGACCGGCATCTGGACATCCATCAGAATTACATCGTAGTCGCGTTCCCGCAAACGTGCCAACACTTCCTCTCCATTTCCCGCGACGTCGGCGTGGATACCCATGCCCTCCAGCATACGCAATACCACTTTCTGGTTGACGGGGTTGTCCTCCGCGACCAGCACGCATTTCGGCAGCGGACCGCTCGGCTGGTCAGTCTCGCCGGTGTCTGCGGGTTGCAAAATGGCGCTTAGCACAAGCTGAAGATCGTCGTGTTTTACGGGTTTGCTCAATACGGCGGAAATCATCGGACCATTCTGAAAATCCCCCTTTTCATTCGTTGAAGGCTTCCACCGCCTGCGGCCCGACGAGCACAGAATCACAGGCATCGTTTGAGTTGTTTTGATATTCCGCATTTCTTCTATTGCCGCGATAACGTTCGAACCGGCCGATTTCTTGTCCACAATGGCCACATCGAATGATTCACCAGCCCCCAGCCATCGCAGAGCCTCGGCAAACTCTCCTGTTGACTGTACACGGAATCCCCACTCCGTCATGTGGCGTTCAAAAGCCATCCGACTCGTCTCATCATTGTCCACGATCAGCGCCGAACGGCCGGCAAAGTGCGCGCGAAGCTCACCATTCGAAGTTTCGGGCAGTAAAACGTCCACGGTGACGGTAAACGTGAATGTCGAGCCCTGTCCCGGTTCGCTTTCCACCCAAAGCCTCCCCCCCATCAGTTCCGCCAGGCGCTTGCTGATGGCAAGTCCAAGCCCTGTGCCTCCATAGCGCCGCGTTACCGATGTATCCAACTGGCTGAAGGGGCGGAACAATTTTCCCATCTGTTCCGGCGGAATGCCGATACCCGTATCCCTTACGGCCACTCTCAGTTCACATTTGCCACCCTCCATGTGGACGGCGGACACTGTTGTTTCCACAAATCCTTTATCTGTAAATTTGACGGCATTGCTCAACAGGTTCCCCAATACCTGTCGCATGCGAATGAGATCGCCCGCGATGCGGGCGGGCACGCCCTCTCGCACGCGGGTTTTCAACGTCAGGCCTTTTTTCTCGGCGTTGACGCGCACCATGCCGACGGTGGAATCCAGCCACTCCGCGGTGCAAAATGCTCGCCGCTCCAACTCCATTCGACCCGCCTCGATTTTCGCCAGATCGAGGATCTGATTGATAATCATCAGGAGCGTCTCACCGCTAGACCGGATCGTCTCCACATAATCACGCTGCAAGGGACTGAGTTCCGTCCCCATAAGCAAATCCGTCATTCCGATGACGGCGTTCATAGGGGTTCTAATCTCGTGACTCATGTGCGCGAGGAACTCACTTTTCGCCTTGTCGGCCGCTTCCGCTGCCCGAAGCGCCTCCGCGGTGGCCTGCTCGGCCGCACGCCGGGCCTTCAACTCCTCCTCGAGCCGCCGATTCATGTCCCGAAGGGCTCGTTCATTTTCGCGAATACGCAATAGCGCCCGCACCTGGGCGATCAATTCGGCATTATCGAAGGGTTTGCAGAGATAGCTGTCGGCCCCTTTTTCTAGGCCTGTGATGCGATCCCGAGTTTCGACGAAATAACCGGATACCATCAGAATCATGGGCGAACCTCGATGCGTATCCGCCTTCAGAGCACGACACAAATCGAAACCGCTCATCCCGGGCATCATGACATCCACGATCGCCAGGTCTATGCCGTGTTCACGCGCGATTTCCAACGCCTCCTTGCCATCGCCCGCCAGGAGTACTTCGCTATCGGCAAAATGATGTTCCAGCAGGCGTTGAAACAACTGGCGGCCGGATGGCATATCGTCCACCACAAGAAACTTGATTTTCACGGCCCGCTCCAATTCTGCTCGTGTGATATTCCTTTTAAACTGGTTGCTTACTCCGTCCCTCCGGTACAAGCAACAGCAAATACGGACGCGGCCGGCCGGTTTACGGTGCCGCCTCACCGCCTTCCGCGCGCCCCTGAGCGCAAGGACATCGCCGATTATCGTAAAATCGCCATTGAAAGAAATACCTGACATTTGTTTCGCGTATCGCCCATGACCGAAGGCGGATTGTCCACCTTCCATAGCGGTATCGGCTCGGCCCCCTGTTCGCCTTCTTGACTAATACGCAAGAAATGCAACGATGCCGACGAGCCGGGTCGCCTTGGGTATAGGGGAAGGGTACGGCGACGTGGGTACGCTGCATATTGCTGTCGCATCGTCGGCGACATGGGCTCCGTTGTCAGCGGAGGGCATATGATTCGGGAAGCGATTGGCAACTTGGTTGAAGGCCGCCCTCTGAGCGGGGAGGCGGCCTATACGGTGGTCCGTGAAATCATGGCGGGAGAGGCCACTCCCGCCCAGATCGCCGCCTTCATCACTGCGTTACGCATCCGTGGCGAAACGTCGGAAATCATTGCTGGGTGTGCACGCGCGATGCGGGAAAATTTTACGGCTGTGCCGCATCAAGCTCAGAAAGTAGTGGACACCTGCGGAACGGGCGGCGACGGTGCTCACACGTTCAACATTTCCACCGCGGCAGCGTTGGTCGCGGCCGCTGCGGGCGTGACGGTCGCCAAACACGGCAATCGAAGCGTGTCCAGTCGCTGCGGCAGCGCCGACGTGCTGGCCGTCCTTGGCGTTAATCTGCAGCTCTCGCCGGTGGCGCTCGGCGAATGCCTTGATCGTATCGGTATCGCATTCCTGTTTGCCCCGAATCTCCATCCTGCGATGCGACACGCCATTGGCCCACGGCGCGAAATTGGAATCCGATCGGTCTTCAATATCCTCGGTCCGCTTTCCAATCCGGCGGGCGCCACATATGGCGTCATGGGCGTCTTCGCCGCTTCCATGGTGCGACCTATGGCGGAGGCGGCGGCGGCGTTGGGCGCACGGCGGCTGTTCGTAGTGCATGGGCTTGACGGCCTGGACGAGATTACCCTGACCGGACCCACGTTAGTCGGTGAAGCGCGCGAGGGTGTTGTCGCTGTCTACGAATGGACACCGGAGACCTTCGGATTGCCGCGCTGCGGGCAGGAAGATTTGAAAGGCGGAGAGCCCGAAGATTGCGCTCGCATCGTACGCGAGGTGCTCGGCGGCGCAAAGGGGCCGCGACGGGACATCGTGCTGGCGAATGCCGCAGCCGCACTGATGGCGGCCGGTTTCATCGATTCACCGATCGATGGTGTTGCGCAAGCGGCAACGGCCATAGACTCGGGCGCGGCTATGGAAAAACTTGAAGCACTTATTCGCATGACCCGCGCCCTCGCTTCCCCCGCTTGAACGATGTCCCGTTTCCCCTCCGACATGTGGAGCGAAACCGGCATCGCCGGCAAGCGTCCGGATCCCTACCATGTCGGCAATCGCCGGAGATACCCATGTGACATAGCGCGAAATCGTACCGGACCGGATCCAAAGGATCGAATCGCCGCAACACCGCCGTGATCTCTTCTGCAGCGCGGCGACTGGCGGACTGTCGGTGGGTCCATCCGAAATCACGGGCCAGTGTGAGGATATGGCGATCGAGCGGAAGGATCAGGGCGGAAGGGGAAATCTCCTTCCATAACCCTAAATCCACGCCATCGTCTCGTCGAACCATCCAGCGCAGAAACAGCATCCAACGTTTCGCGGCGGACGCGCCGACAGCCGGCAGGAGGTGGCGTAGCCCGGGGGTATGATCCGTCGCAGGCACGACGTCCAGCAAATTTTCGCGCAATGCCTTAATCCCCTCCCAAATATTGCGCGTATGCAACCAACCGCGGCGAAAAACCGCAAGCAAACCGCCCGGCAGTTCGCTTACCACCACAATCGCGCGGGCCAGAGCGCACAAATCGGCACCCGTAGCAAAACGATAGGCGGGCCAGCGCCAAGATCGCGGCGGACACCAAACCAGTTCGCGCAATGAATAGTCGCATATCTCCGCCACCCGGCGAATGATGGATAGAAACATCTCGACTTTTCCATAGGCCAACAGGGCGGAAAACAACGCGATGGTCTCGATTTCAGAGCGCGGACGTTTGCGAGCCATCGCACGGCGAGGAACAGAAATCGGATCGTAGTGCAAACGTCGGGTTGTCGGAAATGTGCGAAGATGATCCGCCAGAGCACGTCGCCACTGGGCGTCACTCCATCGCCCGTCATTTACCGAGGAATAATTCACGGACGAATCGAGAGAGGGTTGGAAAAGGTTTTATCCGCATTCAAGGGCTCTGGAATCGTTTTAGGAGACAAGCCTTTGCTCTCGCGCCGAATGCGCCATATCGCCCACCCTAACACCCCGGCCAATAGAACGGTCAATGCCTGCGCAATAAACCGACGCCACCGGCGGTGCCTGCTTCGATGCATTCGCGGCTGCCTCACCCTCCGCAGCCACATTTTCCTCCACGAGGGTCCAAGACGGATTCTGCATGGACGTCCCCATATCAGGGGAACAGAGTCTTCTGACACTGTTTGTTTCGACAGGGTAGGCTGGGTTTCACTTATTGGCGGATTTTCCAAACGGCTTACCTCCGGCGGTTGGCCAACACTTTGTCTAGCGCCATCCTTTCCCTTTCCATCAAGGCCGCATAGATCGCGGCTGCCTTTTCGAGGGATCGAATGACCATCAACATATCCGTGTGCAGACATACCAGGCACAGCCGTGCCAGCGCCTGTAGATGCTGATGCTCATCCACACAGCAGACCAAGAAAAATATATCCGTCCCCCGCCCGTCGGGAGCGCCAAAAGGGATTAGTTGGCAAGTCCGCCCCAACAGGATGAAGGAATCCTCCAGCATATAGGGCTCTCGATTGGCCGCATGCAGCAAGGCCACGCCGCCCTCCAACGCGGTGGATGCGTCGTCCTCTCGCGCGAGAACGGCCGCCAACAGGTCTTCGGGATAGTTCAGCAAACCCGTGCGGCCGGCAAAATCGACCATGTCACGAATGACCGAGGCCCGCGTGCGCGATGTGAGAGACGGTTCGATCCACTCGGGACGCATCAACCGGTCCAGGATCGGCGTCGGACCTTCATCGCGTGATCGCGGACGATGAAACCCTACGATTTCTCCCGGCTTGCTCTCCAGCAGGCGGCGAGATGCCCAGCGCTCGATCTCCGAACGGCGAAAAAGGTACCGATCGCCCCGACGCGTACATGGAATTTCGGCGCAACGCGCCCACTCCTGCACGTCCGCCACCGAAACGCGCAGATATGACGCGACCTCTTCGATGTTAAGCCATGTATGGGGCATAACCGGGGTGAATCACCTAGGTCTGGCGCCATTGACGGCCCCGACCTGCGGCACATATAACGCGCACGCGTTTCCTCGACAATACGAAACGCCGGTCCGGTGCCGCCGCCCCCTATGTCGTTCCTCAAAAAAATGATGCGAACCATCCGTTTATTCGAATAAAACCAGGGGCCTTGAGTAAAACGAGTGATCCGCTGGACACACAAGAGAAGAATCGTCACCATGCGCACGGTGCACGAAAAACCAAAGGCGATTCCTTGGTCCATGGAGCGTCGGACACCAGGCACGCGCTTAATTGCCAATGCATTCGTCAATCTGATATTTTTATCGGCCATGGGCGCATGTCTTTTGAAAATATAACCATGAATTCAGAATGGTATCTGGGCTTAGATTCCAGCACACAGGGCGTGACGGCGCTGCTGTGGGACGCTCATCGGAGGCGTTTGGGACAGGTAGTGGGACTCCATTATGGGCGGGATTTGCCGGAATATGGATGCCCACACGGTGCCCTTCCGGACCCCGACCCCGCTGTAGCCCATGCCCCACCGGGGATGTGGACTGACGGACTGGATCGGATATTCTCTCGACTCCGGGCCGCAGGCGCTGATCTTCGGACGGTGCGCGCCATTGCCGTCTCGGCCCAGCAACACGGCTCGGTCTATCTCAATAGCGAGGCGGAAAGGCGCATAGCCGAACTTCGTCCCGACGCGCCCCTCGCCGTTCAGCTCGACGGCATTTTTTCGCGCGCGACATCTCCGATCTGGATGGATGTGTCCACATCGGAGGAATGCGAAGACATTCGCCGCGCTCTCGGCGGCGATCGCGCGGTGATCCAGGCAACCGGCTCCAACACATTTGAAAGATTTACCGGCCCTCAAATTCGCGCGTTCTGGAAACGTGACCCGGCGGCTTGGGAACGCACCGCCCACGTGGCGCTTGTGAACTCGTTCCTTACCTCGCTGCTGATCGGCCGTCTGGCGCCGTTGGAACCGGGCGATGCGGCTGGCATGAATCTTATGGACATCCGCGCATGCGACTGGCATGAAGCTGCGTTAAGGGCCACCGCCCCCGACCTCCGCCGGCGATTGCCCGCCATCGTCCCTTCCGACACGATCGTGGGAAAAGTCGCGCCGTGGCTCGTAATCCGCCACGGCTTCAGTCCCGACACGCGCGTGGTGGTCGGCACCGGCGACAACCCTTCCAGCCTCGTCGGCCTGGGTCTGATTGAACCGGATTGGATGGCCATCAGCCTCGGCACCAGCGACACGGTCTTTCGGCTGTTGAGCGAATGCCGGACGGACTCCCGCGGCGAGGGGCATGTGTTCGGCGCCCCCATGGGTGGCTATTTCACGCTCTCGTGTTTTCAGAACGGGTCTCTCACGCGAGAGCGCGTTCGAAATCAACATCACATGGATTGGGATCGTTTTACCGAAGCGTTGCGTTCGACACCTCCCGGCAATCACGGCGGTATGATGCTGCCGTGGTTCTCTCCAGAGATTGTGCCGCGTATTCGGTATCCCCGTCCCTTTTATCGTCGTTTAGACCCCTCCGACGCGCCAGCGCATTGCCGAGCGGTGGTGGAGGCGCAAATGCTGGCCATCCGTGTCCACTCCCAATGGATGGGAGGCCAACCCCTCGGCATCCGCGCGACCGGCGGCGCCTCAAAGAACCCCGAAATCCGGCAAATCATGGCGGACGTCCTGGGGTGCCCGGTCTATCACGCTCCTGTTTCAAACAGC
Source organism: uncultured bacterium (assembly GCA_938005705.1). Taxonomy (GTDB): domain Bacteria; phylum Verrucomicrobiota; class Kiritimatiellia; order PWTM01; family PWTM01; genus CALLML01. The sequence continues at coordinate 69,834 of CALLML010000003.1, forward strand.
GCGGCGTTGGGGGCGGCGATCCGCGCCGCGCACGCGGTACGGCAGGCGGACGGGCGGGCGGCGGATTGGGCCGAATTGACCACGCCCGCCTCGGATGAAAAAGCGCTTTCCGCCATCCTCCCCAACTCGTCAACCCGGCTTCTCTACGACCGCATGGCCGAAGAATATGCCGTTTGGGAGCGGGAGGCGCTCGCTGAAATCGAGCGCTCATCGCCCTTACAAAAGACATGAAGGCCCGGCTGAGAAAATATGACCCGCCGAACAGCCCCACCTCCGTCGGCTGGACAAAGGCGTTCACGTGGCGCCTCACCCCTCCGGACACGCCCTGGCAGCTGGAATGCGGTGGACATCTGAATGAAGTGACTGTTGAGTACGAAACGTACGGCGAGCTTTCGCCCGCCCGCGACAACGCGATCCTAATCGCCCATGCACTGTCCGGCGACGCCCACGTCGCGGGATGGGACCGGGATGCTTCCGACACCCATCGCCCCTGGCGCAAAAACAAGCCCGGCTGGTGGGATGCCGTCGTAGGACCGGGTAAGGCGATCGACACGCGGACATTTTTCGTCATTTGCGCCAATGTCCTCGGCGGCTGCTACGGTACGACTGGCCCTCGTTCCATCTGCCCGGAGACGGGCCGCCGATATGGTCTTTCTTTTCCCAAGGTCACCGTGGGTGATTGGGTGCGGCTTCAGGCGCGACTCCTCGATCACCTGGGTATCGAGCGGCTTCACGGTGTGGTCGGCGGCTCGCTGGGGGGGCAGCAGGCCATCGAATGGGCGATGGCGTTTCCGGAGCGCGTGGCGCGCTGCATCGTTTTAGCCGCGTCGCCGCGACTGTCGGCCCAGGGACTGGCTTTCAACGCCGTCGGCAGGTATTCGATCATGAACGACCCGTTGTTCTTGAACGGTGATTACGAAGACGGTCAAGGTCCCGATGCCGGCCTGGCGGCCGCGCGCATGTTGGCTCATATCACCTATCTGTCCGAATCGGGTATGCACCAGAAATTCGGACGACGCCGTCGAGTCGCACACGGGCCAAAATCGGGTTTCGGCGTGGAATTTGAAGTGGAAAGTTACCTCGAGTACCAAGGCCGCGCTTTCGTCGAGCGGTTCGACGCCGACGCGTATCTCTATATCACCCGCGCCATGGACTACTACGACTGTGCCGAGTCATGGGGCGGTGGCGACCTGGCGACGGCCTGCCGGCGCGTGCGCGCTGAAATGCTCATCGTGTCGTTTTCATCCGACTGGCTCTATCCCCGCGCACAATGCCGGGACTTCGCGATACATCTGTGCCGCGCCGGCCGGCCTGTGACCTATGTGGATGTGCCCTCCAACCTCGGTCATGACGCTTTTCTTGTCGAGACCGATGCCGTTGGCCGCCTGATCTCAGCCTTCTTCAACCCGGCGCGAAAGGGGTGGTCCATATGAAGTCTTCCCGCCCGCCGATGCCGCAGTTGCTGGAACAGGTTGCACGCTCTCTCGCCGCGCGAAAAGATCCGGCCCTGACGGGCATCGATGTTGAAACCCTGTGCGCTCAGCTGCGCGAACGCCCCCCTCCTCCACCCGCGCAGCCCCGCTGGCAGGATGCCTTGATCGAGGCCCAGATTCCCGAGGGGGCCTCGGTGCTCGACCTTGGATGTGGCGGCGGCGAGCTTTTGCACCGTCTCATCCGCGACAAGTCCGTCCGCGGGCAGGGCGTCGAGATTGATTTCGAGGCCGTGTCGCAGTGCCTGACGCTCGGAGTGCCCGTGCTCCAAACGAATCTGGATGAGGGATTACGAGAATTTCCCGACCAGAGTTTCGATTACGTGGTGCTGGAAGAAACGGTCCAGACCTTGCACCAGCCGTTGCGGGTCCTAAACGACGTGTTGCGAGTGGGGCGGTATGGCATCGTCTCGTTCCCCAACTTCGGCAGTTGGCGCGTTCGCCTCTCGCTGGCGATCGAGGGACGCATGCCGAGCACCCCCGCCCTGCCCTATCGCTGGTATGAGACGCCGAATATCCATCTCTTCACCCTTCTCGATTTTCTGGAACTGACGTCTGAAATCAGTGCACGCGTCGTGCGCGGCTTCTCCCTGGTTGAAGGCGTGGTCCGGCCGCTCGGTCTTAACGACAATTTGGAGGCCGACGAGTCGCTTCTGATCATCACGCGGGACCCGCCACTCGCGTGATCTTGCCGCCTCGGCGGGCAGATTTCCAGATTTTGGAAAATCCGGCGAATATTTTTCCAAGCCTTGGAAGCTCACCCGCCGGCGAGCTTGCCGTGTACGGGTGTACCAGGCTCCGGATGGGGGGCGCGAACAGATACGAATGGGGAGAAGAGAACAGAATAATCATCAATCTCCCTAAGGGGATGCCCCGGTCGCTACAACCATCCCTTCTCGTCGGTTTTTCTTCGAGTTTCGGATTCCGCCCTACCGGGTGAGAGTCCGCGTCACCTGCGATAATCGAGTGGGTGTAGAAAAATCTTGGGTATGAACTGGAGAAGACACCATGAAAAGCGAATTGGCTCCCACACTGTCCGCGAATCGCAGAATGGCCGAAAAACTCGTGTTTAGGGGAAGCGGCTGAACAAAAGCGAATGGCGCGGGGCCGTTGAGGTAAACGATTTTTCGTCTCCCTTCGCCCGCGCCTGTATTTGCCGCTCATCCCCACAGCGCAATCGGCTCTTGTACGGTTTGTGTCCGTTGACGAATCGAAACATTCATGGTAAGTTTTCCATCAATGTTGTTTCATCATAGCGCAGTGGTTCTGTGCCGTTGGAGGCCAGATTTATCTCGGTGCCGTATAATTGTGAGTTCCGGCGTAGCGCAGTGGTAGCGCAGGTGACTGTTAATCACTTGGTCGTAGGTTCGAATCCTACCGCCGGAGCCAAAATCAACCTGGCGAACTGTTTCGCCAGTCCAAGTTAACGGAAACGCCCGACCAAGAAACTGGCCGGGCGGTTTCGTATCTCGCGGTTGGCAAAGGGTTACGGCGTTTCCGCCCACGCGGGCCGCGCCCTCTGTTTCAAACCGCCTCCACCACGTTGCAGCCGTGAACCTACACGTTCTCGCCCGCCCGGCAAGAGCAACGGCCCGAACTCTCGGACTCTCTCGTAAACAGCCGTCGAGAATTTAATAGACCCGTCCGCACCGGGACCATGCGTGATTTCGAACCCCTAACCCGGCTTGCGGTACGTCGCACCATCCAGCCTATGACTTGACCAAACGTGCCCTGAGATCGAACAGCAACATGGTTCGCCTCGGGACTCGAGGGTCAACCACCACTTGGATGACCGCGCCCACCTGCGGCCTCAGGGCCATGTGCATGGACTTCTTCCACCGAAAATGCTTGTCGCCGACCTGGTATTCGATGACAACGCCCACAAGCCCGTGCAGATCAACGAGCTTACGTATCCCTCGGTGGCTGTGGACGGCGAGGATCTTTCCTTCAATGATTTCCCCAAACCTCGCGAGCCAAATCGCACGGTGCGAGTAATACCAAGCGGTCACACATATCACCAGCGCGATTGCCACGGCAACGAGAGAAGCCCCCGTGGCCGTGTTTCCTGAAACGAGGTCCGCGAGCACCAAGATAAGAAGGCCGTATGCCAACCAGCATATGCGGCGATATCGCCGCTTGATATTACGGATTGCCTCTGGAGGCAAGTCGCGCCCGTCAATGTTGGGTTCGGTTATCACGGAAACTTGGCCTCGCTCAGCGTTCGCCGCGATTCCATTTGTCCTGAAACACCACCTGCTCAGCGAAGTCCCACCCCGTGTAGAAGGAGAACCGATCGATATGCGCCCCTCCGCCCAACGGCTTGCGCTCCTGCCTGGGATCGTCTGCCCGAAGCGCGATCTTGGTAACCACCTCAAACCGGTCCTTCACTGCCCTGAACCTCAATGCCATCACGTTGACGATTTGCACTTGACCGCCCCAGGAGTGGTGAGTCAGGCGAAGCCATTGCCGTTGCTCAAACACATCGAGGCCCGGCTTTGTCTTACCCTTGTAATCAAGCAACCCTATCAGATTGATGCCGTAGGTGTCATCGCCGGGCTCGCGGTCTTCTGGCGGGTTCTCCAGAACCAAAGCAGCAGCGTAGTCCCCGTCGCTCAGCTGGATCGCAAGACAATCTCCAGGCTGAAACACCGGTTTGCGTTGGATGGCCTTGCGAGGCTTTCGGGGGCGTGGATTTCTGGTCTGTAGCTTTGCGAGGAATGTGCTCAGCGCCTCGCGACGACGCGCCAGCTCGCCCGCTCCTGCCTCCGCCCATCTCTCCAGCCCCTGCCCCTCAGCAACGATCTCGCGCACGCGATCCAGAATCCGCTGATCGAGGGCCCCGCAGTCCCATTGCGCACGCGCGATCGCGAGCCAGACTACGGGTCGGTCATCTTCATCGGTCAGCTCGTCGGCGTATTCCCCGGCAAGCTCACTCACAATCTGATCGTGAGGCATCTGCAGATTGAACCGCTTGATGTAGTCTCCATGCACGTCGGAGGCGACGTCGTCGTCAAGAACGTTGAGGCCCCAGGTTCCCATGTGTGTTCCTCATGATGGCGATACCAATCCCGAAAAGCTCCGTGAATCTTGGTCGAATCACATTCTAACGTCGTCTGTATTCGGTTTACAGCCGATTCGTCTCGGACCCTACCGCCATTTCGAACTCGCGCCGGGTAAGTAAGAAAAGGACGAAGAGCACCAACCCAGCCAGACAGCGAGCCGGTCGCTAGGCGAAGGCCGTTGTGGGCACAACCGCAAGGAGCCCGCAATGGAAGAACCCGTCGTCGACCCGGCCGCGATGACCCCGCACGAGCGCCGCCAGGAGATCGCCGCCATCCTCGCCCGGGGCGTGCTTCGCCTCCGCCAGGCCGCCCAAGCATCGCCAGGTTCGCGTTCCTCTCGCACCTCCGAAAATCTCTCGGAACAGAGGCAAAACGGCCTTGATGAGGGGGCCGAAACGAGCCCTCATGTGCTCGCTCGATAGCCACGAGCAAGACATGAAAGGAGCTCGAAAAGCATGAGTGTGAACATCGCCAAAGACGTCGCCGCCCAGGGCCGGTTGACGGTCAAGGACCTGCGGGCCAAGCACGTCGAGGTCTTCGGCGAGGCCACACGGTCGGGCAACAAGGACTGGCTGCGAAAGCGCATCGCCTGGCGCATCCAGGCCAACGCCAGCGGCGACCTGTCCGAACGGGCCAGGCGGCGGGCCGCCGAACTGGCCAACGACGCCGACCTGCGAACCACCGCCCCGAAGGTCAGGCCCGACGACGGCGCAGCATCGACAGCCCGCCCAAGGCCAGCAGCGCCATCGTCGCGGGCTCTGGAACCACAGTCAGAGACACATTATCGAAGGTCTGGCTTGAGTTGGAGTACAACCCGAAGCGGCCACTCGAATAGTCATATCCCGGGCGGCTGATGGTGGAAAGATCCAGCGTCGTGATCGGCGTGGTAGCGCCATCAAGATAAGCGGTCAGGATGTCGCCGGCGGCAGTGAGTTTGACATGCACACTCGACCCGGCCCAGGACTGCGTGCCATACGGGGTCCAGGGTCCAGAGGACGGATCTGTGATGACATGCCAGTAGATGTTGTAGGAGTGCAGGATCAGCATCACGCCGGCAGTGCCAGCCGAATCAGCACGGGCCCACAGGCCCCCGTCTGCCACGCCGGCGATGTCGACCTCAGCAACAAAGTCGGTGACGTCGTAAGGCAGGAGCGAGGCTGTCACGGGAACGTTTCCCGGCGACCCGGCGTAGTACGCCCCGCTGCCCGCAACCCAGTTGCCTCTCTGGTTCTCCCAGGGAAGCTGAGCGCCGGAGTCGAAGTTGTCTGTGTAGACGATGGCAGCAGGAGCGGTCGTGGAAGCAGACACCGCCAATAGGGCAACCATGATTGCCCGCTTGCATGCAGTACCAGAACTGAACATCGTATCTCCTCCTTCCGAAGATTCCACTGAACTGAAGATCGCGACCCGTAACTCTCACATCATATCATACCACGAGAGCATCGTGCGTCAACATGCAATTGAAACCCAGTCAAACTTTTATGTGGGTTTCCCAAGATGGGGTGTAGAAAAAATCTTGTGTACGAACCGGAGGAGACGCCATGAAAAAGAAGAACATGAACCGAGATCAGAACAGGGAAGGGGCGGCCGAATCCTGGTTGGAGAAGCCGGCCCCTTTCCCCATCCCTTGGAGCACTCTTATGCATACCCTCAACGACATCGCCGCTCAAGTCTGGAATGATCCCGCCGA
>CALLML010000004.1 GCA_938005705.1 uncultured bacterium
AGCCATCTACGGCAGCGGCGGCCGCCGTCCGACGCTGCGCCTGGGCGTGCAGGATCGCCGCCGGTGGGCCAAAATCCGCTACGGGTTGCAGCGCATTCACCGTGTCGATCTGCGGCTGTGCAACTGCCATGCGGTTGCCCCATGGGCAACCGTCGAGGCGTAATCGGGGGAGGGCACAGACCATGAAATGACCGCTCTACGATTGATCGAACACAAGCACAACCTCACTGCACCCAATCATCACAGGGTGAAAACACCATTGGTCTGCCTAAATGGAAAATGTGGGTTCAAGATTTGGGTTTTCCGGAAGAGAAAAAAAGGGGCGTCGTGCTGTCAGTTGAAAAACGGAGAGTGGCGCGGTGGTTTTGGAAAGATCGGAAGCGCGTCGGAAAAGAATGTTTAATGCCGTCGACCGCCGCGGACAGCAAAAGAAACAGAGAATGGATGGTGAACATGGATGATGTGGCAGCGGTCTCGACCGGTCGCCTTTGATGTGGCGCGCCAGACGGCGGTCTACACCATGTCGGCGTTATGGGTGGTCCTCCCCTCCACACGGGACGCCATAACCGCTAACACGATCGGCCGGCCAAGAAGCGCGATGGGGACCAGCGCGATCGAGGCAGGAACAATTCAATCTCTCGCTTTTTCTCCCGAAGGGTCTGTCTCGTCTTTGCATAGCGCAGGGGTGAATTTCCCGCTATACTGCCGACGATCTGGAGCGAGAGATTTTACCATGCGCATTTCCACCGGATACGGCATTGACTGGCGGGAGGGATTTCTGGCGGTCGCGCGATACGAGCGGTTTTGTCGCGGAGAACGTACGGAGACTCTGCTGAAGATGTCGTCCCCGACTTCCGACTCGCTCGCCACCGCCCCCACCGCCTCGCTCATCCGCGAGGCCCAGCGGCGTCGCCGCGCTCTCGCGGTCGCAGCCGTGCCCTGCCGTGAGGGCGTGGTGCTCCGCCTGCGTGTGCCGTTGCGAAACCGTGCGCGCGCGCGACGAGTCCTGCCTTCCCTGCTGGATGCGACCATCCCGTTTTCGCTGGAGGAATGCCGCTATGTTATTCCCGAAATGCGCGTTTCGGCCGTGAACGAAATGTCCGTGGTGGCCGTTGTGGCGCCGCGCGACGCTATTGCGCGGCGTCTGGAAGCCTTGCGTGCCGCTGGTTTTGATCCCGCGATCCTCGTATCGGAGGGGCTGGCGTTATGGATCGGGAGCCTGGCAGAATCGCCGATCCATGAAGAACCGGACGCAGCACGGATCGTGCTCTATGCCGGTGGAGATAATTGGGTGGGCGTGGGCGGCCTGGAGACGGAGATTCGCTGGGCCATATCGGCGCCACCGCCGTCCGCCGGCGTTGACGCGGCGGCGGTGGCGTCCGCTTGTCTTCCGTTTCTACGTCGATGGCGGGCGGAGACCTTCGGCGTTGCGAAAAGACCTCTGCAATGGCATTGGTGCGGCCCCGCCTTACCGCCGCCGGAGGTTCGAGCAGAGGCGGAACGGCGCCTGGCGGCCGACGGGCATATCGTTTTTGCCGAATATCCCGAACCGGCATCGTTTTTGGCGCGATCGCTGGCTCGCGCTGCAGGGGATGCTGGAGCTTCCTCCGGGCAATTGCGATGTGCCGAGGATGAACATCCCGACTGGGCTTCCTGGCGCGCCCGCTCCGAGGCACGGGCCTGGCTAGGCTTGGCGACGACAGGGGCGCTGCTCACCGCGGTGAACTTGGCCGGCCTCGCCGCGTTGCGCCGCGCGGATACCGAAGCCGGCGCCGATCTTTCCCGCATCGCGGCGGACATTGCAGCGGTGCGGCGTGCGCCGTACGGACGAGAATTGGTCGTCGCGCGCGCGGCGGTGGAGCGTCGCCGCGAAAGCGCCGCACCCTTTGCGCGCGCGGCCGAGGCGCCTGCCCTTCACGCGTTGGCGACCACGCTGCGCACTGCCGCCGATGTCCATATTCAGCTACACGAGGCCGATATCTCCGACCAGCGGCTGCTGGTGACCGGAACAGCAGCGCGAACGGAAGAGGTGGCTGCATTGGAGCAAGCGCTGCGCGACCGAGGCTGGACGCTGGAAAAACGCGGCGGCACCGGTCCCGCATTTACGATGAAAGGGACGCGACCATGACACGTCGTCGGGGCCTCCCGCTGCCGATCATTGCCTGGCTGTTTGCGCTGGTCGGTTTGGGAACGAGTGTGATGGCGTTGCGGGAGGCTCCGCGTCTCGACAACTCCATCCGCCGCAAACGGATGGACGTGGCGGAAGCGCGGCGGCTCCGCGCAGAACTGACCCGGCTAGATGGCATTCGCGCCGCGTGGGATACTCTTTCGGGCGCTCCATTGACGGCACCGGAAGAAATCTTCCGCCGGATGGCGACGGACCTGGCCGCGCCGGAATGGAAAGAGCGCGAGCCGGAGCCGATCGCCGATGGTTGGCGGCGGCGACGCGTCGAAGGGGTGTTTCACGAGGCGCCGTTGGAATGGATCGGCGCGTTTGTAAACCGTTGCGCCGAGGCGCGTCCGCCATGGCGGCTCGCGCGTATCCATGTGGTTGTCTCTGAAAGCTCGCGCGGTTATGGAAGCGTGACGATGACGCTGGAAGGTCTGGAACGAGAGGAAACGGCGCCATGACGACCGCGCCGGCGAATTTCGCACCGTCTACCGAGACCGCTTTGCGGACCCATCCGCCGCGTCGCGCTGCGCGCGAGCTGCTGGCCAATCTTGTCGCGCGCGAGCTCAAAGCCCGCTATAAGGGGTCGCTGCTCGGCTTTCTTTGGGCACTGCTGACGCCCTTGCTCATGGCGGCCATTTACGTCTTCTTCTTGCGTCTGCTGGCCGATCGCGGCGTGTCGGTGGAGTCGGTGATCATCGGGGTTTTTGCGTGGACATTCACCGCCCAGTCCGTGCAGAGCGGGCTGACGGCCATCACCGGCAACGCCAATCTCGTGAAGAAAGTGGCGTTTCCTCGGGTGCTGTTGCCGACGGCGGCGACGGCGGCCAATGCCGTCAATTACCTGTTCAGCTTATTTGTGCAGTTCGCGGTGGTGGGCGTGTTGCTGGTGCGGCGTGGCGCGTTTTTCAGCGCATGGACGCCGGTGCTGCCGGTCATTTTTGCCACGCATGCGGCGCTCAATCTTGCACTGGCGCTACTGCTCTCAGCGGCGAACGTGTATTTTCGCGACACACAACACCTCGTCGGCGTGGGACTGAGCGCATGGTTTTTTGTAAGCCCAGCCATGTATGATTTGGGCCTGGTGGAGCCATGGGGCACGGCGCGGCCCTGGCTGCTGAGGCTATACCTGCTGAATCCATTGGCGCCGGTCTTCACAGGCTACCGCGCCGCCCTGCTGCCGGACCTATCGTTTCCCTGGAATGGCTGGGCCATCGGCGGTCTGTTGATCTCGTGGGCGATGTTGGCCGTCGCCTTGGCGATCTTCCGCCGTGCCCAGCGCAATTTCGCCGACTTTTTGTGAAGAAATGAACAGCGTCATCCAGGCCCGAGGGTTAGGCAAGTGCTACCGGATGCGCGGCCATGCGCCGCCAACGCTCTTCGGGGCGCTGACCGGCCGGATGCGCCGCGTTCGCGCCAGTCGTTTTTGGGCTCTGCGCGGCGTGGACTTCGACGTGCGCGCAGGTCAGACGGTCGGCGTGATCGGTCCGAACGGCTCCGGCAAGAGCTCCCTGCTAGGACTCGTCGCCGGCACCATCGCGCCGACGGAGGGCTACGTGCGCGCGGAAGGGCGCCTTGCGTCGCTGCTGGAGCTCGGCGCCGGCTTTCACCCCGATCTCACCGGGCGGGAGAATGTGTTTCTGAACGCGGCCATTCTCGGTATTCCGCGCGAGGATATCCGCCGTCGATATGACCGGATCGTGGAGTTCGCCGGGCTGAAAGATTTCATGGACCAGCCGGTGAAAAACTACTCCAGCGGGATGTATGTCCGCCTCGGATTCGCCGTCGCCGTCGAACTCGATCCGGACATTTTGCTGATCGACGAGGTGCTGGCCGTTGGCGACGTCGCCTTCCAGCTCAAATGCCTGGATCGCATCCGCGCCTTTCAGCGGCGGGGAAAAACCCTGCTCTTTGTCAGCCACGCCTTGCAGACTGTCGAGGAGTTCTGTGACGAGGTTTTTCTGATGTACCAGGGACGGTTGGCTGCGAAGGGGCCGCCCGACGAGATGATTCTGCGCTACTTGCGTGAGTATATGGGCGAAGGCGGTCCGATCTTCACCCAGGAATTCGGCACGCGCGACGTGGAAATCCGCGATGTGCGTATCTGCGACGCCGACGGCCACGAAACGGGCATTCTGGAAACTGGCCGCCCGATGCGTGTGGACGTCGCATGGGAAGCGCGCCGACCGATCGATCACGCCGTCTTTGGCTTTTCCGTCAAGACCGCCAACGGCCTGTATGTCTTCGGCAGCAACACGCAAATCATCGGGACGCCGGTTCCGCGGCTGGAGGGACGAGGCATCATGCGGCTGGTGCTCGACCCGCTGACGCTCCTGCAGGGCAGCTATCTGCTCTCTCTCGCGATCCACTCGGCGGATCACACCGTTCAATTCCATCGGCGCGAAGACTGGTATCCCTTCGCCGTACACAACTCGACCGGCGCGCTAGGCCTCGTGCATCTGAATTCGCGTTGGGAGACCGTATCGGAAAGAGAAGTCGGGGAAAGCACCAGATGAAAAAAACGTGCGAACTTCGACGTGGGCGGCCGTAATGGTCGGGCTAAACCTCCGCGTCGGCGCCGCCGCCGTAGGATCGTATTATTGTTGCGTTACGCCTGGAGGGATTCGGACGAAGAGAAATCGCAATCTGCCGGATTGGAGGACGTGTCGAGCAGGACAACTTTTCGGGCGCGTTCCATTTCCGATCAACTGACTCGAATGGCCTCTCGATGCGCGAGACGCGTGTGGGCTCTGTGTCATGGCCGACGTTGGTAGCCCTGGCCCTTCACGCCCCTATTCCGGGGATGTCAGGGCGCGAATATAAATGAATATAAAGGGCTGTTCGCGCGTCTTAAATAAAGCCTACGGGAGAAAGGGCCATGAAAACGAAGACGCTGGGCCTGGCGTTTGCGATGTTGGGCGCGGCGGCATCGGCGTTAGCGCAGCGCGTGACCTGGAGCGTCACGATCGGACGAGAGCCCGTTGTGGTGGTGAAGCCCGCATGGAACTTTTGCGCGTTGCCGTATCCACCGCCCCCTCCGCTTGTAACACGGCCATGGCCGCCTGTGCTGCCCCCGCCGCCGGTCTGTGATTATGAGAGGTATTTTCGACGTTCGGGGGTGTACGTTTATGCGCGAGGCCCGCGGCGGGTTTATTACCCCAACGGCTACCGCGATTCCGCGGTGCTTCAGGAATGGTGCCCCGTACAGCGCACGTGGATCACCATCGGACGCGCCCCACCGGGCTGGTTCTAACTGGAACCGTCGGGCCTAATTCAAGGGGCGGCATGATATCGAAGCCGGCCAAACCCCCTCGGCCCTCCCGTGGCGCGGACAGGGCTGTTGTTACGAATTCCGCCGTGCTTTGCAAAGCATCTCCCGCGCATGGCGAACAGTCGCCTCGGAATTCGGATCGCCGCCGAGCATACGGACAATTTCCGCAACGCGCCGGTCGCCCTCGACGCGCTCGACAGTAGAATAGGTACGGCCGTCTCGAACGGATTTCGAGACCACATAATGCGCGGTTCCATGAACGGCGACCTGCGGCAAGTGCGTAATACAAATGACCTGATGGCGATCGGCGACGCCCGCCAGCTCGCGTCCCACGGCGTGGCCGGTCTCGCCGCCGAGATTGGCGTCAATTTCATCAAACACCAGCACGGGCACGCGATCCTGCTGGGCGAGAACGGCTTTCACGGCGAGCATCACGCGTGAAATCTCTCCGCTCGATGCGATGGCGCGCAGAGGGCGCATGGCCTCACCAACGTTCGGCGCAAAACCGAACTCGATGGCGTCCATACCGGAGGGGCCGGGCGGCGCATCGGAAAGATCCACTGCGAAGGCACTGCCTGGAAAACCGAGAAACTCGAGTTCGCCAGTGATCGCCTCGGCCAGCTCGTCAGCCACGGCGCGCCGTCGGCGGCGCAACTCCAGTCCCCGTTTCTCGCGTTCGGCGCGCGCCTCGGCCAGTTCCGCCTCGACGGCCGCCAACCGCTCACCTCGCATGCGCAGATCCTCTAGACGCTGCCGCGCTTTCTCCGCCGCGGCGAGCATCTCGGCGACGGTATTCCCATACTTTCGGCGAAGTGAGGCGTAGGTCGCCAGCCGCCGATCCAGCCAGTCCAATCGTGACGGGTTGACGTCGATCGCCTCAGCGGCGCGCATGAGAGCGAAACCGACATCGCGCACGCGCTCGGTGAGCCGAACGACTTCCGACCGCCATTCGGCTGCCTCCGGCATCAACCGCGTCAATTCCTCCCAGGCGCGCTGCGTGGATGCCATACGCGCGAAGGCCGAGTCCTCTGCCTCCGTCAACGCCTGGGTAATGCCGGCGGCGAGCTCGAGAATACGTTGGGCGTGACCGATGCGGTCGTGCTCGCGGCGCACCTCCTCCTCTTCACCTTCTTTCGGATCGGCCCCTTCGATTTCTTTGATCATCCATTCCAGCCGTTCGATTTCTTCGGCGGGATTGCCCGTATCCCGCGTCAGCTCGGCTCGTCGTGCCTCAGCGGCGAGAACGCGCTGATGCGCGGCGCCGTAGGCGGCGCGTGGTTTCTCAAGCCCTCCGAAGGCGTCGAGCACGTCCATCTGGGCGGCCGGCTGGAAAAGGGACTGCTGATCGTGCGGACCATGCAGGTCCACCAGGGACTCCCCGATACGGCGTAGTACAGCGAGGGTCGTCGGACTATCATTGATCCAGACCGGCGAGCCGCTGCCGCGCACTATGCGCCGCAGAATGAGGCGCCCGTTCTCACAGGGCGGCAGACCCGCCTCCTCGAGAAGACCCTGTAAGGGAGAAGACGGTTCCGTTTCGAAAACCGCCTCCACGGTGCAGGCATCGGCGCCGGTGCGGATGAGGTCTTTATCGGCCCGTTCGCCTAGCAATAACGCGAGGGCGCCGACCAGCAGGGACTTGCCGGCGCCCGTCTCTCCGGTGATCACATTGAGCGCCGGCTCGAATTCCACACCAACGTCCTCCGCCAGCGCGAAGTTTCTTAACCGCAAGGTCCGCAGCACGTAAATCCCCACTGCCGGCGCCGTTCGTTGCGCCCGCCGTTTCCCTACCATGAAGAAAAAGTTCGTTCAAGAAGGCAAAGGAAAACCGGTATATTCATAGCTCAGCGGAGGCCGCCCCCCAAGGGCCCGCGGCGCCGCCGGCTTCGGTCCTACGGACACCGCTGTTTGTTGAAGAACGGGATATCCGCTTTCCAAGGCTTGGAAAATTCAGGGCCACGGTCTTCCAAGGTTTGGAAAAACGCCCATCTCAGAATGCGCCGAAGAAAATGCTCGTGAAGGTGGAGACCGGCGCCGTCTCGCGGAAATCGTCAATGGTCGCGCGCAGTTCGTTCACCAACAACCGGACTTCCTCATAGAGCTCACCCCGCATCACGATCCGGCCGATCGTCCCTTCGCCGCGGGCGATTGTGTCCGCTACGGTCCGCAGTGACTGCGCGGCGGCGCGCACGTCGTCATAGACAGTGTCATCGGGTGCCAGCAGCTTGCCGAGCAGGCTTTCGGCGTTGTTGAGACGGGCGGAAACCTCTCGTAGATTCCGGGCGATTTCCGCAGCGTCGTTATAGATTTCGCCCTTGTCCGAAAGCAGGCGGCTGAGGGTGCTCTCGCCGGCCGCCAATCGCTCGGCCGCCCGGCGCAGATCGGCGGTGACAGCGGCGATATCGTGATGCACGGTCTCGTCCGTCAGCAGCCGACCGATCGTGCCTTCGCCCTGCGCCAGTTTTCGAGTGATTTCATGGATATTGCGCGCGGCCGCCTGCAGATCGGCGAGGAGACCCTCCTCCTCGATGGCGCGCCGGATGTTTTGCACGACGCGTGTCGCCGAGCCCATGAGATCCACCGGCGTTAGCCCGCGGATTGGAGTGCCCTCCGGCAGCCGCGGTGCAGATGGTGAGCCCTCATAGACGTAGATATAGCGGCCACCCAGCACGGACGCGGGCAGGATTTCGATCCGGTAATCCTCCCGCAGATGGAGTTCGCGCGTCAACGACAAGCGCATCCGCACACCGTCGGGTTCGACGACGATGCGGCGGACGCGTCCGATGATGACGCCGCGCAAATAGATGTTGTCGCCTTCACGCACCCCCATGATCTCGTCGAAGACCACATCCAGGGCGTACGATTTCTGGAAAAGATTTTCACGGCTGAAAATGATAGTGAAGACGCCGAGGGCCAGCAGCACCATGAACATGAAGACGCCGACGGTCACCTCGATGGACATCTCGCGAATACGATCACGTTTCATGACGATCCGATTCCTCCCACGCGCCGCGGCGCGTGATGTATTGCGCTTCCAGAAAATCCCGAACGATTTCATTTCGGGAGCGGATGAAATCGCGCGGTGCGGCGATCTCGACGATGCGCCCCTGGTGAATCACGCCGATGCGTGTGGCGATGGCCAGCGCACTGTGAAGGTCATGGGTCACAACGACGCTCGTCACCCCCAGCCGTTGCCGCAAGTCCTCAATGAGGCGGTCAATGGTCCGCGATGTGACCGGGTCGAGACCGGAGGTCGGCTCGTCGTACAGGATGATTTCGGGGTCCATGATGATCGCGCGCGCGAGGCCGACGCGCTTCTGCATGCCGCCGGACAGATCGGCGGGGTACTTATTCCGGGCATCCTCCAGGCCGAGAGCGGCGAGCCGTTCGCGCGCCCGCGCGAAGGCCTCCGCCTCGGAGAGGGGCGTCTTTTCCAGCAGCGGCAGCGCGACGTTCTGCTCCACGGTAAGCCACTGCAACAGCGCGGCATTCTGAAACAGCACGCCGAAACGGCGACGAATGCGTTCGAGCTCGCGTCCGCGCGCCTCGCTGACGCAGTCGCCGCCGACCCACACGCGGCCTTCATCGGGCGTCATCAGGCGGATGATGTGCTTCAAGGTCACGCTCTTGCCGGAGCCGGATGAACCTAGCAGGGCGAATGTCTCGCCCTTTTGGACGGTGAGATCAAGCCCGTCCAGCACGGTGCGCCCGCCAAGCCGCTTGCTCACGCGCTCAAAACGAATCAGGCTCATGAGTAAAACAACCGGGTGATGATGTAGCCGCAGACCAGAATCGTCAGAAAGGAGATGATGACCGTGCGGCGGGTGGCCTGGCCGACGCCGACCGCGCCTTCCGTGGCCGAAAACCCCTGATGGCACGCGACCGTATTGATGATGATGCCGAACACTACGGACTTGAACAGCCCCACATAGAGGTCCTTGTTCGTGACGTATTGAATGGCGTTGTCGTAATAGGCTCGCAGGGAAACGCCGAGCTGCGTCCATCCGACGAGCGCGCCTCCCGTCGAACCGAGCACGTTCGTATACACCGCCAGGATCGGCATCATCACCGCCAGCGCGACGAGTCGCGGCATGACCAGCATGCGCACCGGGTTGATGGACATCACCTCGAGGGCGGCAATTTCATCGGATACGGTCATCGTGCCGAGCTGGGCAGCGATGGCGGAGCCAACGCTCGCGGCGATGATCAGGGCGGTCATAAAGGGCCCCATCTCGCGCACGAGGCTGACGGTGACCGCCGTGCCGATGTTGACTTCTTGCCCGAAGCGCCGCAATTCGAGACCGGTTTGCAGCGCGAGGATCATACCCGTGAACAACCCCACCACCGTGATGACGCCCAGACTTTTGATGCCGGTCACGAACATCTGGTACACCACTTCATGCCGGTTGCGCCGGGAGAACATGAAACGGACGAAAACGATCGCCTCGGCCAACGTCAATAACGCACGGCCCGCTCCGCGACAACTCAGCAGAATCTTTCGACCGAACTGACCGAAAGGGTTCAGGGGAGGCTCAAAATAATCCGGTTCGCGCGTGATCATGACGTTTCGTCGGTGCGGCCCCACCGGAGCCGGAAGAAGTATAGCACGCGCAGGCGCCGTTGCGCGCCACAGGATTCAATGCCCAAAAAACCTTTGAGCAGGGACCATGAGCGAACGGTGGGCGCCGCTTCGGCGGCGGGATGGCGAACGCTCCACTCGATGAGCGGAAAGAGCGAGGTGCGCGCGCCCTCGGCGCCCCGATACTGGCGGCGGAACAGGCCCCAGAGCAGTTCCGTGTCGGAGTGGTCGGCGAGCGTAGTGCGCTCGAACAAGGTCCAAAGAGGTGTCCAGTTCCGCTCCACCGGCGGGGGATCGCGGAACGGCATCAGGGCGAGAATGCGCCAGCGCGCCTCTGCGCCCTGCCGCTCATACGAGAAGAACGGCCACACGCGCCAGTAGCGGTTTCGCACGGGCTCGATGCCCGGCGGAGGACGACGGAGCGTTTCGCGCTCCGCCTGCACGAATGGCAGCAGCATCCAGCGCCGAAAAACCGTGTCCGGTCGGTCCACGCGTTCGCGATAGCCGATAGGCCACAGGAAAAACTCGTTTTGCACGCCGGGCCGCCGCTGACGGCCGTAAAGCGGCCAGAGATACGTTCGGCGGGTTTCCCCCCAACCGATCTGCACGAAGGGCCAGGGGGCGTGCACCATGTTTTGCCGCGCCCCACGCGTGTAGCGGAAAAACGGCAGTAACAGGAGATCCGCCCGCTGGTCGGTCAGGCGGATCCGCCCGTACAGGGGCAGCAGAATGAAGCCACGACCGCTCGAACTGGGATAGTGGTAACGTGCTTCGGTGTAAAGCGGCCAGAGAACAAACTTTTTCTCGTAATGGTCGCGGAACATCGAACGCCCGAAAACCGGAAAGGCGCGAATCCGATAAATCCCCTTGCCGCGGGTGCGGGAGAATATCGGCCACAGTAGCGTCGTCGAATACACCTCGTTTTTCTTCGAGCGAACCCATAGCGGAAATAAGGCGAAGTCAATCCGGTCGAGCATGAAAAACTCCCGGATTTGTCCGCCCAGCGGAAAAACGGCGACATACGATCGGCCTTGACCGTCCCGACCCTGAAAATAGAAAGGCACCACCCACAACCGCCGGCGTGACCTCGGATCCTCCGTATTGAAATTTTGGTACCACGTTAGGGCGAGGCGCCACGTCAACTCCTTTTCCAGGCGTTTGCCGGCCGCCAATGGCCATAGGATTTCCCTTCGCGTCCAGCCGGTGACGGAATCACCGGCATCGGCGAAGAATGGACGGATGGCCGTCAGATGGCGCCCTTCCTCGTCGTCAGCGCACTCGAAGAGAGGACCCGCCGCGCGCCATCGAACCACGCCATGAACATCGCGCAGCCGCGATGTGAAAGGCCCCCAGTCCCATTCGGCGTCGATGGGGGCCGTCCGTCCGAGCGAAAAAAACGCGAGACAACCGATGAAGACGAAGGCGGCCTCGACGAATCGTCGCGCCCGAGGCCGCAACAGCGGCAGAGCAGTATGGCGTTGTTGCGCCCTCACGGGGACCACGCGCGGCAGATGCGATCGGCCAGGGAGCGCATTTCCGCATCGTCGGCATAACGGGTGGCACGCCAGTTCCAATGGTGGCCGTCGTTGACAAAGCGGGGAATGACGTGGAAATGGAGATGCGGCACCACCTGGCCCGCCGCCGCGCCGTTACACTGGTGAATATTGATCCCGTCCGCTTTTAGACCCCGCCGTTGCGCCGCCGCCAGGCGCTGGACAACCTCCATAACGCGATGGAGCGTTTCGACGGGGACATCCGTCAGCAAGGGATGATGCGCCTTGGGGATCACGAGCGCATGACCTTTGACGATTGGCGCAATATCCAGGAACGCGAGTACGTCATTGTCCTCGTGCAGCCGGACCGAAGGAATCTCGCCTGCGACAATTCGACAGAATACGCAATCCTTCATCGTCGTCTCCCTCCGTCCGCCTCAGCCTGTGGGTCGGGGACGGGTACCGCATCCAAACGTCTCAAATGAAGATATCGGGCCACCAACCCTATTAAAAAGATCGCCAGTGCGCCCGCGACAAACAGCCGTTCGCTCGGCGTCAAAATGAACCAAGCCCGCAGGGCCTTCAACCCCGGTTGTTCTGCGGGAATGTGTCGCCTTCGAACCATGCTGGCGCCTTTGTGATTACCTACCGCATTCAGCAGCGGCGGTAAAGCATGGAGATGCGGACGAAGCCACTCGCGCAGTTATTGTCATAATTTTTGTGTATGAGGGTATGAGACGAGTTCGGGTTCGTACGGATTTTGGAAATGTCGGATCTATTCGGAGAGGCGGCCCTGGCAGCGGCCGTACTTGAGCGGCGATTTCGGTGAGTATGGGGACGGGCGGAACCCGTCTCTCCAAAATTCACGAACGCGGTCGAGCGCCCTTCCCCACGCGTTGCATGGGCCAGCGCAGTTCCACCCGCGCCGTTTCGAGATGCGAAGCGCTGCGAAACCAGCGGCACCCTGCGGAAATTTGTCGGCCGAATATGGAGGAGTAGCCGGATGAAAGCTTTCGCCGGTCCCCCGAATTCCCCTTATGGAGAACGCCGTCCGGTGATCTCACTTTTTCCGAAGTATGAATACATCTTACAAGGAATGGGTGGGCAATTCAGAAGGAAGGAAATGCTTGCCGGAAAGATAGCCCGCGACCGCTGCTTGCCCCAATGCGATGCCGCCATCGTTGGAAGGAATATCGCGATGCAACAAGGGCTCGAACCCCTGATCGCGCAGCATCATCGTCAATTTTTCACAAAGCAACCGATTCATAAAACAACCGCCGCTGAGGGCGATTCGGCATAAGCCTGTTCGGGCGGACCCGTATTCCGCCATCCGCAACGCTGCCCGTGCGATCGCCTCGTGGAATCCGAACGCAAACGCCGACGGATCGCCCGCTGGTGATTGTGCGAGTTGCGCAAAGGCGGGTGTCCAGTCCACTATGAACAACCCTCTCTCTTCACGCGTATCGAAAGGAATGTTCGTAGCCGCGCCGCAGCTTGCCCGTGCCAGAGCTTCAAGCCGAATAGCGGGCCGACCATCATAGGTCGTCAGACCGCCGGTGATGTCTAAAGCCACCGCCATAGCATCAAATACGCGACCGGCGGCGTGGCTCCATGGACATTGCAGACCCGCCTCGATCTGACGGCCCCAAGTGGCCCATTGAGTCTCCGACAACCCCCATCGCCGAAGCGCTTCAGCGTCCGGTTTAATACCGGCGGCGATCCACCGTCCGGCCAGCTGGCGACGAGGATCCCGGATCGCCGCGTCGCCGCCGGGCAACGGTGCGGGCGCAAACGTGCCCAGTCGATCAAAGCCGTCTGGCCCCACCCGCAGCAGCTCCGCGCCCCAGATGCGCCCGTCCGGCCCATAGCCTGTACCGTCAAAAACCAGAGCCAGCGCCTCGACTGCACCGTATTCGGCCAGACAGGCCACCGCATGTGCATGATGATGCTGCACGGAAATGACCGGACAACCGCGGGCGGTCGCCCAGGACCGCCCGGCCTGTGTGGAGGTGTAATCGGGATGAAGATCCACGGCGACCATCTCCGGTTCGATGCGGAGAAATCGCAACAACCGCTCCACCGCAACGTCCAAGGCGTCTACCGCCTCGGGCGTATCCAGGTCCCCGATGTGAGGCGACAAGATAATCTCCGAGCCGATCCCCACCGCAACCGTATTGCGTTGTTGTGCGCCGAAGGCCAACGCGCGCCTCTTGAGTGGATGCGCAAGCGACACCGGACGCGGTGCCCACCCTCGCGCGCGACGCCACACCCGGGGCGCGTCCATGGCCCACGCGCATACCGAGTCATCGTTGCGCAGCAAAATCTCCCGATTGTGCAATAAGAAGCCGTCCGCAATTCCGCCCAATCGATCCAGGGCCTCTTCGTTTCGACTTGCAATCGGCTCTCCCGCTCGGTTGCCGCTGGTCATCACCAGCCAATCGAACGCGGGCGTCGGGTCGCCCGGAAGCGGATGGGCCAGCAGCAGATGCAGAGGCGAAGCGGGCAGCATCACCCCCAACGTGCGTGTGTCGGGCGACAATAGGTCCAGCGGCAGATTTGCGTCGAAATCGGAGGGAATATCCAGAATGAGAATAGGCGCCGCCGCTGAGGATAGCAGCGCAACCGCCTCCTCCAAGGGACGACATTCGCGACGGATGACATCCGCTGATGCAGCCATGACAGCGATCGGCTTATGGGGACGGCGCTTGCGCGCCCTCAGGCGCTCAATCGCGGGACGGTTACGTGCGTCGGCCGCGAGGAGAAATCCCCCGATGCCCCGCACCGCGATAATCCGGCCTGCGGCAAGGTCCGCGCGCGCCGCGCGCAGGGGATCTCCGCCGATCTCGCATCCCGCGGCGTCCGTATAGCGAAGCCGCGGACCACACGCCGGACAGGCGATTGATTCGGCGTGATAGCGACGGTTCGCCGGATCGTGATATTCCCGCGCGCAATCGCGGCAGAGCGGAAACGCGCTCAGCGAGGTGCGCGCTCGATCGTAGGGGAGATCGCGGGTCACCGTATATCGCGGACCACAGACCGCGCATGTCGTGAAGGCATATCCGTACCGGCGATTCGACGGATCGAACACTTCCCGCGCACAGTCGGGGCAGACGGCCAGATCCG
This sequence comes from uncultured bacterium, assembly GCA_938005705.1. Classification (GTDB taxonomy): domain Bacteria; phylum Verrucomicrobiota; class Kiritimatiellia; order PWTM01; family PWTM01; genus CALLML01. The sequence goes on from CALLML010000004.1 coordinate 14,637, forward strand.
GTGGAATCAGTACACGGGGCGCATCAGCGTCAACGCTTTCAGCGATCTCGAAAGTTGCCCGTGGCAATCCTCGTAAGGGTGCGCGCTCAACGATGCGCAGAGATGAAAGAACGGCCGGTGCGGGAAGACGGCCGGGTAATTCTTGCAGAAACCGCTCGATATGCTCGTGGTCCCCCTCCAGCGTCAGTTGCACGCGTCCGGCGCAGTTGCGCACCTCGCCCCCCAGCCCCGAGGCGCGCGCCAACCGCGCCAGCGTCGGTCGAAACCCAACCCCTTGCACGACACCGATGATTTCCACGATGCAACGGACAGGCGCGAAGATCGGGCTTTTGCGGTCCGGCGAAGACGATGAGAAATGCATGTTCGTCATTCCTGATTAATATTCATTTGTTGAGAGGCTTTTGCCAAGTGCCGTGCGGGACACAAGCGACTAGACCCGGACCGAAGCGGCCATGCGGCGGAGCCGCGAAGAAAGAAGGGAGACTTGCACGATCTTGACCTCAGAGGCAGGAGGCCTGAAGCGTCGCCGCCGTATTCGCTGTTGCGAAACAAGATGTCTTATATGATCGGGCCTGCGTGAGTGATGTAGGCCGGGGGGTTCAGTCCGCTTCGCTTGTTGACTCCAAATAAAATGACGCCAAGAAGAGCCAGGGGGACGAGGGTCGTTGATTTATATCGATGACACCATCATCGCCTCCATCCCGGCACGCATCGCCGCCGGACCTCCAACGGGTTGTGCAGTCCAAAGGGATTCAACGCCCCACGTCCCTCCCTCAGCCGTCTCCGGGTTGCCACCGGAATCACCGGGCCGTTCAGCCCCCGAGCATAGCGCGTCGGCGGTTGATCATGCCTTCGGTTCAACCTCGCTCCCTGTCGCTCTCTGGCGATGAGTTTCTTCGAGAGCGGAAATAAGTTGTGCAGTGGCTCGCCTATCTCCCGATACAACGCGCTCATCTCGGCCACTAGACCCTCCTCCCCGAAGCGTCCATCCCCGAAGAGCTGTCTCCCATGATATGCGTCCAATTCTTCTGCTCCATTTCCCGTTGCCGTCTTTAGGGTAGGGCCGGCATCGGGTGAACTCCGCCTGGCTTAAACCCAACGGTTGTCCCCAAGGCCACCCGAACCAGAATCTTTATCCATGCGTCAGCTATCGGATGGGGAGGGGGGGCGCCCCGCTTCCTTCTCCATTTAACGGACCATTATGTCCCTATGTTTTGACGAATGACGCCGGCGCCTTCGCGCTGGACTTTCGGCTGCCAAGAGCATTGAATTCAACAAATCGGGGTTCTTTTCGGTGCGGATATGAAGGCGGTTATCGTGGGCGCCGGCAATGTCGGCGGCAATTTAGCGTCGAAACTATGCCACGAGCACTATGACGTGGCATTGGTGGACTTATCCGCTTCGGCCCTGGAAAAGGTGGGCGAACATCTCGACGTGCTCACTGTGCAAGGCAACGGTTCGGATCCGCGCACATTGCTGAAGGCGGGAATCGAAGGGGCGGACCTGCTCGCGGCGGTGACGGCGCGGGATGAGATCAATATTCTGGCGTGCATTTGCGGTCGGTCCGCTGGCGTCCGCCATAAAGTGGCCCGTCTTTCCAACGCAGCGATGCTGTCCGGCGGCCTGGATCTGCGCCTGAGTGATCTCGGGGTGGACTATGCCGTCAGCCCCACCCAGGAGTGCGCCCGGGAGATCACCGGTCTGATTCGATTGCCGGGGGCGGTGGAGATTGTGGACCTTTTCGAAGGCCGGGCGCTGGCAGTGGGGTTGCGCGTTTCGACCGAAAGTCCGCTGCTGCGCGCGCCACTGAAGGATTATCCCGATCCCGAATTTCTGCGGCGTCTGCGATTTATCGCGCTGCGGCGGGGAGATCGAATTCTTACCCCCGCCGGCGACACCCAGGTGTTGATCGGAGACGAAATCTATCTGGCCGGCCCTACGAACGCCATCCCGGCCTACGCGGACGTCATGATGCCGGATCGCCCGCGCATCGAGCGGGTCATCATCTCCGGCGGCGGCAGTTTGGGATTTGTGCTGGCCCGGCAGATCGAAGCTGCCGACTATGAAACAGTCTTGCTCGAGGCCGATCAGCGACTCGCGGAAGCCTGTTCCGGAGGGCTGCGTCGCACACTCGTCATCCGCAGCGAGGGCGTCTCATCCGAGGCGCTTCGGGAAGCCGGCGTGGACGAGAAGACCGCGTTTGTCGCCGCCACCGACGACGACGAATTGAATATCATCAGCTGCCTGCTGGCAGAGAAACATGGCGCAAGTCTGACTATCGCGCAGGTCATGAAGCCGGAGTATGTGCCCGTCATCGAAGGCCTCAGCCTTCTGGATCGCGTCGTCAGCACCCATCTTTCCGTGGTCAATGCGGTACTCCGCTTTGTGCGGGGGCGTAATGTGCGCGCCACGACCCAGTTGCAGACCCTGCCGGGAGAACTGATCGAGGTGGCGGTTCGCGAAGACCTGCCGTGGGCCGGCAAGGCCATCCGTGAGCTGCGTATGCCGAGGGGCAGTATCATCGCCAGTCTCGAGCGCGCCGGAGAAGTGCAAGTGCCGACGGGCGATCTCACCCTGCTGCCGGGGGACCGTCTGGTGATTTTTGCGCTGCCCGAAGCGATGCCACGATTGATCTCATGGCTCAAGGCGTGAGACCACCGAAGGGATTATGAACGCACGTCCAGTGATCCGAATGGTATCCTTCGTGCTCATCGTGCTCGGCGCGGCCATGGCGGTCTGCGCGTTCGTCGGTTGGGAAATGAACGATCCCCCGGCGGCGGTCCAGGCGCTCACGCAATCCGCGTTAGCTTGTCTGGCGGTGGGCCTCGCCGCCTGGCTCTTTTCCCGAGGCTCGATGGAACTCTCCCGCCGCGACGGGTTCGGCGTGGTCGCATTCGGCTGGCTGGCGGCGGGCGTCGCAGGCGCCGCGCCGTATGTCCTGTCGGACGTCATCCCATCGGCCGCAGATGCCCTGTTCGAGTCGGTTTCGGGCTTCACCACCACCGGCGCTTCGGTGCTTTCACGCTTGGAAACGGTTCCGCGCGGTCTTCTGCTTTGGCGCGCGACGACCCATTTTTTCGGTGGCATGGGCGTTCTGGTGCTGTGTGTGGCAGTTCTTCCGCTGCTCGGCACCGGCGGCATGCAGATTTTCCGCGCCGAGATGCCAGGCCCTTCGAAAGACCGGCTGTCGCCACGCATCGCCACGACCGCGAAGCTGCTGTGGGGCGTATACGTGCTCCTGGTACTTCTGGAGACATTGATGCTGAGGGTAGGCGGAATGGACTGGTTCGATGCGGTCTGCCACAGCTTCGCGACGATGGCCACCGGCGGTTTTTCCACACGCAGCGCCAGCGCGGGCGCTTTTCATTCCCCGTTAATCGAGACGGTGCTGATCGCCTTCATGTTTCTGGCCGGCGTGAATTTTGCGCTGCATTACCGCCTTCTCGCGGGCGCGTTCGGCGCACACATTCGCGACGCGGAATTCAGATTCTACCTGGCGGTGTGGCTGATTGCCGGCCTATTGATCACCGTCCTGATTGCCGCCCGCCCCGAAACAACCTCTTGGGGAGAAGCCCTTCGCGCGGCGTTCTTTCAGACCACCTCTATCCTCACCACCACGGGGTTTGTCACGGCCGATTTTAACGCCTGGCCAAACGCTGCTCGATGGACGTTGGTTCTCCTCATGTTTTTTGGCGGTTGCGCAGGCTCGACCGGCGGCGGCATGAAGAACATTCGCGTGTTCGTCGTGTTGAAGCATGTGCTGCGCGAGGTCCGCCTGGCCATCTTTCCGCAATCCGTCGTACGCGTCAAAATCAGCGGAGAGCCGCTGGATGAGGCGCTGGTATCGAATATCGTGGGCTTTGTCGTTTTGTTTCTCGGGATATTTGCCGTGGCAACACTCGGCATGACATTTTTCACGCCGGACCTCGAAACTGCCCTGACTTCCGTGTCCGCCACGCTGTGCAATGTCGGTCCGGGGCTGGCAGGCGTCGGCCCGACACAAACTTATGCCGCCATCCCGGCGGCCGGCAAACTGCTGCTGATTGCCTGTATGTTGCTGGGCCGCCTGGAATTGTTCACGCTGGTAGTGCTCTTTCTGCCACGGTTTTGGCGTCGATGAGGAGGTTCTCCATGGATCGGGCTTCGTCCGTGACCGTGCGGCGCGCCACGCTCAGCGACCTTGACGCGGTGCGAAGGCTGGATCGGGAATTGATCCGGCATGACCGACGCTTCGATGCGACGTTGATTCCCGACTGGACGGACAGCGCCGCCGCACATCAATGGCTCCGTGAGCGTATCACCGGCCGGGACGGGATCGTACTGATCGCGCAGGAGGGGCCTTCGGCCGTCGGCTACCTCGTCGGCGGCCGATGCGAGGCGGAGGAATATCGCCGAACGGCGCCCATGGCGGAGGTGGAGTGCATGTTTGTCGCTCCTTCGCAACGTGGACGCGGCATCGGCGAGCGCATGATGCGGCAATTTCTGCGATGGTGCGCTGACCGGGGCATTGGACGGTTGCGCGTGGTTGCCTGCGCGGAGAGCGAAGGGGCGATCGCCTTCTATCGGCGCATGGGATTCAAGCCGTACGATTTGGTGCTAGAGCGGCCTCTCCGCAGGTCGCGCCGATCTCCACACCTGTCGCCGGAGCGTGGCCGGAGGGATCGAAACAGGGAGTGAGGCGGCGATCAGCGGTCCGTCTCGTCGGCTCGCGGCATTCAGCGACGTGGACGCAAGAACAACGACCCACCCAGTAACGCCGCATTCAACAACACGATCGTCGCCCCCGCCGGTGTTTCCAGAGCTACGGCCAGTGCCACGCCCCCGATGACGGACAACGCGCCCAGCCCGGGCGCCAGCGCCAGCACACCTTGGAAGCTCCGCCGCCACTGTAGCGCCGTAACCGCGGGAAAGATCAACAAACTCGACACCAGCAGCATGCCAACCACCCGGATGCCGAGCACAACGACCAAAGCCGTCAACACCGCCAACAGCCGCTTCCAGAAGCCGGGACGAATACCTGCCGTGCGCGCGGCGGTTTCGTCATAGGTGATCGCGAACAGTTCGGAGTGGCTGAGGAAGACAAACGCCGTGACGCCGCCGGCTAACATCAAGGCCAGCCCCATTTCTCCTCGTTCAATGGCCAGAATGTCGCCGAAAAGAAAACTGAAAAGGTCCACATTGAATCCGCCGCCAACGCTCGCCATGATCACCCCCGCCGCAATCCCCACGGTGGAGACCATGCCGATGGCGGCGTCCGCGTAGGCACCGGTGCGCTCCGGCAGCATAAAGATGACGAGTGAGGCCACGGCCGTCAGCGGCAGCGTCAACGCCAGCGGCGCACGGCCCAGCAAGAGCGCGAGGCCGGCGGCTCCGAAGGCGAAATGGGCGAGTCCGTCCCCCATCATGGCCTGGCGTCGCAACACCAGAAAAACGCCGAGCACGCCGCAACCAATGGCAACAAAGACGCCGGCCAGCAATGCCCGGCGCACAAAGGCAAACGAAAACATTTCCAGAAACTCGCTCACGTCACGTCCTCGCCCGGCTTGTCGTGCCGGTGGCAGATCAGGTGCTGCGCGTGCGCGCCGAAACGCCGTTCCATGTCTGAACTGTGGCAGAATTCATCGAATGTGCCCATGAAGACTGGTGCGCGATCGAGGTAAAGAAGGTGGTCCGCGTAACGTCCGGCCGTAGCGCTATCGTGAGTGACCATGACAATCGTGGTTTCTCGTTCCCTATGCCATTGTTGCAGCAGACGATAAAAAGTCTCTCGGCTATCCGGGTCCAGTGCCGCGCTCGGCTCGTCCAATAACAGCAATTCCGGTTCGTTGACGATGGCGCGGGCCAGCAGCACCCGTTGCCGTTGACCGCCCGAAAGCTCGCCGATTGGGCGTTCGGCCACGTCATGCAATCCCATTGTCTCGAGCGCCAAAAGCACTGCCGCGTGGTCTTCACGGCGCAGCAGACGGGGAAAGCGCAGTACCGCCAGCCGACCGAGGGCGACCACCTCCCGTACGGTCGCCGGAAAACGGGGAAAGGGGAGGCCGACAAACTGAGGGAGATACCCTATGCGTCGCCATTCGTTGAATCGTGCAGAGGGCACGCCGAATAAACGAACCTCACCGCTCATTACCGAAAGCAACCCCAGCGCCGCCTTCAGCAGGGTGGTCTTCCCCGACCCGTTGGGACCGGCCACCGCCCAGAATTCACCGCGGCGGACGGTCCACGTCAGATGAGTGACCGCGGGTTCGGCCCCATACGCCACAGTCAGGGCGATGGTTTCAATGGGGTCCATTCGGCCTCGAGGGCTTCGGCGAGTTTCTTCATGTTGTCTTCCATGATGGAGAGATAGGTTACATCGCCTCGCCGGGCTTCGTCCGGTGTAAGATTGTGCGCGCCGTGGAGCATGACGAGCCGCGCACCGGTTTCCTCCGCGATCACCCGCGCGACCTTGGGATCCACCATCTCCTCGTGGAAGATGATGTTCTGACCAGTTTCGCGCAGGCGGCGAATCATCTCCGCCACGGCGCGCGGCGTCGGCGCCGCGTTCGGCGCGAATCCGGGATAGGGAGAACGGTGGGTCAAACCGTATCGGCGGGCGAAGTAGCCGAACGCGAAATGTCCCCCGTAAAGGATTTCCCGACGCTTCGCCCCCCGCAGCGTGTTCACGATCCGCTCATGCAGCTCCTGCAGCTTCCGGTTGTAGGTTTCCGCATTGCGGCGATACATGTCGGTCCCTTCGGGATCGGCCCGTCCCAAGGCCTCGGCGATAGCGAGGACGATCCGCTGGGCCAGGACGGGATCGAGCCAGACGTGCGGATCGGTGCCACCGGTGTCATGGGGATGACCCTCCTCGTCGCGATGAGGTGCGTGATCGTCATGATCGCCGTCGTGATCGGCAGGGTTGCCGTCCGCGTCAGGATCGTCGTGATCGCCGTGGGCATGCGCTTCCGCGTCTCGAGGAATTTTCGCTGCCGCTTCAAGCACGACACGATTAGGGCGTTCGCTCGCCGCCGCGATTTTCAACGCCCACGGTTCCATATCCGGCCCCAGATAAATAAACACATCCGCCTGGCTCACGGCCTGCACATCGCGCGGTCGGGGCGCATAGGTATGAGCCTCGACGCCGGGAGGCAGAAGCGGCGTGACCGTGACGCGCTCTCCACCGACGGCGCGCGTCCAATCGGTCAGCGGAAAAATCGTCGTCACCACCCGCACCGGCGTGCCGCCGAACGCCTCGGTAAACAGGCTCATCATTACCGCTGCTATGATCCACCGGATAATTCGGCTCATGAGATGCCTTCCTCTCCACCCATTTTCAACGTTAATGAATCTCTTCGGCCACCCTCCACGCGGTTCGCGGAGCTCGTCACGCGGAAACGATCGAATTGAGTTCGCTGAATTTTCTCGCCTCCGCCGACATTCAGTGTTTATAGTCTACATTATTGCGAAATGAATATCAACAAGAAGAAGTCTCGCCAACGTCGCCGTACGCGGCAGCGGGAGGCGTTGCGGAGGGTCTTTGAGACCTCCAACCGCCCGCTGACGCCGAGCGAAGCCTGTGCCCTTGCACGCCGTCGAGCGCCGGGGATCGGTATCGCGACGGCGTATCGAGCCGTCGCCGACTGGGTCGCGTCGGGTTGGCTGGCGCGGGTCGCGCTGCCGGATGAGGCGGCGCGGTATGAACGGACGGATCTCGCTCATCACCATCATTTCCGGTGCGACCACTGCGCGCGCGTGTTTGATTTACCCGGTTGCGCCAAGGACCTCCGGCGCCTGGTTCCGCGGGGATTCAGGGCGCGTACTCACCAGATCACCATTCTGGGAGTGTGCGGCTATTGCGCCGTTTTCGCGGATAAGGCCCTGAGAAAACAAGTGCCGCGCGCGGATTTCAACACAGGTCGGAATTTTTGATCCGCGGTTTCTCGCCGGCACGGAAAACGGCAAAGGAATCCGCTGAACGCCCCGCCGCACAGGGGCAAGACATAGGTACCTTGGGAGACGGAACGGGCCCAAGCTTTAAGCCAAGAGTGTGCCTCCTGTCGAGGGCGCATCCGGCGCAGACCCTCTATGGGAAGGAATCAAGTCTCGGGCATGCAGGCGCCGGAGGTTTGGGGACGCCCGGCGGAATCGTTCGGAGTGCATCATAAGGTTTCGCCGACGAATGGCAATCCGCAAGGGCGCCGGAGGGCGGCACCCGCTTTCAATCCGTTGCTGGACAATCCCCGCTCATCCACGCAACATGGTCTACCAATCCTTTCCGGGAGAGCCCATGAAAAAGAAAATCTATCTCTGCGGTCCGATCATGGATGAGGTGGACGGCCACGCGCGTGCCTGGCGTGAAGCGGCCAAACAGCAACTGGGCCGCGATTTTATTCTGCTGGATCCCATGCGTCGAAATTTCAAGGATCGCGAAGTGGACAGCGCCAACGAGATTGTCGAGTTCGATCTACAGGACGTGCGAGATGCCGATCTCGTGCTGGTGAACTACAACAAGCCCTCCATCGGAACGGCGATGGAAGTGTTTTACGCTTCGCACGTGCTGAACAAGTTCGTCATCGCTTTTTCGCCCTTCTCCTTCAAGGACTGCAACCCCTGGATGGTGAAATACTGCACAAAAATCCTCCCTTCACTGGAAGCGGCGACGGCCTATATCCGCGAACACTTCGTCGCGCAGCATTTCGGCGGCGAATAAGGCGGTCGCCTCCCGATTTTCTTCGAAGGCGGCACGCGATCGGCACGCCGCGTTTCCAAGGCCTGGAAAAACAAGGGCATCGGTCTTCCAAGGCTTGGAAACCGCGCGTTTCTCCGAATCACAGGCCTACGACATCGCCGAAACGGCCGATCGCGATGCGCGGATGGCCGCCCAGGTCCCGCGCGATTTCGATCGCGTGAAATCCGGCCTTCTCTAAAAGCGCCTGAACCGCGGTGCCTTGATCTTCCGCAATTTCGAGAAACACCCAGGCCGGTCGAGTCAGCACCTGCGGCGCCTGGGCTACCAGCCTTCGGATCAGCGCAAGGCCATCCGGTCCGCCATCGAGTGCCGGCCGCGGTTCATAATCCCGAATCTGGCGTTCCAGCTTCGCGATATCGCGGCTCGGTATATAAGGGAGGTTGGCGACGATAGCCTCCAGGGAGGCCTGGGAAAAGCCATCGAGCAAATCGGTTTTTCGCCACACAATACGCCCCTCCACGCCGTAGCGGCGGGCGTTTTTTCGGGCCAGTGCGAGGGCGGGGGTGAACCGATCCGTCGCGAATACGATGGCGTCGGGCCGCTCGAGCGCCAGGGTGACGGCCACACAACCAGACCCCGTTCCGATATCGGCGATGCGCGGGCGCGGAATCCGCCGGAGGGCTTCCTCTTTCAATGTGCGCGCGACGAGCTCCTCGGTCTCCGGACGTGGGATCAAGGCACGCGCGTCGGCGGCGAAGAGTCGTCCATAAAATTCGGTCTCGCCCAGGACATATTGCAGCGGCTCATGGGCGAGAAGTCTTTCACCGGCACGGACCCATTGTTTTCGTTGCCGCGCGTTGAGCGGTTGATCTCGCCGCACGCGCGTCTCCAGACGTCCGCAGCCGAGCATATGCGCGATGGCCCATTCGGCTTTGGTCGCCGGCTCTGCGACGCCCGCCTCACGCAACGCGACGCTGAGATGTCGGACGGCCTCGCTCACCGTCCAGGTCTCCGGCTTCATGGCGTCGGCGCTTCGGCCTGGCGGCGCAACCGCGCCTCGATATCGGCCGCGCGCAGCGCGCTGATCAATTCATCCAGGTCGCCCTCGATGATTTGGTCCAGGCGATAGAGTGTCAGGTGAATGCGGTGGTCGGTCACGCGATTCTGGGGAAAGTTATAGGTGCGAATGCGCTCACTGCGGTCGCCCGTGCCGATTTGGGAGCGGCGCGCATCGGCTGTTTTTACGGCTTCCTGTTCGCGCATGCGGTCAAGCAACCGGGCGCGCAAAACGCGCAGGGCTTTTTCGCGATTGCGCGTCTGTGAGCGTTCATCCTGGCTCTGAACCACGATGCCGGTCGGCACATGCGTGATTCGCACAGCGGATTCCGTCTTATTGACTTTCTGTCCGCCCGGTCCGGAGGCGCGGTAGAGGTCGATGCGCAAATCTTCCGGTGCGATCAGGATATCGTCCACTTCTTCGGCCTCGGGCAGAACCGCTACCGTGGCCGTTGAGGTATGGATGCGGCCCTGGGCTTCCGTGGCCGGGATGCGTTGCACGCGGTGCACGCCGCTCTCGTAGTGCAGGCCGGCGAAGACGGATTCGCCCTCGACGGAGAGCACAGCTTCCTTGTAGCCGCCGAGCTCGGCGGGGCTGGCGCTGATCCATCCGACCCGCCACCCGCGGCGTTCGGCGTAGTGCGAGTACATACGGCACAGGTCGCCCGCGAATAACGCGGCCTCATCGCCGCCGGTACCGGCGCGGATTTCGAGGATCACGTTGCGTTGGTCGGCGGGATCGGGCGGCAGCAGGGCCACGTGAAGCTCGCGGACCGCCGCCGCTCGGCGTTCCTCCGCCGTGCGCCGTTCGGATTCCGCCAGCTCGCGCAGGTCCGCATCCATCGCCGGATCCCCCAGGAGCGCGACGCTTTCGGCGATGGCGCGGTCGAGACGCTCGATCTCCGCGTAGCGATCCGCGAGGTCTTTCAAGCGGCGATGTTCCGCCATCAACGAACGCAGCTGATCGGCTCGCGCCGCGGTTTCCGGGCGCGCCAAATCCCGCTCCACGGCCGCCAGCCGCTCACGAATCTTGGCCGCATGGGAGGCGTCCATCATGACCCGACCCTTGGAAGAAAACGAGGCCGGCGCCGTCGCGTCCGGCGAAGAGCATCGTTCGGGCGTTTATTTCTTGGCGGTCGCCTGATACCGCTTGCGAAAGCGCTCGACGCGGCCTTCGGTGTCAATGAACTTGGCTTGACCGGTGAAAAACGGATGGCAACGCGAACAGGTGTTCACGTGCATTTCCTTGACCGTTGAGCGAGTCTGAATCACATTGCCGCATGCGCACGTGATTGTTGCCGGGCCGTATTCCGGATGGATATCTTTTTTCATGAATCATTCATGGTTGCAGGCCGCAGCGCCAGACGCCGGGCCTTGTTCGAATACACCCTTATACCTAAGCCCGGCCTCTTGCGCAAGGAGTTTCGACTGTGAATGATTGCGGCATAGAGGTGCGACTGTGGCCGGACGGACGCGTGGTCCGGTGGCGGGACCGGTTGAAGGTTTTCTGGGAAAAGAGCGAAAGCGCTCCGACAGGCAAAATTCCATGGCTGGCGCCGTCCCTCTTCGATGCGCAGGTCAATGGGTATGCAAGTGTGGATTTTCAGAGCGATACACTGCGCCCCGATGATCTGGAGCGCGCGGCGGACGCCTTCGCGGCGGATGGGGGCGGGCGTTTTCTGCTGACGCTGATCACGGACGATTGGGACCGGCTTCTCGCGCGTCTGGCGCGATTGCGCGCCTGGCGCGATCAAAGCCCCGTGTTGCGGCGCCGGATTGCCGGCTGGCATGTGGAAGGGCCCTTTCTTTCTCCGGAACAGGGCTATCGCGGCGCGCATAACCCCGCCTTTCTGCGCGTTCCGAAGATGGCCGACCTGCGACAACTGCGAGCCGCGGCCGGTGAAGACTTGGTCTGGCTCACGCTCGCCCCGGAACGTACCGACGCGTTGGCATGCATCGCGGAGGCTGCGCGGCTCCGTATCCGGGTGTGGCTCGGCCATACGAACGCCGATGCGGGGTGTCTGCGCGCGGCGCTGGCGGCGGGCGCTCTCGGCTTCACCCATTTGGGCAACGGGTGTCCGCCGCAGCTTCAACGGGCCGACAATATTCTGTGGCGGGTCTTGGATTTGCCCACCGTACGTTGCACGCTGATTCCCGACGGACTCCATGTCCGTCCGCCCCTCTTTCGGCTGATTCACCGGTTGGTCGAGGCAGAACGCATCGCCTATGTCACGGATGCGATGTCTGCCGCCGGCGCGCCACCGGGACGCTACCGCCTCGGCGACGTCGAAACCGATGTGGGCTCTGACGGCATCGTGCGCCTGCCGGGAACGGGGAATCTCGCCGGCTCAGCACTTCGGCCCATTATCGGCGTCTTTCGCGCCGCCGCCATGCTCGGCTGCGGCTGGGCGGAGGCGTGGGCGGGATTCTCGCGGCGTCCGGCCGAGTGGGCGGGGCTTACATGGCCATGGGAATACGGAGTCAACGAACCCGATTTTTGCCTCGTTGAGGAGCCGGCGCCCGGTGTGACGGCGGTAACGACGTTTGTGGAAGGACGGCCACGGCGGCGATGGCGGTTTGACCGCGGGGACGAACCCAACGCGCCGACGACGATGCGGGAGGAGATGAGCGAGGAGGTGGGCGGGCGTGGATGAGGAGAAAAAAAGACGGTATAGTGTTCGACTATCGCTTGGTGTTTTGTCTTGTGGAAGCTCGCGCCGGTTGTGTGATATCTGCCGGCTATCGGTCCGTGGGACGGGGTTGTGGGTTCGGAGGGTTCATGAAACAAACACTGCTTGTGCGCATTGAAAAGGACAAGAAGTCGGCGGGTATCGCCGCCGCGAAACAGGGCGCGGCACTGCTGCGTGCGGCGCTGAAGCGCAAGGGAAATGCCGCCATCATTGTGGCAACCGGCGCCTCACAGTTTGAGATGCTGGATCAACTAGTGAAAGAACCGGGCATTCACTGGCCGTCGGTCACGGGTTTCCATCTCGATGAATATGTGGAGTTACCGATCACGCATCCGGCCTCATTCCGAAAATACCTCTGGGAGCGCTTCGTGTCTCGCCTGCCGCTTCCCCTCGCCGCGTTTCACTTTATCAACGGCGAGGGCGATGCGGGGACCGAATGCCGACGGCTGGGAAAGATCATTCGAAGACACGAGGTGGATGTGTGTTTCTGCGGCATCGGGGAAAACGGCCACCTGGCCTTTAACGATCCGCCCGCCAATTTTAAGACGAACGCGCCCTATATAGTCGTCGAGTTGGACGAGGCCTGTCGCCGCCAGCAATTGGGTGAGGGCTGGTTCCCGAGTCTGGCGCGGGTTCCGCGCCGGGCGATTTCGATGTCCATCCAACAGATCATGAAATCCCGCGCCATCATCTGCACCGTACCCGAAGAGCGGAAGGCCCAGGCGGTGCGCGATTGTCTGCAGGGCCCGGTTACTCCGCAATATCCGGCCTCCATTTTGCAGCGGCATCCGGCGGTCTGGCTCTATCTCGATCGGGCATCCGCATCGCGACTTGAGCGATAGAAGACGATGAAGCGGACGGAGTAATCGTATCCGCGGTCTCGCCTCATTCCTTTTTTGACGAAACCGCTCTTTGGCGGGCGACATCCGCGAGCGCGGCACCCAGCAGTCCGCCCGCTGCCTCGAATTCCGCGGCCGCCGCGGGCCATAATTCCTGCTCGGCGGCGTACAATCCCCGAGCGATTCGGGCATCCGGGGAAGAAGCCGTGCCCAGGCGGCGCCAAACCTCCCGCGGGTGAAGCTGCGACAGGGAAATCGAGATTTCGATGAAGCCGTGGGGGAGCTCGCGTTGCGCGCGGACCGAGTTCGGTTCCACGCCGAGAATGCGAAACGTCTCCGTGCGCCCGTCCTTGAGTTCCAGCGTCACGTCTTCGTATCGCTGGGAGCGAAACGATTCGACCAAAAGCGCGGAGACTGCGGGCAGTGATTCCAGAGTGCTGAGCATTTTTTGCGCGTCTCCGGCGTGGTCGGCTAGTTCGGGATCTGCGGCAAGCGCGCGAAGTCGATCGAGCGCCGCAGCGCGATCTCCGCGGAGAAGGGCGTCGGCAACAAAGGAGACTCCTTCGCTAAACCGCGCGCGGGCTTTTTCCTTGCGCTGCGAGGTTTGTCGCTCCAAGGCCGCGCGCGCCTCCTTGATGAGTTCACGTCGGACCTCTGCCGTCTCTTTTTCGAACGGTCCTCGGTATTCATGGAGACGGCGAATCACCTCCTCATAATTGCCTTGCGCCATGGCGAGTTCCGCCTCGCGGCGGAGACGCGTTAATGTCACCATCAGCCCCGGCGGAGGTGCAACAGCCCCTCGTTCAATGCGGTCCGCCAGATCGTGTGCCCGTTGGGCGACAGGCGAATGTGGGAAGCGCCGCGCCACTTCACGGAGGCGGTGAATCGCCCCCGCTCGATCTTCGGGATGATCACGCCAATAGGCGCGAGCGGCCTCAAATAGCGAGGACGCTATGTTGGGCGATGTGGATGACGGAATAGGCGCGGGCTCCGTAGAGGGCGAGGCCGGAGGCGCCGGAGTTGTGCTCTCAGCCGGAGTTTGAGAGACGGGGGACGCGGAAGAAGTCTGCGAACCGGATGCGGTGACGTCCGCCGACGGCGCGGCGGCACGCTGACGGAGGGTTACGCGGATGACCACGAGCAATAGCGCCGTTAGAAGCAGAGCCGAAACCACCAGAAGGGATATGAAAGGAGGCCTGGGCGCCGTGGATTCCGCCGGACGCAGCGCAGACTCGATGGCCGCAATGACTTCTGCCCATGATTGAAACCGCTGTTTGGGATCCTTGGCCAGCATGCGGTCCAGAATCTCCCGCGTGGCGGGTGACACGGCGGGATTCCAGGCGCGCACGTCGGGATAATTTTCGGTGACCTGTTTGCGCAAGACCAGGGGCAGAGGTTCGCCGTCGAAAGGCACATGCCCGGTGAGCATGCTCCAAAAGGTGGCGCCCAGCGAATAGATGTCGGAACGGACGTCAAGGCGGCGTCCTTCCGCCGCTTCGGGACTCATGTAGTTCGGCGTTCCGAGAATGGTGCCCGCCATCGTCAATCCGCTTTCCGCTTCGCTCATGGTGCGGGCGAGCCCGAGATCCGCAAGTTTCGGCTCGCCTCGGGCGTCCATCAGCACATTGGCGGGTTTGATGTCCCGGTGCAGCAGGCGATGTTCTTCCCAGGCATAGGCCAGCGCGTGTGCGAGCTTGAGCGTAACGCGCAAGGCTTCCAATTCGGTCATGGGCCCGCGTTCGATCAGCAGTTCGTGTAATGAGCGGCCATTGACGTAAGCCATCGCAAAAAAAAGGACGCCATCGTCCTGTCCGGCCTCATAAGCGGTGACCAGATGGGGGTGATCCAGTCGAGCAGTGAGCCGCACCTCCTGTACGAACCGCTCCGCGATCTTGGCGTCGGCCGCCATCGCCGCCGGCAGAATCTTCAGGGCCACAGGCCGGTCCATCGAGAGCTGCCGGGCCAAATAGACGCGCCCCATGCCGCCCTCGCCGATGAGGCGTTCGATACGGAAACCGGCGATCGTCACCCCCGGTCCAATGGCCGCCGGTGGAACCGTCAAAGCCGCGCCGCACCGAGGGCAGTTCATCTGCGTGCCGGCATTCGACGCCTCGGTCTCCAGCCGCGCGGAGCATGACCCGCATGCAAAGCCGATGAGCATGTCGCCAGTATAACGAGGCGTGGACAAAAGACGAGACACGTATCACCATGTGAAACATGTCATGGCAGTCGCCTCCCGGAGTCCGGGTCACTCCGTGGTGGTTAGCCTGCCCCGTTTACATGCCTTAAAGAGTCTACGCGTCATGACTATCGCTTTCACCCGCGAACGATGGGAGATGATCAAGGAACGTAACCGAGTGTGGCGGCGCCGTGAATGGGGTCGTCCGTTGCTGCAGATCACGCTGGGCGGCGCGCCGGCCGACCGGCCCGAACCTGCCACCCCACCTGTTGGAAAGACCACCACGGCGTATGACATGAACATCACGGCGGAACAAATCGCCGACCGCTGGGACTGGGAACTCTCACGTCAGCGTTTCTTGGGCGACGGATTCCCTCATGTGTGGCTGGATTTTGGGGCGGGCGCGCTGGCTGTCTTTCTGGGTGGCGAGGCTAAAGTGGGATCGGGCACGGTGTGGTTTTATCCCGGCGAACACGAGGGCCGCCCGCTGAAAGACCTGCGTTTGTGTTTTCGCCCTGATAATCCCTGGCTTCAGCGCGTTGCGGCCATCGGACGCACGGCCACCCGTCGATGGGAGGGACTCGTACAGGTGGGCATGACAGATTTGGGCGGCACGCTGGACGTACTATCCACCTTCCGCCCTAGCGAACAACTTTTGCTGGACTTGTACGACAATCCGGACGAGGTGAAGCGGCTGACATGGGAAATCCACGAGGCTTGGTTTCAGGCCTATGAAACGCTCGACCCCGCGCTGCGCCCCCCGAATCCCGGCTGTACGAGCTGGGCCGGCGTTTTTTCCGTGGAACCGGGCTACATGTTGCAATGCGATTTTGCCTATATGATCGGCCCGGACATGTTTCAGGAGTTCGTGAAACCCGAATTGGCGAGGGCCTGCGAGCGGCTCGGCGGGCGGGCCTTTTATCATCTCGATGGCGTCGGCCAATTGCCGCATCTCGATACGCTGCTCTCGATCGAATCTCTGGCCGGCATTCAGTGGATTCCGGGCGCCGGCCAGCCTCCCACGGAGGAGTGGCCCGAAGTGCATCGTAAAATTCTAGAGGCGGGCAAGCTCAATCAGATGTTTGGCACGCCGCGCACGCTGGACACGCTAGCGGAGCGGCTCGGCACTGTGGAGAATGTGGTGATCATGATGGGCGGCTCGATCGCTGACGAGTCTGAGTTTCGGGCGTGTGTGAAAAAATACGGCGGCGAGGGATAGCTGCGGCCTCCACGTCGGGAGTGAGGGCCTGGCGCCAGAGCGCGAGTTTTTCCTCGAACGAGCGAGCGGCATGGGCGGGACTGGTCGAAGGCAAACGGGCAAAAACAATGTCCGCCAACGGTGGTTCGGCAAGCCGCTCCTTGAAACAGCGTCGAAACCATGTTTCTGCGCCGCTGCCATTGAATACCACGCGGCGCAATCGGGGCGCCCGGCGCAACAAACCGGGGATATTGTTCGGTTTCACACTCTCCGGCAGGATATCTGCATCCAAACTGCCGGTGCGCCGACAACGACCCACCACATCCCACACGGCCACGCGAGCGGCCTGAAGGCGCCGGACGCGCGCATGGTAGGGGAGATTGGGGCCGGCGCCAAAGAGCGCGCCCATGATCGGCCAGAAGGCGTTGCGCGGATGTGCGTAGTATTGATGTCGGCGCAACGATTCCTCGCCGGGCATCGAGCCGAGAATCAACACCTCCGCGTCGTGCCGGAAGATCGGCGGGAAGGAACATTTCACCATCGGAGAACAAGCCGCCGCGCCGGTTGGTTTCCAAGACTTGGAAGACTTTGCGGCCATTTTTTCCAAGCCCATGAATTCAATCTCCAAGTGCAAAAAGTTCATCTCTCAGGGCTTCTTCCAGCGTTCGATAGCTGAAACACTTTTGGGGGCGTTGGTTCCATAAGCGAACGACGGCTTCCACTGCCGAAGATAGGGCTCATAGCTCACCCCACGCTTCGCCGACTCCAGAATAAACCGATAGATCGTCTCGTGACTCACCTGCCTCCGCTGGTCACCCGGTTCCTGCCGACCCCGCCCCGCAATCTGCTCGGGCGACCAGTACAACCCCAACTTTTCATCGATATAGGCCCGCAATGGCACGTAATCCATTTTCCGCGCCCGGCGAGACCTTCGCCGCCGCCGCCGGAGCGCCTGCCGCTGTGCCTCGGCCGCCCGATATCCACCCCGACTCCCATTCCATTTCAGTTCCCGGCTGATGCTCGAGGCACTCCGCTGAAGCCACCGGGCGATCCCCCGGAGTCTCCCGCCGTTCGCCTGCTCTATCGTGATGACATCTCGCTCTTCCATGCGAATATGCCATAGCCCAAGGATTACTCCTTTCTAGTTGCACCGCACCTTCAATAGTATCAAGCCGGACCACCGTTGGGATTCCTTTTCAAGCACGTTATTCACAGGCGGCGCGGGCGGCGAGAATGGGCCCCTCAGCTCGTCGCAGACGCCCGCGCCGCCTGTGAATAACGTGCGGTCTATTGCACTTGATATTAGAAACCGCGGGCTTGGAAAATCCGCGGGGCGATAGGAGCTCTTTGCCCTCTCGCCTCCAGCGCCGTGCACCGCACAGCGAACGGCGCGCTTACACGAGGCCGTATGGACTTCGTTCGCTGTCCCGGGCGAAAGAACTGTAGTTGGGAGCGGGGTGTACGGCCTTTGCTCCCCCCGTGCGGGGTCAAGGCGCGGCACCCTTGAGCGACAAAAATATTGAAAAGGGTTGAAATAGGTCGAAAAGGGCCGTTCGAGTTCGGCGGCGTCTCGGGCAGCGGCAGGGTCTTCCATGCGTGCGCGCAGATCGCCGATGCGTTCGATCCTGGTCTGGATGCGTTCGAGTTCGACGCCGAGCAGCCGGGCGCGCGCGGCGGCGTCGGGCGCGGCGGCGAGAGCGGCATCGAAGCGGGCGGCGCCGACGCGCCGCTCGATATTGGATAACGCGGACTCCACGGCCTCTTCGTTGGCTTTGCGGATTTCGGCCGCGCGCGTGGCGGCTTCCCGCTGGGCGAGCGCGGATTCGTCCACACGAGCGACGCGCATCCGCGCGGTGCGCAGGGCGGATTCCTGGGCTTCCATGGCGCCGCGCTCAAGGTCGGAATAGCGGCTCTTGCCGCGCTCGCGCTGGAGCTTGGCGATTTCTTCCTCGATCGTCTTGATCAGTTCGGCCTTATCCGCGACGGAACCCAGCCCGGCCATCTGTTCGGCGATGGCCTTGTTCTGGGCCTCGAACTGCTCCGTGATGTCTTCCCAGGCCATTATGGAGGCCTCGAGGCGGGCGGTCTGGGCGTCAATGAGGCCTTTGACCACGAGGCCGGCGCCGACGCCGAATCCGGCGGCGCCGACGACGCCGCGGACGGAGGCGCCCTTGGCGAGTTCGGCCTTGAGCGTGGAGGCGGCGCGCTGGCCGAGCGACATGCCCGCCCGGTTGCCGGCCTCGGCGAGGCGGAAGGAAACCATTTCGGCGGTGTAACGGACGGACGTCATCTGCCCGGCCATATCGGCGGTCGAGCGGCCGGTGAGAACACCGCGTCCGAGGGCCAGCGTGCCCAGGGCCGCGGCGCCGGCGACCCATTGCGCGAAGCGGATCTGGACGACCGCGGCCACGCTCACGGCGAGGGCGTTCATGGCCGTGCTCGAACGCGCGATCATGCCGCGAAGTTCGCAAACGGGGCGAGCGTCAGGCGGACCATGGCGCCCATTTGTCGGAGGGCTGGCGTCACGCCATTGTCGGCGACGGCGGCGTTGAGGTCGCTCAGCGTTTTGCGCAGATCGCCGAAAATCCCGCGGGTGGCGCCGCCGAGCGCCTGCTAGAAAGATCGACGCAGGAGTTGCATTTGCCCGCTGACGGTTCCGGCGGCTTTTTCGGCGGCGCCGGCAAAACGAGCAAAGTCTTCCTCGACGGCGCCCCACATGGCGCTGAAGTCGGCGCCCGATTTCGCCTTGCGATCGAGGCGCGCTCGCAGATCGGCGGAGACCGCGCCCATCTGTTCGAGGGCCATCAGCCCGCGCCCCGCATCGCGCCCCGAGCGCAGGGCCATCCAGAGGCGGCCCACGGCGTCGGCGGTCTGGGATACCCCGGAATTGGTTCCGGCGGCAATATCGGCAACCATTTGCATGCCGCGCGCACCGGCCAGGGCGCCGTTCGACATAACCTGCAGTTGGCGCGAGGCCTCGGCGAGTTCCGTGGCGTCGAAGCGGCTCTTGGATTCGAGATCCTGCAGTTGCCGGAGGCGGTCTCCGGCCTGGGCGGCGGAGCGGGTCACCTGCGCCAGGCGCATGCGGGAATCTTCCATGTGGGCGTTCCACATCGCGCCGGAGGCGACGGCGCGGGCCATGGCGCCCGCGAGCTTGGCGGCGATGATGGAGCCGGCGATGGAGGCGGTTTGTTTGAGACCCTGCAACGAGCGCCGCGTCACCTCGATGCCCGCCGTATCCGCGTCGAATGCAATTCTGTAGCGCAAGGTTGACATTTTCACCCGGCCCCGCGATAATCTCCACGGAAGGAGCGTGTCGTCATGAGCCTCTTCTGGATAGCGTACGAGAGGATCGGCTTACTGACGCTGGGCCTTCTGTTCTTCTGGGGAATTTCCGCCCGCGCCCTGCTCTCCTTGAATCGCGCCAGGCTCATTTCCGACCTCGAGTTTCTGGTTCTTGTCGCGGCCTTCGCCTGTGTGGGGCTTCACGCCTGGGTCCGCGGCGCGTTCTTTCCGTAAGCGGTTCCAGCTTCGCCAACAGATCGCGCTCCATATAGGTCGGCTCGCCGAACTTACCGCCCCGGCGCACCCGCATGGCCGCCAAACACGCGAACGCTTCGGCGAGCGGTTCCGCCAGCGCCTCGGCGCGCCCCAGCCCATATTCCCGGCGGATCGCGTCGTAGAGCGTCAGCCACCAGCCGATTCCGCTAAAGGGGCCGGACCATCCTCCCCCTCGCCCGCGAGCGCCGGCGCAAAGGCGGCATCAATCAAGGCGGCGGCCCGCGGAACGATCTCGAGATAGGCCCTCGCCGGAAGCGCGCTCCACCAGGCGCGCGCCGCGTCCGCGAAATCCTCGCGCGCGGCGGCGGCAATCGCTTCCTCCGGCGGCATCGAAAGCAGCCAGAGGGCTTTGCCGGCCTCCTCGGGCGTGATGGGCACATCGCGCGTGACGAAGGCGTTCCTGCTGCGGTCGAGCGCCATCGCGTGGCCCAGCGTCACGCGGTGAAGCTTCACGCCGTAGAACTCCGCCGGCGCCGGAGCGAAGGCTTCGAGAACCGTGCTCGGCGTGCCAGACGGTTGTTCCAGTTCGGCCTTACTCTTTGCGCTCATCGGCAAATTCCTCACCCCATCGCGTGATACTTCGTCGCCTTGATCGAGAGCTTCTTCCAGCCGCGCTGCTCTCAGACCTTGTCGGCGCCCAGGCAGATGCACGCGACTCCGGCGATCTGGATGTCGTCGCCGATGGCGGGTTCCGGCGTGCCGGTCTCGACGATCACCTCGATTTCCGCCTCGGTCTTCTGGTCGAAAATCGCCAGGCCGACGGTCTCGCCCTGGGCGGAGGTGAAGGAAAAAGTTCAGTCGGCCCTGGCGGATACGCCGTGGTTCAACGAGGTGAGCGCGGCGAAGCGGGCGGAGCTTTTGATGCGGATGCACGGGTTCCAGGCGTATGCGGCGGCGCAGTGGGAGGCGCTGCAAAGCCCGGAGGCGCGGGCGGCGTTCCCCTATCTGCAGTATGTGGCGGTTGGCGATGAGGCGACCAGGGACACCCACCGGGCGCTCGATGGGCTGATTCTGCCGGCCGATCATGATTTCTGGCAGGATCATTATCCGCCGTGGGAGTATAATTGCCGGTGCATGGTCGTGCCGATCAGCCAGGAGGAATACGACGAAGTTGTCGCCGCC
>CALLML010000005.1 GCA_938005705.1 uncultured bacterium
GCCGACGATCCGATCGGGCGAGAAACCTTTTTGACGGGCCGCAGCGCTCAGCGCGCCGCGCACCGCAGCCCGCAATCCGTCGAGATAGTCGCGCGGATGCTGACGCGCGAGATCGGGCTGCCGGGCGTCGAGCACGATGCCGTTTTCGCCGTGCCGGTAGTGCCATACCGAAGTCGCGATCTCCTCGCCGGTCTCGACGCACGCCAGGAGCGCGCGCACGGAATTGGTGCCGTAATCCACGCCCAACGCATACCATGTCATTGCCATTTCTCCCCGACATGAGTACTGCCTGCTAGCGTCGCGACTGCCCTGCCCCAATTAAATACAGATCGCCTTATTTTAGCTACCCTTTTGCAAAAACCAAACGGTTCTTCTTGAATTGCAGGCTATAGTCTTGCATGATAAAAACCGAAAGTTTATGCGAATTGGTATCCCGTGGCTGTCCGTCGTCACGACATTTTTTTCATGGACTTGTTAAACTGAAGACACAACGTAAAAGACTAGCTTTTTTAGATGGAGATTGATGCGCTGAGTTAAATCGTGATTCATCTTGCAGGAAAGGAGTTCCTGTCATGTCAATATTCAGGTTTTTCCGCCGATCTGCGGAACGTGACGACGCGAAGTCACCGCCGCCAACGGCGACAAAAACAACCGGCGCCACGCCCGAGCTGACGAAAGCGGCTCCTCAGGAGCCCAAGGCGGAGCCGTCGAAGCCGCCCCTGTCATCCTCTCCTCAGGAGAGCTCCGTTCATGAGAGCATGGACGGAGCTATCGAGATGTTTAAAACCATTCAGGAGGTCATGGGCAGATCCGAAGACATCGTGCGGATTCCGGCCCGCGTGCTTTTGGCGAGTCTCCCGCCGGAGTTACGAGGTTCCCAGTGGAACGATCAAGAATTTCCAGATGCGACGATCGAGCTGGAAAGACAACCGCTGCTTGATCAATTGCGAAAAGGGCGCGTGATGTACCGCCTGAATGATCTTACGGTGGGAATGCCCGCAGGTTGGGTACAGTCCGATCCGGACGCGATGGTCGAATTGAATCTCGCCGAATTGGTGAGCGTGCTGCCCCCGGATCTTCTCGAAACGACCGCAAAATTAGACGACGAACTGATCGAAGTAGCTCAAATGCGGGACTATTTTGCGCCACAGAAAGCCGAAATCCCTGTCGCCGCCTCTGAGCCAGTTCCTGCCATAGCAACGCCCTCCGGTGTTGCTGGCGGCGCGGCTGCCGAAGCCAAGACGGAGGCGCCATGGCGCCGGCGAGAGGTGCCCTTGACCGCGCGAGACGGATGGGACGGAGTGGAACGATTGCCCGATGCCGGGCCGGACGTCGTGGACATTAACGAAGCCGATATCTCCGAGCTGGCTTCGGTTCCAGGTTTCGGTCAATCTCGCGCCCAACTGATAGTGGAATACCGCAAAAGGTTCGGACCTTTCCGCAGCATTTATGAGCTTTTGTCGATCCCAGGGATTGGACGAAGGGTTTTCTTCCGCGCCACGGGACTGGAACCCGGCCTGCGCAAACGCGGCGATCGCCATGCCGTCCTGTGCGAGCTGCTGAATCTCCCCCGTGATGAAAGACCCGCGTTGACGCGCATAGCCGAGTTGGTTCCTACCGTCTTGTCAGCGCGCGGATGCGTTCTCGCGGGTCCCGACGGCTTCGTGCTGGCCTCTTCACCGGGTGTGGAGAAAGAAGCGGCGCGGTACGCCGCCGTGGTACCGAAGCTGTATCGTCGCGCCCGCAAATACCTCAAACAATTGAGCCCGACCTCGCTCAATGTGATAAGTTTTCCGCTGGCCGATCCTCCCTTGTTGACTGTTTTGTCATCCCTCTGCCACATGGTTATTGTGATGGGCGCGGATGGAGAGGGCGCTCCCATTGCACAGAAAGCGACACGTATTGCTGCCGAAATAGAATGGCTACTGAGCCGCCGCGCCATTGTGCGCGCGGCCTCATGATCCGCCGTGAGATGCGAATGAAAGGGAACGACTGTGGCGGAAAAGTCGGGCGGACCATTTGAGGGACAAACCGAGAACGAGGTCTGGGGCGCGATCGCGGCCT
Source organism: uncultured bacterium (assembly GCA_938005705.1). GTDB lineage: Bacteria > Verrucomicrobiota > Kiritimatiellia > PWTM01 > PWTM01 > CALLML01. The sequence continues at coordinate 2,065 of CALLML010000005.1, forward strand.
TTGAGCAGATTCTGGAGGTTGCCCCTGACGACACCGGGGCGCTTGACGCGCTCTCCCAGGCCTATGACCTCATTGGTGACGGCGAGCGCGGCCGGCATTATTTGCTGCGTCTTTCCCGCCTTTATATCGCACAAAAGAACGCCGCTGCCGCGGCGGAGTTAATCCCGCGGCTGGAGCGTTATGGGGCGGCCGACGAAGAAGCTGCATCGCTGATCCGCGACATCCGGCATCTTGTTCCGATCGGCCCTCCGACGGCGGAGCCGGAAAAAGAAGCGGCGATTCCCCAAAGGTGTGAGGGTTTTACGCTGGATGCCGAATTGGCGCTGGCTTGGCGTCTACAAACGGCAGGACTGCTCACGCCGGAGGATTATTCCCAAGTCGTAAGTGATCTGTCGGATATGGCTGCCCGACAGGAATTGCTCACAATTTCACTGCTGCATGTTCTGCACGACCGGGGTTTTAGGAATTTGGACAATGTCATGGCTTTTATGGCTCGTGAATCCGGCACGCCCATGATTCGAGTCACTTCTTTTGAAACGATCGAGAACTGCCAAACCCTTTTACCCCTGGAGTTCATGGTACGTCAAGGCGTTGTCCCGTTCGCCACAATCGCCCAGGAGGCGCTCATCGCGGTACTCAACCCCTTCGACGAGGGACTGCGTGAGCGCGTTGCCCGGAAGACGGGCCGCACTTGTCATTTTTATCTGACATGGCCAGCGGATTTTGACGCATGGATCGCTCGGCTGAACAAAACGCAGTCGTCTCCGCCTTAGTGTGGGTCTACCGTTAATTCCACGGCTCGCCGATTCTAAGTCGGCGACGTTCTCCCGCGTTTTCGAACACGACTTCGCCATCTCCGATCTCTACCAACCGGACGCCATCCAGCTCGTCCCCCAATCGGAGTGTTCGTTCGTTAACCAGGGCTGCTGAAGGCGTATTGCCATGACTTTTGAGAATACCCTGAAGTTTTAATCGTGGCCATCGGACGCTCGATGGCGAAGCACTGGACGAGGACGGCTGAAGCACTGGGACCTGGGACGACCCCGGCGATCGCGGAGGCGGTATCGGCTCTTCCATACCGACGGGCGGCGGTAACGTTTGCGTAGCTGGTTTGGCGAGGGCGGGCGATGGCTCCACCGGCGCCTCCGGCGCGGCAACAACCGTTAGCGGGACCTTTGGCGCCGGAGTCGCCGTCGGCGGCCTAGCCGCGGCAGCCTTCTTTTTCGAATCGTCGGATGCGGATACTTGTTCCTGAGAATCCGCGCGCTCAAAAAAGCGCTTCAGAACGAATGCCGCGGCGATAAAAACCAATATCAGCAGCACCAGGATTGGCCCTGCGCGACGCCGCCGATGCTGCTCGGGTGGTGCGGCGGGCGGAGGAAAGACGCTGGGGTTAGACGGAATCGACGCCCCACTCTGTTCGGCCTCCTTTCTGCGGAGCGCTTCCTCCAGAATGCTCATAGCAATGTCTCCATTTCCGCCGCAGCGCGGCGCGCGTCATCGCGCAAAATGACCCATCGCCCCCCTGCGTAAGCGGCCAGAAGGGCGCGATCACTGACTTTATTCACGAGACGCGGAATACCTTTCGCACATTGATATATCACACGCGTCGCCGCTTCTTCAAATCGAACTTCCGGCGGCGCCCCCGCCACACGCAACCGGTGATCCAAGTATGCAGCCGTCTCACGCGCATCCAACGGATGCAAGGTGCAGTGAATCATCACCCGCTGCCGAAGCTGCCGTAACTCCGGCCGCGCTAATCGCCGGTCGAGTTCCGGCTGACCGGCCAGTATAATCTGCAAAAGCTTACATTGATCGGTCTCCAAATTGGAAAGCAGTCGGACATATTCGAGAATCGCCGGAGACAGATTCTGCGCTTCATCGAGCACGACAACCACGTTTTCTCCGCGACGCATTCGGGTCAGCAGATATTCGTTGAGCTGCTCCATCAATCCATAACGATCTCGTCGAGAGGGCGGCGAACCAAGGTCGGTCAGTATGGCCTTGAGCAATTGGGTGTCGGACAAGTTCGGATTCAGCACCAAGGCCGAACGCACATCGGCTGGAAGTCGCGACAGAAGAGTTCGGCAAAGGGTGGTCTTGCCGGCGCCGACTTCACCGGTGAGCACGAGAAAACCTTTTCGCTCACGGATGCCATAAAGCAGGCTATCGAGCGCTTCCCTATGTCTGTCCGTGAGAAAAAGGAATCGAGGGTCCGGCGTGACATTGAACGGCGGTTCCTTCAATCCGAAAAACTTGAGGTACATACCCCCCCTCCCCTCCACGCATACCTCATTCCTCTTTAATGATGATCATCGCGACGCCGCGGGGGATGAGCGGCCTCGTCATCATCGCGAAGTTTCAGCAAGCCTGGCCCCACGACGCCGGCAATTTCTTGCGCCAAACGAATCCGTACGATTTCCTCTCGGATGATTCGATGCTGCGGACGTAGAGATTGGGCGATCTCGAGCGACTGCAACGCCTTTTCCCGTTCCCCTAGCCATGCCCACAGATAGCCGCGCCACTCCATCAGCCGCGCTCGGTCCAATCGAGCGGTTTCGTCATCGACGGTCAACGGGCTTGGCCAGCGAGCCAAGGCCTGATCGCATAAACGCGTCGCGCCACCCCACGAGCCTTCTCGCAGCAACAACCGCGCCCATTCCATGAAAATTCGGTAATCGTGTGGGTTGGCAAGCGCGGCCTCGCGATAAACCGCCCGCGCGAGATCCGGCCGGTGGAGATCGCGTTGAAGCCAATATGCGGCCACCAGCCACGCCTCTACATGGGTGGGATCCGCCCGCAAGGTCCAGCGCAACCAAGGCATAATTTCCACCGCTGTTCTTCCCTGCAGGTGAACGTGCCCCACCGGCGATAAATGCCTGCGCAGGAGCTGAAACGGATCATCGAAGGCGCGTTCTTCCTCATGTCCGATCCCTTGGTGAAAATATCGGTCGGCTTCATGATAGGTATGGCGGGCGATCAGCATACGGAAAGAACCGAACAGGTGGGACAGCACGCTCTCCGCTCTCCTAGCCGAGTGCGGATCGGAAATTTGACAGGCCAGAGTGAAAACCGCGCCGAACAACATTATCGCCGCGACAACGGCCACAAAGTTCGTGGAGCAGCATTTCATTCGATATCCCTGGGAAAGAAACGGCGTCGGTATCCCAGCCAAGCCAATAGAAGCCCCAAAACGGTCCATCCCACCCCGTAGGCCAAGGCCACTAACACCACCCCGGATGGCGCCGGCCCCCACTCATGCGCGAGGCGCAGACGCAGGTCCAGGAGAGTGAGCTGCGGAAAGGCAAAATACAGAATCAATAAAGCGCTCGCTGAGAGCGGATCGGCATGGCTCAATAAAGCCGGCACGCGGTCCACAATAAAAAGAGATACCAGCACAATGATCCAAGCGAGGACGCGTGCGGCTGCACCGGTCAACCGTGTACCCAATGCCAGCGTCAACGCGGCCACCATGCCCAGTGCTGCCGCATGTAGAACAAACGCTTGTACAAGAGTTCGAATATCCACATGGCTGCCGCGCCCCGCCGCGAATACCCATGTTGCGAGATAAAACAAGGCTGTGGCTGCAACAACGGACATCCAGGAGCCCAGCCATTTCCCGACCAGATACTGTCCTCGCGCGATCGGCTTGGATAACAGGACGTGAATCACACCAGAGGTGTGATCCTGGGACAATTGACGTCCCGCCGTGGAGATCACCAGCAAAAGCGAAGAGAACCACGCCAGCGTCAACCCCGCGTCCGTTATGTAGCGGACGGCCCCCTCCGCCCCAAATGTGTCGGTAAACAGAAGCGAAACCATCGCCAAGGCGAATGTCATAGCTAAGAGATAAAAATCCTTGCGCCTCCGAATTTCCAACCAAACCAGACGGGCCAACACCCAGATTTTCACGGGGCGACCTCCGATGCTCCGATCCAGCGCAGAAACGCCTGTTCGAGCCGTTCGCCGGGACGGCACAAATCCACCGGCTTCCCTTGTGCCGCAACACGACCGTTCGACAGAATGGCGATTTGGTCGCACAAGAGCTCCACCTCAGAGAGTTCATGTGATGAGAAAAAAACTGTTTTACCCTCCGCCTTCAGCCGCCTCAACAAATGGCGCACCTCTATGCGCCCCAGTGGATCCATACCGCTGGTCGGTTCATCAAGAATCAGCAAGTCCGGGTCATTAACCAAGGCCTGAGCCAGACCCAGTCGCTGGCGCATGCCCCGTGAAAAAGTACCGACACGTCGGCACGCCGCATCGGCGAGACCCAGTTCGTCAAGCAGACGCCCCGCTCGTTCCCAGCATATTCTTCTCGAGAGGCCGAAGAGTCTCCCGATAGCTTCCAACCACTCTCTGGCTGTGACAAAACCATAAGCAGAAGGCGGCTCAGGAAGATATCCAACACGTTCGCGCGCAATGGCTTCCTGAACATCACGATCCAACATGCGGACCGTTCCCCCCGTAATGGGAATGAAACCGAGCAAAGTCTGTATGGTGGTCGTTTTGCCGGCACCATTGGGCCCCAGAAACCCGAAAATCGCCCCTCGTGGAACATTGAGCGATACACCATTCAAAGCAACCACGACGCCGCCCGGCGCCCGACGGTCTGCAAAACATACGCGCAGGTCCACGATCTCTATCGCCGGCGATGACATACCATCACACCATGAGCTACCTTTACAGAACCGGCCTGTACGGCATGAGCATACTTGCGACTGTTTGGCTGAACTTGGTGGCCTACGATTGCCAGAGGCCACACGAGGACTCTAATGCTAAAACATACTTCTGCCACCAGGTCTTTCAAAAATTGCAGGGCAAACTTGAGTCGTCATCGTATCTATGATGTTATACATAACAAAATTGGCCATGTTTGTCGAGCCGATTGCGCGGTAGGGAAATGCGCAATTCACGGACGGCGTGGAAGCCATCCCTCCAATTCCATCACAGGCAAATGATCGGATGGAGACGCGGGGATGGCGCCCCACATCCCTTCCACCCCACCGAACGTGCGGTTTTCC
>CALLML010000006.1 GCA_938005705.1 uncultured bacterium
AAGAGTGCTCCAAGGGATGGGGAAAGGGGCCGGCTTCTCCAACCAGGATTCGGCCGCCCCTTCCCTGTTCTGATCTCGGTTCATGTTCTTCCTTTTCATGGCGTCTCCTCCGGTTCGTACACAAGATTTTTTCTACACCCACCTGTTGAAGCCGGAATTGGCGGAGGCGCAGGTGGAGATGGGGCGGGATCGGTTTTTCAAGGTATTGAAGGCGAAAGGGCTTTTAGTGGAGCGGCTGCCGAGGGCGCCGCGCACGACCCACCGCCGGCATAGTTTGCCGGTGTTTGGGAATTGGTTGAAGGATCGGGTGATCACGGGGCCGAACCGAGCGTATGTGGCGGATTTGACGTACATTTTGACGGAGGAAGGGCATCTTTTCTTGAGTCTGATCACGGATGTGTATTCCCGGAAGGTTGTCGGGGGGGCAAGCGGCCGATACGCTGGAGACGGAAGGGTGCCTGGCGGCGTTGTGGCGGGCGTTGGCGGAACAGGTCAACGAGATTTTCTAACAGGAATACGATCTGGGGGCGAGATTACGGATGAAAGCGGAGGCGCTGAAGGCGATTGAAGAGGCGGTGTGGCTCTATAACCACCGCCGACCGCACACGGCGTTGAATGATCGGACGCCGGCAGAGGTGCATCGGGCGGCGGTGTGAAAAAATTTTTTGCCCCCGCGGGGGGAAACAAAAGGCGCTCCTTGGCAGGAGCTAAAACAAGAAGAAAACAACTAAAAAAAGTGACAACCGGAAATCAGGACGTGACATCCCCACCGCTCCCTTGATTTTCAACCCCATTTCTCCGCGTTATAAACTTTACCGGCTCCTGAGGCTATTGCGAAATTTCGTCCGTCCACGTATAATGGTCAGATGTGGCGGGCGATGCCTGCGGCACAAACGACTCAGAAGTCGATTCAGGAGATCGCAATGTCCGAAGTGTTGTTGGAGGAAGTACCCCGCAAAACGCGGGAGCTGTTTGACAAGGCGACAGCTGCCCTCGAACGCGGAAATCTGGATTACGCATTGGACATGTTTTTGACGATCCTCGATATCGAGCCACGTCTCCTGCAGGCCCGCAAGATGCTGAGGGTTACTCAAATCAAACGCGCGAAGGAAAAAGGCGCGGGTCCGCTAAAGCGCATTCTGCTGCAGTTGAAAACCTTTCCCAGGCTCTTGGCCGTCGGAGCTCAGATTTCGAAGGATCCGTTGAAGGCCCTTCAACAAGCTGAACGGCTTATGTCCGTAGATCCTTTCAACCGGCAGACTGGACTGTTGGTGGTGAAGGCCGCCGAAGCGGCGGAAATTCATGAAGCTGGCATCCATATGCTGGAGTGGATGCTGGAGAATCATCCTGATGACATCGAGCTGATGTACTGGCTGGCCCGGCTGCATGATGAGATTGGTGACACTTCGGGCGCACGCGCCATTTACGAAAAAATCGCGGATCTCCGCCCCAACGATCCCCGCGCAATTAAAGCTTTAAAGGATGCCCAAGCGCGCGACACGATGCATCAGGGCCGTTGGGAAGAAGTCGGCAAGAAGGAGGGGTTCCGTCTCATGTTGAAAAACGCGGAGGAGGCGGAACTTCTTGAACAGCAGGCCAAAGCCGTCAAGACGGCCAACGATGCGGAGCGCTTGGTTGACGACTTGAAGGCGAAAATCGAGCGAGAACCAAGGAACATCAATTACCGTCGCGCCCTGGCCGATCAATACCTCCGGCTCGATCGGTTTGACGAGGCACTGGACGCCCTTCGCGAGGCGGACCGCATTTCAGGCGGCGGGGACCCGCAGATCGACCGCGCCATCAACGCGGTTACCTTGCGGAAATACGAGGCGGAAATACGCACATTGCGCGCAGCTGGACGCACGGCGGAAGCCGACGCGAAGGAGCGCGAGAAGGACACCTACATGATGCAGGATGCCGCCCGTCGCGTGGCCCGATATCCCAATGACCTCCAGTTTAAGTACGAATACGGCGTCTTACTTTATGAACACGGACAATACACTGAAGCGATTGCCCAGCTTCAGCTTGCCCAACGAAATCCTCAGCGCCGCTTGCGCTCTCTCTATTATCTGGCGATGTGCTTCGAAAAGAAAGGTCAGCTCGATATCGCGGTGGAACAACTGAAAAAAGCGCTATCTGAGACACCGACCATGGACGACACGCGCAAGGATGTGCTTTACGAGCTGGGCATAATTCACGAGAAGATGGATCAGCCCGAAAAGGCGCTCGAGTTCTTCAAGGAAATCTATGCCGTGGATATTTCGTTCCGAGATGTCGCCCAGAAGGTCGAGCGCCGGTCGGCTTCCGCTTCTTAAAGTCCTTCGAAGGAGTTCTTCGTCATGGGCCCGACGGAGCGCTTTCGCAGCGCCCTGGGTGCTCGTGGTTTTGTTGTGTTTCGGATGTGGACGGCATCGTCCGCAGCCATTGACCCGCCTCGTTTCGGTCGGGACTTATAATCTTCATCTATATGGGTTCCACGATCGCACCGGTGATGGGCAGAGGACGAACCCGAAGCCCGAAACCGAACGCCAGGCGGTCGCTGATGTGATCACCCGAATGCATTGCGATATTCTCGCCATCCAGGAGATTGGCCACCGCGCCGTTCTCGAGGGCCTCCTCGCTGACCTGCGACGTCGGGGCGTCGAATACCCCCATGTCGAGTTTCTTCAGCGCGGGGATTCGGAACTTAATCTGGCGTTGCTGAGCCGGTTTCCCATTATTGCGACTCGTCCGCGGCTCCTTGACACCTATACAATCGGAGGCGAGTCGCGCCTCGTGGCGCGGGGATTCATTGATGTCGATGTGGATATCGGCGCCAAGCGCCCGTTGCGCGTTTTCGTGGCCCATTTGAAATCTCGCGCGTTCCATCCGCTCGGTCAGACCGAAATGCGCCGAAACGAAGCGCGCCTCCTTTCCAACCATGTACGTCAAGCCTTGCGGGAGAATCCCGACGCCTGGGTGGTGGTCGCGGGCGACCTGAACGATTCGCCACGGTCTGCACCGTTACGTTTGCTGCTGGGCGATCCCGCCGCACCATTGTTGCACGATCTGCGACCCCAGGACGATGCCGGCGGGGTCTGGACGTGGGAAGATCGTGAAAATGACGAATATGCGCGTCTCGATTATGTATTGGTCAGCTCCGCGCTCCGGCGGTGCACTGTCGGCGAAGTCCGCATTGAGCGCGATTCGCCGGCTTCACTTGCCTCCGACCACCGCCCGGTTGTGGCGCGTTTTCAAATCCGCCCCATGCCATGAGCGAAGCCGTTATATTCGATTTCGACGTCACACTGTTCAAGGCCGCGGAGCGCTTTGTGGTGCGTTCAACGGCACCCTGGCAAAAAGCGGACGCCACCCCCTTCCGGCAACGACATTCATCCGAGCCGATTGCGCTGTGGATTGTTTTGAGGGGTGAGACGAGGGGTCGGAATGCGGGAAGGAGCAAAAATCTTCAGAATGCGACCGAAACACCTCGGTTTCCGCCTCCCCACCCGTCGCGTCAGCCTCCGAACAGCGCCCTC
>CALLML010000007.1 GCA_938005705.1 uncultured bacterium
CCTGTATCTGGTCGCGATCATGGACTGGTACAGCCGGTATGTGCTGGCGTGGGAGTTGTCGAGCACGCAGGACGCGGCCTTCTGCGCCGGGGCGCTGGAGGCGGCCTTGCGGCAGGGGAAGCCGGGCATTTTCAACACCGACCAAGGCGCACAGTTCACCAGCGCGGACTTTCTCGATCCGCTGCAGCGGGAGGGGATCCGCGTGAGCATGGACGGGCGTGGACGGGCACTGGACAACGTGTTCATCGAACGACTGTGGCGGAGCGTGAAGTACGAGGAAATCTATCCGAGCGACTATGCCGACGGCATCATGGCCCGACGCGGATTGACCGGCTATTTCGGAATGTACAACACCGAACGCCGGCACCAATCTCTGGGAAAGAGAACGCCTGCCGAGATGTACTATTCGCGGAATTGAGAAACGACCTGCCCCCCATGGGGGGCAGGCGAGGGAGCCAGATATGGACGCTTGAAGGCGCATGGAATCTTTGCTTAAATCACCCCGCCACCTGTCCAACCAATGGGGGGAAGCTCAATGACCCGAATTTCCGGGTTCAGAAGAACAACGAGTCGTCTCCTTAATTCTCCTGATATGCTCGTTTGACGCGTCACGGCGTCAGCAAGCTAAGACCCTACATTCTTCGGATGTGGGGCGCGAACTTGCTCGCGCCGCGGCAAACGAACATGTAAAAACATAAAATAAGAAGCCAACCTTTGCCACCTGCCGCGCACGACACCAAAGGCGGCGACCGGCCCGAATGTCAGCCGCACTATTCCATCCGCCGTCGATCCTCCACCGGTTGGCCGAACAACCCCATATGAGGCCATTGCTGACCTTCTTGTTTCGGCTCGTCTCGCCACAGACCGAGGGATAAACGCGGAGACCGAAATAATCGGCCAAGGCAGAACGTGCGCGAAATTAGACGATGTTTGCTGAGGTGGACGCAAGGAACCTACGGACGGATATTGGAGCCGTTCTCGCTTCGAGATGATTGGCTTGATTCTTATGAAATCCCGTACACCATCGCCTCTTTTCCGGCGGCAGAGCTTGTCTAGCCACAGAAGAAATGTCCGGAGCCGATGGCGTCGCTCATTCCTCAACAGCGCCATCGGCTCTTTATGGATTGGCGGGAATTGACAGGCATCGGCGAAGGGCGGTAAGGTTGGCATTGTTTGCGGTGGCGGGGTAGCTCAGTTGGTAGAGCAGAGGACTGAAAATCCTTGTGTCGGCGGTTCGATTCCGTCCCTCGCCACCATCTGCATCTATCATGCCCTTCGAATCCGGCTCCATCTCATGTTCCATGTTTCATGTCCCGCGGCTCCCCGAAGACGTGATCGAGCGGTTTGCCCGATGTGCCGCGCCGCCGTTAAAGGATCTCAGCTCAGGCGAAATCCGCGGATGGGTCGGGGGCCGTCATCTCCTCGATGTGCCCATCACAGAAGAGAACGCCCGTATCGCCGGCTATTTGCGGCTGACTTTTCTCCGGGCAGAGCGCCGCCCCCCCTCCGCACTCGTGCGCGCGTATTGCTGCCTGGAGGAACTGGCGTTTAAACGCGCCGAAGGCCTCGCGTTTCTAAAACCGCGTCAGCGTGCTGAAATACGCCGCGCAGTGATCGAACGCCTTCTGCCTGATATGCCGCCAATGCTCCGAGCGATCCCCTTTGTCCATTTGCCCAACCGAAACCTTGTACTCGCTCAGGCTTCAAGCGATGCCCAACGCGACTTATTCGCCGTGGAGTTTTTCAAGGCTGTGGGCAAAAAGCCGGAGCCCGTCACTCCCTCCACGCTGGCATGGCTCCGGCGGCGTGCCCTCGCTGACGAGTGGCCACCGACAAGTTTTTCGCCAGAGATTGCCGACGGAGAATCCGGCACCGATTGTGGCGCACAATTCCTGACGTGGCTATGGTTCTCCTCCGAAGAACGCGAGGGCCGCATCCACACTGACGATGGCGAGTTCGCGTTCGCCCTTGACGGACCGCTCATCTTCCACCGGGAGGGCGACGGCGCCCACGAAACTCTCGTTCGGCACGGTGCGCCGTTGATGAGCGCCGAGGCGAAAACCTGTCTGTTGGCCGGCAAGATGTTGCGTTCGGCCAAATTGTTGCTGGCGCGGGACGACGAATGGCGGGCGACGTTTATCGCCGACCGCTTCATGATACGGGGGCTTCGCCTTCCAGAGGAGCGCGGACCCAGCCGGGCCGTTGATCCGTCATCTCGGTTTCAGGAACGGATGCTATCGCTCGATCGCTTTCTTGGCGTTCTATTCGCGCTTTTTGACCGCTTCGCGGATGAACGGTCGAATATAAAACAGTGGAAGCAGACTCAGCGAGAGATTCACGCCTGGGTGTCGGCGCGCAAGACGCGTCGGTGAAATCGCGATACCGTCGGACCGCTATGTCAAGACAGACCGCATTCGCCGCAGCCTCAACGGTGGTTTACAGAAACTTGAAAAATCATTACCGTTTCGCCCGTTGGACGCCGCATTGCTTCCGCGGAAGCCGTACGATCGGAATCTGCCTAATGAGAAACTCGTGGAGATCAAGGGTAAAGTCCTGGATCAGATTTGCGGTTCAACTGCGGCCTTGAACTGATTAACGCTTGTCCCTAGTCTGTCGCCGGCGCGTGTCGCTGGAGCACCATATGAAGAAAAGCATTCTTTGCATTGGCGCCGGATATGTGGGTGGCCCAACCATGGCCGTTATCGCAGACCGATGTCCCGATTACCGCGTGCAGGTGGCGGACATCAACGAGGCCCGTATCCGCGCATGGCAGTCGGGCGAACCCCCGATTTATGAACCCGGTCTCAAGGAAGTCGTGGCCCGAGCACTGAACCGAAATCTCTTTTTCACCACCGAAATCGAAAAAGCCATTGAAGAGGCCGACATCATCTTCGTCAGCGTCAATACCCCGACGAAAACCTTCGGCGAAGGCGCAGGAATGGCGGCCGACCTGCAATACTGGGAACGGACCGCTCGGCAGATAAAGTCTTGCGCGAAAACTCCGAAGATCGTGGTTGAGAAAAGCACCGTGCCGGTTCGGACGGCCGAGGCTATGGATTATATTCTCAACTCCGGGGGAGGGGTTCATTTTGAAGTGCTCTCCAACCCTGAGTTTCTCGCGGAGGGAACGGCGATTCGCGATCTGATGGAGCCGGACCGTGTGCTGATCGGCGGAAAGAACACGCCGGAGGGGCGGGCGGCGATGGAGGCGCTGGTAACGATTTACGCTCGGTGGGTGCCGCGGGAGCGGATTCTGACCACGGGTGTCTGGTCCAGCGAGCTTTCCAAACTGGCGGCCAACGCATTTCTTGCACAGCGAATTAGTTCGATCAACGCGCTGTCGGCCCTGTGCGAGACGACGGGCGCCGACATCGGCGAAGTCGCCTTGGCCGTCGGCCGGGACAGTCGCATCGGGCCCCGCTTTCTGGGTGCGGGTGTCGGGTTCGGCGGATCGTGTTTTCGAAAAGACCTGCTCAATCTGGTCTACCTATGCGAGTGCCAGGGGCTGCGCGAGGAGGCCGAGTATTGGCGACGGGTCGTCTTGATGAACGATCACCAGCGTCATCGCTTTGTGCGCGGCATGCTGTCGCATATGTTCAACACGGTGGTCGGCAAACGGATTGCGGTCTTCGGATTCGCGTTCAAGGCGGATACGGGAGACACACGCGACAGCCCCGCTATCTACGTCTGCCGCCGCCTGGTCGAAGAGCGCGCGCAGGTCGTCGTGCATGATCCACGCGCCTTGGACAACGCGCGCGTGGATCTGGCCGATCTCGGTGATGCCGTAGCCTATGAAACCGATCCGTACCGCGCCGCGGAGGGAGCCCATGCCATCGCACTACTGACAGCGTGGGATCTCTACGCCCAACTCGATTACCAGCGCATCTACGACAGCATGATCAAACCGGCGTGCTTTTTCGATGGGCGAAACCAGCTCGACCCCGACAAGCTTTTTTCGATCGGTTTCAATGTCTATACCGTCGGGCGGCCACCCCGAACCCACTGAAACGGGGACTGTCGTCAGCCACGTCCGCGCTCCATCCGGACAAGGATCCATTCACCGCGCCCAGGCGAATTTGCGTTGCTCGATACGGCGGAGAAAGACCGACATGATCCGCCGATAGAGCTCGTCTTTCAAGACCTTGTCCTCGACACCGCTTTCGATGCTAGGATTGTCGTTGACCTCGATGACGTAACACTGCCGACCGACCTGTTTGAGGTCCACCCCGTAGAGGCCATTGCCGATCAAGTTCGCTGCGCGCAGCGCGGTGGAGACCACCGTCGCCGGCGCCAGTTCCACCGGCAGCGTCTCGTGTTTACCTTCGTCGGTCGTGTCGCCATTGCGGTTGATGACCTGCCAGTGGCGCCGCGCCATGAAATACTTGCAGGCGTAGATGGGCGTGCGATCCAGAATGCCGATGCGCCAATCGAACGGTGTCGCGATGAACTCCTGCGCAACAATTAAATCGGATTTTTCGAGCAGGCGATCCACCTCTTCTTTCAACTGGCTTTCGTCATCCACTTTAACGACCCCCTGAGAAAACGAACTGTCGGGCTGTTTCAGCACGACGGGCGCGCCGATTTCCGCCAGAATCCGCCCCACATTGTCCTTGCTGACGATTAATGTGCGCGGCGTTGGCACACCGTGGCGTTCCATCAGCTCGGCCAGATAGACCTTGTTCGTACAACGCAGAATGGAGAGCGAATCGTCAATGACGACCAGTCCTTCTGCTTCGGCGCGACGGGCGAAGCGGTACGTGTGATGCATGACGCCCGTGGTTTCCCGCAGGAAAAGCGCATCGAACTCAGCGAGCCGCGCAAAATCGTCGCGCGTGATCAGCTCGGTTTCGATGCCGAGCTTCTCGGCGGCTCGCTCGAATTTCTGGATCGCTGTTGGATCAGACGGACGGTCCTTCGCTTCGGGATCATAGAGGATGGCAAGGCTGTACCGCGGAGGCACCCGCCGCCGCACGTGGAAGTGGCGTCGTGAGAAATATTGCGTCGCCTGCTGGACGACGAAAGGACGATGGGACTCAGGAATCTCGCTCGCCGCAATTGGACGGATGCTGCGCAGTTGCCAACCTTCCTCGCGGTCGTGGACGAAATGAGCGCGCAGAAACGGCGCCTGAAAAAGGTTGAAAAGCGCCAAGGCCAGATTGGCATGACGCTTGGCCATATTGCCGCCGAAGTAAATGCTGAGGGTAAAAACGCTGGAATGAATGGAAGCGAGGCTTTTCTGAATGAGGTCATCGAGGTCGTCAGATACGGCGCGAATCACGGCCATGGACTTCAGGTCCTGGATGGTCGTGACGTTCGGGATAGGCGTGTGTCCGCGCGCGGCGGCTAAAAGCGAAACATAATAGCCGAGGCTCTGGTAGCGATACGACCGACAGAGGTTGAACACCCGCGCATTGGTGGCCGCAGTGTATTGCGGATCCGAAAGATAATCCTCAGCGGTCACCACTTTCACGCCGGAAATCTCAAACAGCCAGTCCTTCGGGTTGCTGACGACGATCAAAATGTTCATTTTCTGCGATATTCGTACCGGCTTCGCGCGCTGTCAATGTCTTCGCGTGAGTGGCAGGCGTCTGTTTTTTGTCCGGGTCCACCTGTCTGCCGGTTGAGACCCACCAGCGAAAGGACTTTTCTCCACTCCGATGCCGACGGTAAACTGTCGCACATTTCTGATCGTAGCGGTCGGATAGAAGGAGGAAAAGATTATGCCTGCTTCACGGGTGCGTTGGGGTCTACTAGCGTGTGGGCGAATTGCTCGGGCGTTTGCACGGGGATTGCAACAAAGCTCAACCGGCGAATTGCTCGCCGTGGCATCGCGAGACGGCAAACGCGCGGCGGCCTTCGCGCGCGAGGTCGGCGCCGCGCGACATTATGAAGTCTATGAAGCGCTTTTGCGCGACCAGGATATTGAAGCCGTCTATATTTCGACACCTCATCCATTGCACGCGGAATGGGCGATCCGTGCCGCCGAGGCAGGAAAGCATCTGCTGGTCGAAAAACCCCTTGCCGTCAATGCTGCCGATGCCGAGACGATTATCGAGACGGCGCGGGAGCGAGGGGTTTTTTTGATGGAGGCCTACATGTACCGATGCCATCCTCAGACGGCTATGCTCGTGCGATTGCTACAGGAAGGAGCCATCGGAGAAGTGGGCGTGATCCAAGCCACGTTTTCCTTTCACGCGGGATTCGACCCTGAAAGCCGGCTATGGAACAATGCATTGGCAGGTGGCAGCATCCTCGATGTGGGCGGCTACACGACCTCGATTGCGCGGCTGATTGCCGGCGCCGCCCTCGGACGCCCCTTTGCCGATCCGATCTCCGTTTCTGGTGCTGGGCATCTGCATCCCGAAACCGAAGTGGACCTGTGGGCGGTGGGAACCATGAAGTTTGAAAACGGCACGGTCGCCTCGATCTCAACGGGCATCGGCTTGGCGCAAGAAAACGTCGTGCGTGTCTTTGGTACACAGGGATATCTGGTCCTCCCCAATCCTTTTCAAGCCAATCGAGAAAAACCGGAGGCCGGTCGAATTCTTCTCTATCACAAGGACCACCCGACGCCCGAAGAATTGTGGGCGCCCTCGGAAGTGACCAGCTTCGCCCACGAAGCGGACGTCTGCGGCCATGCCATTCGTGCCCGACGCGTTGAGGCGGAGCCGCCGGCGATGACCTGGGCGGACACGCTCGGCAATCTGCGCGCGCAGGACGCCTGGCGCGTCGCGACTGGGCTGACCTACGAATTCGAAAAGCCTCAGAATTACCGGCATACGGCGGCACGCCGTCGTCTCGCTGTGCGTCCGGAGGCACGAATCGTGCACGGTCGTATTCCACCGCTGGAAAAACCTGTCTCGCGGCTGATTATGGGAGTGGACAACCAAAACACGATGCCGCAAGCCTCGATGATTTTTTCGGACTATTTTGAGCGCGGCGGCAATGCCTTCGACACCGCGTGGATTTACGGACGGCATCGTTCGGAACTGCTCGGCGCATGGCTTCGTGCTCATAATTTGCGCGACGAGGTCGTCATCATCGCCAAAGGGGCGCACACACCGTTCTGCACACCCGAGGACGCCGTGCGACAACTTCATGAGCAGCTGGGCTGGCTGGGCACGGATTACGTCGATGTTTACCTCTTTCATCGCGACAATCCCGATGTGCCCGTCGGCGAATTCGTGGATATGCTGAATCAGGAGATGCAGGCGGGACGTATCCGCGCATTTGGAGGCAGCAATTGGACAATTGAACGGGTCAAAAAGGCGAACGCCTATGCCCGGCGTCACGGTCTCCAGGAATTCTCCGTCATTTCCAACAACCTTTCGCTGGCCGTCATGGTCAATCCGCCGTGGCCCGGCTGCCTTCATCTGCACGACCCGGAATCCCTGCGTTGGTTGCGCCGGACACAAATCGCTGTGCTGCCCTGGTCCAGCCAAGCGCGCGGATTTTTCATTCCGGAACGCGCCCACCCTGACAAGCTCGATGAGGAAAGCCTCGTCCGCTGTTGGTATTCGCCCGACAATTTCAAGCGGCAGGCGCGTGCGATCAAATTGGCGAAACAATATAACGTCGAACCGGTCTCCATCGCGCTGGCCTGGGTGTTGCGTCAGCCGTTCCCCACGTTTCCGCTGATTGGTCCGCGCCGCATCGCCGAGACCCGCTCTTCGTTTCTCGCCCTCGACGTTCGTCTGACGCCGCAGGAAATGCGATACCTCGATCTAGAAATTGAGGACAAAGCGAAATCATGATTTGCACCGCAGGTCCTTCCGAATTACAGGGACAGGGAGAAAAGTCGTTTTCCACACGGATGCAGATCAGTGTTTATCGTTTTTTCGGAGCATCAAACAAACCTTTGCCAAGGCGTAAATAGACTCACAAACAACCATTTTTGCTTTGGCGGTCCGAAGAGTTTTTCGGCGGTGATGCGCCGGGGTACAGGAAATGCCCTGCCGCGTATTTAAAAAGCCTTCTAGCCCTGTTGTCAGGTGAGCAGCGGAGCAAACACCGTCCAGCTTTTTAGATCACACCCTCCAAGGGCAGACAGAGAACCTTCGACAGGAATTGTGCCGCGGATGAGCTGTAGCAATGATCAGCTGGGGAGCAGCCCTCCTGGGCATTCTCATTCGATTGGCCGCCTTTTCCCTTGACGAATCGGGATGATTCCTATGTTTGTGCGATGGAGGGGATTGATGGGATAAATACCGGCTTGTCGGCCTTCTGAATGGAATCGTTGAACCAATCCTCTTGCCACAAGAGCGTTTGTCGAGAGCGAGCAGCAAGCAATTAGAAAAAAGAAGTTAGAATGTCCTTCCGGGGTTTTCAGAAGGCTGACGAATCGGTATGGGATGGCCAATATCCATGGGATTCGGCCCCACGTGAACAGGCTTTTATTTCCCGCTTCCCCCGCTCCAACAGATTCGCAATCCGCGCGCCTCATTGACAATGGGTACAATATACCATAGAAATATCATAACCCGCAGCGCTCGCAGCGGCTAAATCGCCATGGCATTTCAAGGCGAAAGCCAACGTAGCTCAGCTGGCAGAGCATCGCATTCGTAATGCGACGGTCGTCGGTTCGAATCCGACCGTTGGCTCCATGCCGCTCGTTAGGGACGTTCGGGGTCTTTGTCGGCAGGAATCTTAAACAACACTTCGCCGGGTCGAGCCAATCCATGCTCGTGGGCCAGGCGCTCGACGAAGACGGGATCGGTTTGAAACCGCTCTTGGTTCAGTCGCAATTGGTTCAGCCGATCATTCTCGATACGTTCCGCCTCCTGCATTTCGGCGAGTTTACGTTGATAGCCTCGATATTCCCGCCATTTCGGCGTGAATACAGCCGCCGAGGCCGCCAGCGCAATAATGGCAAAGGTCAGCCAAGCTGCACGAACGACGGTCTTCCATCCACTCATTTCCGTTCGGGCTCCTCTTCTTTGCCAGGTGGGGGCATCTCTCGCTCGAGTGCATCATACCGATCTATCACGCTACGTACATAGGCGCGTTTGTCTCGGTAGCAGGCCGGGAAAAAACTGCCTTTGAATCCCGCCACAATGAGGTTGCGGAATTGATGGGGAGTTGGCGAAAAATGGCGGATCACGCGCTCCAGCTCGTCGGTAACGGTGGTGTTCGACACGAGGCGATTATCGGTGCAAATCGTCACCGACAGTTCGCTCTCGATCATTTTTCGCAGCGGATGATCTTCGGGTCGCCGGATCGAGGGCGTGGTCTGAAGATTGCTGGCCAAACAAACCTCGACCGTGATCCGCTCGCTGGCGATATATTCAGCAAGCCGGTTGACATAAGCAATCGGGTCATGGATATCGGGGTCCCGCACCATATCGTACGCGAATAGAAATGTTCCATGACCGATTCGGTTGGCGTGGCAATCCGTGATGGCCTGGAAAATGGATTCAGGCCCATAGGCCTCGCCGGCGTGTACCGTCTTGTTGAGGAAGCAAGTATGAGCATACTGATAGGCCGCGCGATGAACAGAGGCGGGATAGCCCGATTCTTCACCGGCGAGGTCGAAACCCACAACCGGCAGCCCGTCGCGGTCACGAGCCTCGACGGCGGCGCGAGCCATTTCCAGGGAGGCGATTGCAAAGACCTCCTGCCGCGGTGATTCTCGCAGTACGTCGAGCAAACGGCGATAATAGGGGCTCATCTCGGGATTGAAACTACGCATTGCGCAGACAATAAGGCCGAATTCGAAAGGGATGTCTTCGCCACGCCGAACTGACTCGGAGGCATTATGCCGGCGTTTCACGCGATCAAGGCCACGCGTGACAGCCGCCAGAACCTTACGGATCGACAGATGACGATCCACATGGAGTTGGGGTGCAAATCGGACCTCGATATAGCGCACGTTTTCGGCCAGATTGTCTTCGGCGAGCTCAAATGCTACGCGTTCGAGCGCTTCGGCTGTGCGCAGGACGGCGCAGGTGTACGCGAATCCGCGCAGATAATCGGGGAGATCCGCATAGGTGTCCTTGAAAACCTGTTCGCGCAAACCCGACGGTGTATAGGAAGGCAGAGCCACATTCTGCTCGCGGGCCAGCTCAATCAATGTATCCAGGCGCAAAGAGCCGTCGAGATGGACGTGAAGGTCTGTTTTCGGAATGCGCCGGATGAAATTTCGGGATGGAAACGCGCTCATGTCGTCATTCTACATCTCGGCGCGAGGGCCGCCAATGTCTAAACCTGCGAGACGCCGGAGGCACAATTCAGCGCTCGGGCCAGCGCCACACCATCCGTGCCGGTTTCCAATAGCCGTCGGACTTCGCTGGAGCGACAGGCTTGCGCAATCCGCGCGAGCGCATCGAGATGTTTGGATGGCGGCTGATTCGCCGGGCCGATCAGCACAAATACGGCACGCGGAGACGCCGTAACGCGATCAAGTCGAACGCCCTCGCGGGAAGCCACGACAAAAACCGTCGAGGTAGAGAAGCCAGGCTCATGCCCGTGAATCAACAGAATATCCGGCGCCAGCTCGATGGGTTCCCGCTCTGCGATTCGCTTGGCCATATCCTTGGCCATGTCGGGGTTGCCGTCCGTGAAGGGCAAAAAGAATGAGAATAACAGCTCCACGAATGGCCGATCATCGGATACAATATGGATACGATCCGGCGCCGCCCACGCGCGTGTCGGGTCGCTGGATTCGGCGTCCACCCCCTCGGAAATCGCGGGGGGATAGAGCACGATGAAGTCGGAATCTGGAAACGCATCGGTAATTTGCAGCGGCAAACGATCCATTCGAGGATGCCAACCGGGATTGCCTCGTCGGGCGGAGAGAACCACCAAGAGATCCTGCGCCCCTGATCGCACAGCGCCAACGATGTTTATCGCATGTTCCAGCCGATCCATAGGATGAAAGATCGGTGGGGCGGCGGAACGCGAGGGCATCAGCTCGGCACGAATCACCGGGATCGTCTTGGCGCTTGCGATGATATGCAGTTCAGAGAGTGCCGCCAATTTCCCACTGGCCCACAGAATTTCCATGAAACCGGGCGTTTCCTCGATCCGAGGCGGAGCGAGGAGCATCACGCGTCGAATACCACCGAGGGGGCGGCGAATGCGTGCGAGGACCATCAGGGCGCGGCTGCGGTCCATGACGTCCTGTGGCAACCAGTGCAACAGGCTGGAGGGGTTGGCGTAGCGGCGGCTCCATCCCATGACGACCATGGTCCCACGGTATTCCCGAATTGCCCGTGCGATGCCGCCGGCAATGGTGACATCAATGGTTGTCACCGGACGCACCTCCGCTCCAGCGGCAGCTGCGCGTGCAACAGCTTGAGCCAGCACCTCCTCGCCAGCGGCGACCCGTGCATCCACGTCGACGCCGTCTTGCACGATGGTCACTGGATAGATGGGGGTGGTTCGATCCCGACCTCGTAATAACAACGCCACATCCATGAGTATCGGGGCCGACTCCGGATGGGAGATCGGAACGACGATGCGCGGCGATGGAGCGCGATCCGTTTTCTGCGGGCGCGCCGTGCGTGCAAGGCGCTCGGCGGCGCGCTGTGTTGCCCACGGCCCGAGCAGACAGGTGACCAGGATCATCAGAATGGTGCCGTTGAGGACATTTGCGTCAAATAGCCCGATGCGGCGCCCCACCAGCACCGCCGCCAGCGTCGCCGCCGCCTGGTTGACTGAAAGACCGAACATCAACTGCCGCTCGTCCCGCAAATACCCGAGGGCCTTCCCGCCCATTTCCGCCGCGAGCCATTTGGTGGCTGTGACTGTGCCGATCATGTACAAAGAGACCGCCCAGCTACGCCATTGCAGCAGCGCTGTACGCGCATCGACACGCATGCCCACCGATATCAGGAAAAAAGGAATAAACAAAGCGTTGCCCACGAAGCGTAAGCGGCTCATCAAAGGGCTGCCAGCCGGAATCAGGCGATTCAGCGACAGCCCCGCAAGAAAGGCGCCTATGATCGGCTCAACACCACAAAGAACGGCGAGATATGACGTGGCAAAGACTGCTGCGAGTACGAAAATGAAATCGGCGCCTTCTTCGAATGAGACCGCGCGAAAAAACCAGTAGCCAACGCGCGGAAGCAGCCACAGCCCCACCCATACCAGCAGTGCCAGCAACAGGCCTTGTCGAAGCCAGAACCATCCCGCAATTGTCGTGGTAGTGCTTTCTGCAACGACGGCCAGCACCAAAAGGGCTGCCGTGTCGGTCAAAATTGTTCCTCCAACGGTGGCGGCGACAGCGCGATGGCGGGTCAGACCCAGTCGGCTTACGATCGGAAAGGGGATCAACGTATGCGAGGCGAACATGCTGGCCAGCAGGATGGAAGCCGGCCACGAAAAACCGAACAACAGACGGGCCCCCAGCGCACCGGCGATTTGCGGGATAAAAAATGTCGTCGCTCCGAACACCAGGCTGTCCCGCCGGTGACGGATAAATTCATCGAATTCGATTTCCAACCCGGCCAGAAACATCAGATAGAGCAATCCGACCTTGCCGAGCAATTCAAAGGTGCCGTCGAGTTCAAACAGCCCCAAAGCATGCGGACCCGTCAAAATGCCCGCGACGATCAAGCCTATCAATCCCGGCGCGTGAAGGCGCGAAATAATCATCGGTGCGATAAGCATCAGCAGCATCATCGCGGCAAAAATCAAAACAGGATCTTCCACGCGCCATGTATTCATGTCAGCCGTACATCCCAACCCAAAGCATAATGAATCATGGAGGTAACGTCGAACGCGCTTTTCCAGAGCCGATTGCGATGTGGGAAAAGAACAGCAAATAAAGGCATCGGCGAAGGGGGGCGAAAATCGTTTACCCCAGCGACCCCGCGCCATTCGCCGGTTTTTCTCGCCCTCCTCAAAAAATACGAATTTTTCGACCCTTTAG
>CALLML010000008.1 GCA_938005705.1 uncultured bacterium
CAACCCCTGTGTATCCGACGCGACCCCTTGAAGACAATGCCGTTCTTGCCCGTCGAACCCCTAAAACGACGGCGACGGGTGGTTCGTCGAATCCGCTCTTTCAGCCTTTCTCCTCCCCCGCCCGGGCTGTATCACACTTCGCGAAGTGTGGTACAGTCTGAAGACGTCGAAGGCGTCGCCCGAAGAACGGCGGGCGCCGGCGCGCGGAAGCGGCGCATTGCCCTCGCGGTCCGCCGAGGTGCTCTCCCTCGCCGAAATCCGCAAGATGGTCGCGGAAATGTTCCGCCAAAACCGCGCCTTTCTGCCGCAATTCAAGAGCGTCAAACTCTGAGCGGCGGCCTTTTTCCAAGCCTAGGAAAAATTTTGCGTTTTTTTCCCAACGCTTTGAAACCACTCGGCCGATTCGTCGCGCGATCGCAATCCTCTGCGCGCCGCCGCGGGCTCGCCCCGGGCGATGGCCTCGATCGTTTTGCAGGGAAACTGTATTGTGGCGCGGGTTAATCGCGTTGTAATATTTGCGCACGAAGCCTCCTCGCTATTTTGTGTGGGTAGGTCATCGGAGGGGGGCGGGGATATTTAGGTCGAGCTTGCCGAACAGCAGGTAGATCATGGTGACGAGATTTGCGGTCGTACGGAAGCCTCGCGCTCGCCGCTTGGCGGCTTGGATCAGACCGTTGAAGGCCTCCACGATACCGTTGGTGATCCGCGACTCGAACCAGCGCACGACCCCCGCCCAGTGGCGACGCAGCGTGCGGGAGACTTCCACCATCGGCGCGAGCCGGGAATGCGTGGCCCAAGCGCACCAGGCCTTCATCAGTTTCGCTCCGTTTTCCCGGCTTTCCCATCGGTAAATGTCCTGTAAGACCGACTTTAGAAACCACGCGCGCTGCGTACGGCATCGGAGGCGCTTCACCTGTTCAAACTGGGCCTCCTGATGGGCCGTGAAGTTCTCCGGATTCTTCAACCACAGGTATCGGGTGCCTTTCAACTCGGGGCGTTCGGCCGCCTCTTGGCGTCGCACCTCATCGACGGCCTCATTCACCAGCTTCATGATGTGGAACCGATCGAAGGTCAGCGCCGCCTGGGGCAGGTTCTCGGCCACCCCCTTGATGTAGGCGCGCGACATATCCGCGCACACCTCGCTCACCTGTTCAACGACACCCCCATGGGCGACGAAATCCTCCGCGAACTGTCGAACCGTGTCCGCCTCTTTCCCTTCACAGGCATACAGTACCCGCCCCCGCTCCGCACCCTCCAGATCCAAAAACACCGTGATATAGTCGTGCCCGCGCGCTCTGGAAGTCTCGTCCACGCCCACCGAGCGAACCGCGCTAAAGTCCGCCCGGGCGCGCGCCTCCTCCACGTAGTGACGCACCAGCCGCCAGATGCGCGTGTCGTGCTCGCCGATCAATCGGGCCACCTGCCGGGGCGTCATGCCGCTCTGAACCAGCAACAGAATGTAGGCCTCCATCAACAACGTAAATCCCACCTGCGACCGCGCCCAGGGCACCGCCACGATCTTTACGCCGTGTTCGGGGCATTCCACCCGCGGCAACCGCGCATGCAACAACGTGGCGTGCTGGAAGAAGTTCAAGTGCCGCCACGTGCGCTCGGTCGTGTCATACGCCCCGCACAGCCGCTGCCCGCATTCCGGGCAGGCGAAGCGGCTGCCGGCGGGAAAGTCCAACCACAGCTCCAGCCGCTGCGCTTCTTCGGTAAACTGAACCCGCGCCACTCGCCACGGCGACTCCAGCCCCAACGCGATCCGAAACAGTTCTTCGATCTGCATGACGCTTGCACTCCCCGGCCCCCCGGTTATACTGTCGGCGACCTGAACGGAGGGTAGGGCTCTGCAGGGATGCAACCCGAGCGCCGCTTCAGGGGCCTATACCGCAGGCCGCTGCGGCGGGGCCACTTCCCCGCCGTGGTGCCTGTCTTACTTGGCCTGCGGGTTGGCATCAATGCGAAAAATCCCAGGGGTCCGGGGACGGAGTCCCCGTCCTTCTACCCACACAAAACAGCGAGGAGCCGAATAGAGTGTTCTGCCGCCTGCCATTCCGCCGGCGTCAGCAATGCGCGCAACTCTTTGTGTTGCTCCCATAGCGGATTCGCCTTGCCTCTGGCAACCATTTCCGCCGGTGGCTCGCGCCATGCGCGTTCGCCGCGGCGCACGTCTTTGCCAGCATTCTCCGACTCCCACGCGGCGGACATGTCGTCGTTGAAAAGGCTTTTTAGACCGCCCCAGCCCACGAACCGGATGAGCTTTCGCTGTTCTTCCGGGGTGGCCGTACGGTTTTCGGCGGCGATTGCTTTGGCGATGCGAACCGCCTCGATGTTATTCCGTATGCGGGTCGCCGCTCCGCCAACGGCAATCTCGGACTCAACCTCCGGGGTTATTTCAAAGTTTCGAGCCTTGGGTCGCGAATCTCCGGATTCTCCCCCAGATTCGGCATGTCCTCCTCCGCCGGTAAAAAGAGGAAGTCCGTCAGCAGCAGAGAGCCGACCTCCGCCGGGTCCATCCCCTCGGCTATCAGATCGCTTTCCGCTTCGTTGTACGCTTCGACCGCCCGATCCAGAGCCTGTTCGAGCTTCCCAGCTTTCAGTAGCTCCCGGTACATCCGCGGGCGATTGGCTTTCCAATGTTCCCGCGTCTTCTCTTTCCGTAGGCCTAATGGAATGAACATATTTTCCCTTTTCTCCTTTTCTATCGCCGTCGTCTATTCGATAGCGGTGGACCCCATTTCTGAACCACGGATGGGCGAAAGATAGTTATGGTTT
>CALLML010000009.1 GCA_938005705.1 uncultured bacterium
GCGCGATCACTGTAGGATGCACCGGGTACGTCGCACTCAGCTCGCCCAGCGTCCGAACCCCACGTACCGCCTCCAACGCCACCTTCGCCTTGAACTCGTCGCTATGCCTGCGCCGTCTCGTCGTCATCGTTCCACTCCCTCACTCTTCAGACCGTGACTTCGCCGTCGATTATAGCTTAGCCACCTGTCCAAAAAACGGGGGGAACTTCAGTCCGCGTCAAAATCCCTTTGGGCCGGGATATTAAATTCCCCTTTCCGACCTTCATAGACGCCGAAGCCGTAAGGGTTGCCTTCTACATCGCGAATACTGAAATTGAGCATGCAAGTCGCGGCCTTGCGGATCTCCGAAGTGACGAACGAGGTTTCTTTGGCTTTGAGCAGAATTGGCCACCCATAGTCGCGCAGCCGGCCAATGACGTTTATCCAGTTTAACAAATGAGAATTTCGGTCCTGTATGCGCATGAAGCGTAGCACCGCCCCGTTGACGGTGTTTTCCCCGGAAGCCTGGGCCCATGCGAGAAGGTCGTTGAATTTTTTCACCCAGAGCCCGAGAACGTCATTTTGAGGATTTTGTTCCCACAAGGTCTGCGCCAGTTCCAAAAGCGATTTTACGTCCTCTCGGTCGCGGGCTTTTGTTTCCATCCATCGTAAATAAGGTTCAAGTTGTGCCGGTTGCCCCTTTGGCTCGGAAAAGGATTCCTCGATTTTGGTATACAGCCGGTGATACTCCTCTCCCCAGTCGGATGCACCGGCCGAAACGAGAGCCCATCCCAGGATCACGGACCAAAACACAATCGTTTGCCATACACTCTCGGGAAGGCCGGGATTCCGTCTCCGTGTCGAGTTCGTTTCACTCTTTGTCTTTTTCATTGATCGTATGGGGATGGTCTAAAACAGCTTCACTGACAGGCCCAAACGGCGTGTTTTGAATGTTTACGAAAATCAGCCCAGTACATCCGCGGTCGCCCGAAGACTCGTGTGAGTACATTTGAATCGGCGATCCCGGGGCATTCGTATCGTCCTCTGCGCAAGAGTGACCTCAATATTAATAACGCCGGATAGCCACGTGCATCAAGCGTCGTGGGGCTAAAGCCTGCCGGTTTATCAGGCGGAGAAAAAGAAGAAAGGCAACGGTCGAGAACGGCAGGACGGTACGGTTTTAAACCGGTCGGAGCATGGCCGACCGATCTCCGGTTGGATCCTGTCGCCTCTGGTTTTCCAAGGCTTGGAAAAAGTACCGGATTTAGCTTCCGAGCCTTGGAAAATGGAAGCAGTCCATGGTTGATGGAATCGCTGTCCCCTTATTGCCCGCATTGTTCAGTGGGAGGATCGACGAACGAGCACTTCTGGCCAATCAAGAACTCCAGCGCGCGCAGCCCACCGATCATATTCTTGGGCGAGTTGGCGAACCAGGTCGGGATATTTCCCGGAGAGGTCTTCCAGTTCCGTACGATCACGATCCAGATGGTAGAGTTCCCACGGGCCGGGGTATCGTCGAACCAGTTTCCACGGGCCTCGCCGGACCGCGCAATTGCCTTCGTGCTCCCAGAACATCGGGGCGGAGCGGTCCCATGGCTTCCCGCGCAACAGCGCGGCGAAACTCTCGCCTTCCAGGGGTTGAATGGCGCGGTCTTCGTATTCCGATGGGTATTTAGCACCAGCGATTTCGATCAGGGTAGCGGCCAAATCCACAAAATGCGCCGGCGCGTGCGCAATGCCGCCAGGGGCAATTACCGCAGGCCAATGGGCGATGAAGGGGGTCGAGATGCCGCCTTCGTGGACCCAGGATTTGAATCGGCGGAACGGGGCGTTGGAAGCATTCGCCCAAGGGAGACCGTAACTCATGAACGTGTCCGCCGCTCCGGGGCGCAAACCCGGAATGTTGCCGATACGTACCGGCCGACCATCGCGCGTATAAGGGTTTTCCAACTCGGCCCGCCCATTCTCTCGGAGAAATTCGGCCGAGCCGCCGTTGTCAGAGACGAAGATGATCAGGGTGTTGTCGAGGACCCCCAAATCGCGCAGTCGAGCCACGCAACGTCCTACGTTTTGGTCGAGGCGGTCCACTTGTGCAGCGTAAACGGCCATGCGGGCATCTTCCCACTCCTGGAGTTGAACCTCGTCCCAGGGCGGTGCCTGCTCATCGCGTGGAGAGATCGGCCATCGCGGATCGAGCAGTCTCATGCCTTTGAGACGCTCATGCCGGGCCGTGCGCAAGGCGTCCCAGCCATCGCGATAACGGCCGATGTATCGTGCGATGTCTTCTTCCCGCGCATGGAGTGGCCAGTGGGGGGCATTAAAGCACAGGTGGACGAAAAAAGGCTTACCGTCGGCGATCGCCTCTTCGATGAAGCGGAGGGCGGCGGAGGTGTAGTGGTCGGTTGTATAAAAGTCACTGGAGGTCGGTACAATGCGATCTTGATCCACCAAGGGCCAGGGATCAAAGTAGCTGCCGCCGCCAGCGGGATTACCGTAAAAACGATCAAAGCCTCGATCCGTGGGCAGAGGGCGTTTCGGATCGCCAAAACGGTAGTCTTTGCGATGCTTCAGGCCGCGACCGACGAATCCGCCGGTATGCCATTTGCCGGCGTAGCCGGTACGGTAACCGGCGGCACGCAGAACCTCGCCCAGCGTGACCGCGTCCGTGCGCAGATAGCCTTGATAGGACGGCAAACCATAGTCATGCACCATATGACCGATGCCGGCCTGATGAGGATACAAACCGGTCAACAGCGCGGCCCGACTGGGGCAACACCGGGCGCAGTTGTAGAGCTGAGTCATTCGAAGGCCGCCAGCAGCGAGGGCATCCAGATTCGGCGTCGAAATCTCGGAGCCAAAACAGCCGAGGTCGGAATAGCCCATATCATCGGCGAGCATCAACAGAATATTGGGCCGATAACTGATTTCAGTTTTCATGTCATTTCCTTTCGATCAAATCACGCGCTTCCCAGGCTGAGATCCCCGATGATTTTAAACGTGTGGCCGTCGCGCTCGATCCGCAAATGGCGTTCGGGAAAGGCCTTGGGCAATTCATGGCGAAGGCGTTCGACTACTTCGCGTTCGATCTGCTCTATGATATCCGCTGGTACGTTGGCGAGGGTAGCCATGCGTACCTCAACAATGTAACCTCGGCCATACGTGGAGCCGTAACCGGGCGTGAAGGCCGCACCAATATCAAATAGTCCATCGTGCTCACGGCTGGCGGTGGCGCCGGAGGGCGGTCGGGCGGGGTGAAGGGGAAACTGCGCACCGTATTTCATTTCCAACTCCTCGTCTATACGATCGAAAACCCGACGCAAGAGCTCTTCCCATTCCATGGCCTTTGAGTGACGCAGTGACATTAATCTCTCCGATCGTCGTTCATGTGGTGTTTTTTTTCGTCGCGTTGACGCCGCACCTCATAAAGGGCGATGGCGCCTGATATGGCGGCGTTGAGGGATTGCACACGTCCGCACATCGGCAGTCGGACGATGGCGTCACAAGCGCGCGCCACGAGTTTGCCGAGTCCCTCGCCCTCGTTGCCCACCACCAAGCCCAGGGGGCCATCGAGCGGCGTTTCGGTTAGCAGAGGCGCCGTGCCGGCAATATCTAGGCCGAAAACGCGCAAACCGCGTTCCCGCCACTCCGCCATCGCTCGCGGGAGATTCGCCACAAGCGCGACACGAAGATGCTCACACGCTCCCGATGACGCCCGGGCCGCCGCCGGCGTGACGAGCGCCGCGCGGTGGCGCGGCAAGATGACGCCATGCGCCCCCGCGGCTTCGGCTGTGCGCAATAATGACCCAAGATTCTGAGGGTCGTAAATATGATCGAGAAACAGCAAAAAAAGTGCTTCGCGATTTTCCACGGCCGCACGATACATGTCTTCGGGATCCGCATAGGGGTAGGGACCTGTTTCCAGAGCAATCCCCTGATGGTGTCCACTGTGGGTGAGGCGATCCAGGAGTGATTTCGGACAATGTTCGAGGGGTACGTTCCGCCGCTTTGCTTCGTTGCTGATTTCCGTGACGATCGTCCCGCGCGACGGCGCGGCGATCAACAGTCGGTGAAACACCCGCCTTCCGGCTCTCAACGCTTCGAGTATCGTCCGGCGACCATAGAGAATTTCACGATTACTCATCAGGAACCGAGATGAGTTGGGGTTGAATGCCTTATCACAGGTCTATATGATGCTCCGCGCTGCGCTGATCATAGTGGTCGGAGTCGCGAAACAATGCAATACCGAATACGACTGTTGTGGGGTTGGGCCGGATGGGTGGCGACCTGGGGGTTGTTCTGGCACCCGATGAAAACCATTGCCCAAAGGGTGGAAGTATTACCCGAACGGGCGGCCTACGTGGCCATGTTGCGCGCGGATCAGGAGCGCGATTCCGGCGCGACAGATCAAGCGGTGGCCTCTTATGCCGAGGCGCTGGAATTGTTTCTGAATCTGTCGAGAGAGCGACCCGACTACAAAAAAGAGATTATCGCCCGTCGGATTGGGTATTGTCGCGCTCAAATCGATGCGTTGAGATGTCCTCCGACCCCGCCCGAATCGACCATGCCGACTCGTCCGTCAGCGCGGGCGATGCCGACGAGCGCGGGCGATCGTCTCATCGAGCTGGAAAAGGCATTTACCGATCTTCAGAACTTGCAGTCACGTCTGAATGACGAACTGAAGCAGTCGCGCCGCGAGCGGGAGGCCCTGCAGCGAGCGCGGGATGCGGTCGAAGAATCTCGGCGCTCTCTCGCGGCCCGTTTGATGTCCACTGAAGAACGGCTCGCGGACGTTGAACGTCGTGCGGAAGAGGTGCAGGCAGAAGCGCGACGCCTCGCTCAAGAACTGGAACAAAGGTCGAACGAGGTCGAGACGCTTCGCAGTCGTTTGCAGGAAGCCGGAGAATCGAAAGCAACACAGGCAGATGAGCAGGATGCGAGCGGCGTCTTACGGAAACGAACGGCGGGAATCGAAGCGATTCGCGCTCAAGCTTCTTTGACGTCAGAGGCGGAGCGTCGGCTATCGGAACCGAGCGAAGAGATGGAGCGCCGGCGGCCCGTAGCGGCGCAAGCGACGATCGAACGGGAGGCGCAGATGGCGAAAGCGGATGGATTGCGCGGGCATCCGGCAATTCCGGAGAGACAGGTCGTGATCACGGAGGCCTATCGCCACGAGCGCGAACAACTGCTCGCTCAGATCGAATCCGAACGGGCACGCCGGACGGCTGCGCTGGCCGAGGCTCAAGCCATCCGCATGGCGTTGGAACAGGAACGAGACGCATGGAATGCCGAAATCGATCGTCTCCGTAATGAGTTGCGCCAGACATGGACCCGCGAACAGGTACGGCAAGAACCGGCGTCGCATATAGTCGCGCCGATTCCCGCTGGGGTTCATGTCTCGCCGGCTGAGAGTCGGGCGATGTCCGCTTCGGTTCGGCCAGATACCTTGGAGATCTCCGCTTCGTGGACGTCCTCTGGTGCGGTTTTGCCCCCGGACTCGGATATACCGCGAGCAACGGATACGCTTACCGCTTCCACAAACACACTCACGGTGAAAGATTGGCTTGAGCAGGGGGAGCGGAGTTTGTTGATGGAGGATTATGCGGCGGCATCCGCCGCTGCGGAAGCCGTACTTCGTCTGGATGCCAAACGTTTTGAGGCGCGGTTGCTGCTGGCGCGCGCGGCGCTCGGTCGCGGCGATTTACGCGAAGCCCGCCGGCTAGCGGAACAACTGGCCCGGGATTTTCGCGATAAGGCCGCGCCGGACCATCTTCTCGGGCTTATCGCTGAGCGGGAAAAGAATTTGAGGTTGGCAGCCCGCCATTTTCGACGCGCCGTTGCGCTCGACCCCCAAAACGCCCTTTATCATCGAGACTTGGCATTGGCTTTTTACGCAGCGGGGCGTCTTTCGGACGCGATCGAAGAACTTGAGAATGTGGTACGCTTGAATCCGAACGACGGTCGCGCGCATTTCAATCTTGCGGCCCTTTTGGCCTCAACAAACGAAATGCGACTTCCAGACGCACGTGCACATTATGCGCGGGCGATTGAATTGGGGGAGGATCGCGATGAAGTGCTGGAAAAACGGTTGCATCCTTGACTGCGTGTCGATGGCGCTGCTGATCATCGGGTTGTGCGCAGCGGGAGATGTCGTGGCGCAAGACCCCGCACCCCACACCGACGAGGACCTGCGGGCCGCACTGGAACGCATTCAGCGGGACTATTTGACGTTGGCGAGGTCCGCGTCGGCGTCGACGGCGGAGCTGGAGCGGGCTCGCTCCGAACTACGGCGTCTCGAGGCCCTATTGAAAGATACGGAACAGGAACGCGATCGCACTCGTTCGGATATGGCGCGTTTTCGCGATGAGCTGCGCCGACAATCGGATGTGGCGGCTGCCGCCATGAGGGAATTGAAGTCAGCGTTGGAGGAAAAGGTCCGCCTGCAAAGCGCCGTGGCAGATCTCGAACGGAATCTGGCAGACCTGCGGCGACGAGCCGAACGCTGGGAGAAACAGGCGTCCGAGACAAACGCCTTGAAAGAGGAATTGGGAAAACTTCAACGCGAGCGAGATCAGCTGATGCGGGAGCGCGCCCTGCTCGATAAGCGCATCTCCGGCAGCGCCGCCGCGGCGCGAAAGGTGGATGGACCTTCGCGTGAAGAGGTCGAGCGTAACATGCGTTTGGCGGCCGAAGAGCGCGAAGCGCTGCGGATGCTCCAGGAGCGATTGGAGTCGCGGGTGGCCGAGCTGGAACGAGTCCTGGCGCTCGAACGAGAGGCATCGGCGCGAATGAAGGGGCTGTCTGAGAGAACAATCGAATCCCTACGCGCTCGTCTGGAACGGGCGGAACACGAACGCGTGGCGGCTGCGGCCGCCGCGCCCGGCGCGCACGACGAAAGGAAAGCAGGAGCGTGCGCCGCACAGACGGCAGGAGCGGCTCTGGCCGTCGAGCAGGAAAGGGTGAGGGCGGCAGTTGAGATCCCTGAGGCGGCAGAGCGTCCCGCCCATAAGACGGAGGAAGAGGCCAAGGCGGAAAATCCGAAAACCAAAGAGGCGTTGCAAGGGGCGGAAGCGCGGGTGAAGGCATTGGAAAGCCGAATTGCCGATCTTCAAAAAGACCGTGATACCCTCAATCGCGAAGTGGAGGCGCTTACAGAGCATGCGATGAAACTGGACGAGCTCGTCTCCTCGCTCCGCAAAGAGGTCGCACGCCGAGAGGGAGCCGAACGAAGAGCGGCGGAGGCCGATGCGCTTCACCGTGCGCTGGATGCAATGCGCGAACGCGCCGCCGCGTTGCAGACGCGTATTGCGGAGCTGGAGCAGGAGCGAATGGCCCCGCTGCAGGAACAACCTTAGCTGCCCATCGGCCTCGGCCTGACATCCCCGCGGAACGTTCCGTACCTGGAAGGCCGATGAACGCACTCCCGCCCCCCTGGATAAATCAGGGCGCCGGCGGAAAAACCCATTCCAGATAAGCCCGCCACCACTCGTCTCCGCCGAGAATCCAGACAACCGCCGCGAGGGCGAGGTATGGACCGTAGGGGATGCGTGATTGCCATTCGCGTCCCCGACGAAGGATCAGATACAGACCGGCTATGGAGCCCGTCAGGGATGAGAAGATCAGACTGAACAGTACGGCGCGCCAGCCCAGAAACGCGCCGATGGCGCCCAGAAGTTTGACATCACCCAGCCCCATGGCCTCCTTTTTGAAAGCACGACTGCCCAGCTCGGCCACGAGCCAAAGAATGCCGAGGCCGACCACCATGCCCAGCACGGCGCGGCTCAGACCGTCGAGCCAGGTCGCTGCGCCGTGTAGGGACGGAACTACTGCGCTCAATACGAGGCCAGCGGCCATTCCGCCGATGGTTACCCGGTCTGGAATGATCAGATGATCTACGTCCACGAAGGATCCGAGGATGAGTCCGGACACCGCCAACCAGTATACTGGTGCGCGAAGATCGTATTCGAAGCGTATCCAGACCGCACCGAACAACAGGGCGGTTAGTGTCTCAACGAGGATATAACGGGGCGAGATTGGACCGGCGCACCGGCGGCAGCGCCCCCCGAGCCACAACCAACTGAAAATAGGAATGTTGTCGTACCATGCGATCATGGCACCGCATTGGGGACAGTGCGAACGAGGGCGAACAATCGATTCATCGCGGGGAATGCGATAAATGCAGACATTTAGAAAACTACCGACTGCTGCGCCGAAAAGCAGTACAAAAACTGAAAAATAAACTCGTCCGAATGCTTCATTCATGAGGTTGCCAACGTTTGGTGCAAAGCCGCACGCATGACCTCCACCGGCGGCTTGACACCGTTCCATATCTCAAAGGATCGTACCCCTTGATACAATAGCATATCCAAACCGTTGGCCGTCCGCGCACCGGCAGCGCGCGCAACCCTCAGCATAGCCGTTTCCGGCGGTCGATAAATGAGATCAAAAACCTTTTGGCTAGAACGGAACGATGAGGGAGGCAACGGAAGCGGATCATCGGCTTGAAGACCCAGCGGGGTGGCTTGAATGATTAAGTCCGCCTCTCGAGCCCGTGCAATCACTTCGTCCGACGTCTGAGCGACGCCCACGACCAAGCCGCTGACTGCGGACCTTGCCTCGTGCGCCACGCGTCGAGCCCGATCAACGTCCACATCCGCCAGAACCAGCCGCGCAATGCCTTCGCGCGCGCATACGAGCGCCAACGCACGTCCGGCGCCACCCACACCCATGATGAAAACAGATGCGCCATGTAACGATTGGCCGAAAGCCTCGCTATACGCCCGAAGGAACCCATAGCCGTCCGTGCTGTACCCCATAAGTCCATCGCGGTCGAATCGCACGGTATTGACCGAACCCGCCTGACGGGCGGATTCGTCCAGACGTTCCAAACACTTGAAAGCGACCTCTTTGAGTGGAATCGTCAGGTTCACGCCCTCGAACCCCATGGCGGCCATCGCATTTAACACGTCCATCAGCCGTTCGGGCACAACGTCGAAGGCCAGATACACGGCGTTCCACTTGAGCGCGCGAAAAGCCGCATTATGCATCGCGGGCGAAAGGGTATGCCCGACGGGATGACCGAGCACCGCAAAGGGACGGGTATGCCCGTCAATAGTCCAAAGGTCTGTCATAGCGCTGTAGATACCATAACCAATCCCCACCATGCGAACGCCAAATTGTGGTTGGACGAACGAAGGGGCAGAAAATATCGAAGAATAATTGAATAGACGCCTTTCTTTATTAGCAAAGCCTTGGCACAGCAAAAGGATAGGATGTGCGACAACTCGGCTCCCGCCTTTCCAACCGTCACTCCAGTCTTCGGACAGCTATATTATGATAGACGCCTCCGCGATGAAGAGGACACCCCTCTCAAAATGGATCCGCCACAGCCCCGCATTGCGACGCAGTTCGGCCAGCGTCCCTTCCATGGTGGGATAGCGCACGGCTTGAGCAGCGCGTACAACAACAGCCGCTTCACCGGCTAGCCGTTACGCCCGTGGCTGCGGCGCTCCCGCAGCACGGTCAGGAGTACGGTCGGGGTGGAACCCGACCCTCCAATGGCCTGTGATGGAGTTGGAGGGACGGCTTCCACGCCGTCCGTGAATTGCTGAATGGCCGAAAACCTTGTGTTTGGGGGGAAGCGACGAGAAAAACCGGCGAATAGCGCGGGGGTCGTTGGGGTCAACGATGTTCGCATCCCTTCGCCGGGCCTGTATTCGCCGCTCATTTCCCGCCGCGCCATCGACTCCCGAAAAACGGACTTGCCATTACGCGCGCCACGTGCATAAAGGCGGGCACAATGATGGGCCGAAAACTAGGGAACGGGTGTTCCTGTGGAAACGGCCTGATGAATCGCAGACAGCAACACCAGTATCGGACGATCATCGAATATGAATATTCCCAGAGACTTCCGTTTTACGTCGTCGCACGAATGGGTGCGCATCCGCAACAACATCGCGACGGTCGGCATCACGGACTATGCGCAAAACCAATTATCGGATCTGACGTTCATCGAACTGCCGGCGGTGGACGACGAAGTCTCGGCCTCCGATGAAGTAGCCGTGGTCGAGTCCGTCAAGGCAGCTTCCGATGTGTATGCACCTGTTTCCGGCCGCGTGGTTGAGATCAATACGCGGGTGGTGGAGCAGCCCGACATCGTCAACCGCGATCCCTACGGCGAGGGATGGCTATTCAAGATCGAGATGTCTCATCCTGAGGAGATCGACGATTTGATGGACGCGGACCAGTACGAGGAATCGCTGCCGGAGGAAGAATAACGCCGTGACCAACGGCAAAATCCACGGCGAGCGGCCAACCGCCTGGGCATTCGTCTTCGGCACACCCATCCGCTACGCACTCGGCGTACGCTTCATGGAGGCTCTGCATGCCTTCCGCGTGGGCGACAACATACCGGATATCCTGTTGTTGATGCAGCATCTGCCGGTGGTGACATTGGGCCGCCGGGCTCGCGACCAACACCTGCGCATCGGCGCCGCGGAATTGGCCTCACGCGGCATCGAGCTTCAGGTGGCCTGTCGTGGCGGAGATGTCACTTATCACGGGCCCGGGCAATGGGTACTGTATCCAATCTTTCGATTGGGACACGCAACCGACGTTGCCCACAGCTATCTCTGGATGTTGGAGGAAATCGCGATCCGCGCAGCCGCGGAATTCGGTGTAGCGGCGTTTCGGCGCCCCGGCATGTCGGGCGCATGGACCGCAGCGGGCAAAATCGCCGCCATCGGTTTTTATATCCGCCGATGGGTGACCATGCACGGCATGAGCTTTAATGTCTCACCTGACCTGTCGGGTTTTGAGACCATCGTTCCTTGCGGATTGGTGGGCGAACGAGTGGCCTCTCTGGCAACCATCCTTGGAGGCAGAGTCCCTTCGATGGAAGCGGTTGGAAAATCTTTATTGGCGCACGCGGGCAATGTCTTGCGGCGAGAAATGCACCTATACGGCGCTCCCGCGGAGATGCCGCCCGATCTGGGCCGGATATGGCTGGCAACCGCCAATGACTCGGCGGGATTGCCCGTTCGTTGTACGTCAGCCGGCTGACGCGCACCTGCGGATTGTGAACCGGACACCGTTGTAATATATCATTCTTTGGATGAGACGGATCATGAAATTTCGAGACTTTCACTGTGGTGGGTTTCGGCTGTGGGCGGTGGTCATTTGTTTAATGGCGATGGCTGTGGTGATCGCCGCCTCCGCCGGTGGCACTGCCGAGGATGAGGCCTATCGCTCACTCCTGCTCCTCACGCGCTCTATTGAGCAAATCCGTCGCCATTATGTTGACGAAGAGAAGACGTCTTATGCCCGACTGATTGAAGGCGCACTGCGGGGTATGGTCAGCGCATTGGACGAGCACAGCCAGTTTATCGATGCCAAGAATTTCGAGGCGGTACAAGACGATACCCTCGGTCGGTTCGGCGGCGTGGGCATTGTTATCGGCCTGCGGGACGGGGTCCTGACCGTCATTGCCCCCATTGAGGATACGCCGGCGTTTCGCGCGGGAATCCTCCCCGGTGACCGTATCGTCGGCATCGGCAACGACACAACAGAGAATATGGATATCGAGACGGCGGCGAGCCGCTTGCGTGGCGAGCCGGGAACCAAGATCGTTGTCAAGATTCTGCGGCCTCGGACGCGCGAAGTACGTACGATTGAGCTGGTGCGCGCCATCATTGATGTGGCGACGGTCAAGGATGCACGAATTTTGGAGGATGGTATTGCGTATGTGCGGCTCGTGCAGTTCACCGATCGAACTGGCTCCGCCCTTGCCGAACAATTGGCACGTTGGAATGCGGATCCCTCCCCCCCCCGCGCGCTCATTCTCGATCTGCGCAACAATCCCGGTGGCTTGCTGCGATCGGCCATTGAGGTGGCGCAACTGTTTCTGCGCCCATCCCAGCCGATTGTCTATACGCAAGGACGCGGTCCTCGCGACCGCCAGGCCTTTGTGGCCCAGCCATCCGCCCCCCCTGTGACGCTGCCGATGGCCATCCTCGTCAACGGCGGCAGTGCCAGCGCCTCGGAAATTGTCGCGGGGGCATTGCAAGACCACAAGCGAGCGGTACTGATTGGCGAAAAGACATTCGGGAAGGCCTCGGTTCAAACCCTCCTCCCGTTGGAAGATGGCGCCGCGTTACGGCTGACTACGGCCCGTTATCAAACGCCGAGCCGGCGCGAAATCCACGGCTACGGCATTGAACCGGACATTGTGGTGCCTCTCTCCCCGGAAACCTGGCAGG
The DNA here is from genome assembly GCA_938005705.1 of uncultured bacterium. Lineage (GTDB taxonomy): Bacteria > Verrucomicrobiota > Kiritimatiellia > PWTM01 > PWTM01 > CALLML01. The sequence goes on from CALLML010000009.1 coordinate 12,234, forward strand.
CTATTCTTCGCGCGCGCAATGATCCGGATGCCGAACCCTCGCCCGATGCCCCCTCGTCCTCCACGACCGTCGCGGTCCGCGACGCCCAGTTGGAAAGGGCCGTGGACGTGCTCAAGGGCGTGCTACTCTACCTTTCGAACACGGCCGATGTCCGCGGGAACACCAAGCCGACAGGCGCTACTCGCGGGGGAGGCGGACGGTAAACGTACTACCCTGCCCCAAGACGCTCGTCGCGGAGACCGTCCCACCCTGGGATTCGACGGCATGACGCACAATCGAAAGACCGAGTCCGGTTCCGCCCTGTCTGCGGCTGCGAGCGCGATCCACGCGGTAAAACCGCTCGAATATTCGTTCCAGATGTTCAGGGGCTATACCCACGCCCTGATCCCGCACATGGAACACGACGTCCTGCTCTGTCGTCTCGGCGATGATATCCACGCGCGTGCCACTGTCGCTGTAGCGGATCGCGTTTTCCACTAGATTGACAAGGGCGCGCTCCAGCAGACCGGGCACTGCCGGCACGCGGAGGCCCTCCGGTGTGGAAAAAGCGAGGCGGATGCGTTTCGAACGAGCGGCGGGTCCGCAAGCTTCCTCAACCGCGGCGAACAACACGTCCACCAGCAGATTTTCCTTCTTGGGAGTCCGGCCCTGTTCCTGGTCGCTTTCGATTTCGGCCAAGGTCAACAAATCCTGAATCAGCGCCTGAAGTTGAAGGGCATTGCGTGCGATCGCCTCTGCAAAACGAGCCGCTTCCTCCGGCAGCGGCAAATCACGTAAGCTTTCCGCAAAACCCCGAATCGCAGTAACGGGAGTCCGCAATTCATGAGACGCGTTCGCCGCGAAATCCCGGCGAACGCGCTCTAGCGCGCGCAGACGAGACACGTCGTGCACCACCAGCAGCACGCCGAAGCGTCTGCCGGCTCCTCCGGAGAGCGCCAACGGCGACAACCGGACCTGCAGCGACCGGGCTTCCGAACCAAACGCCGTCAATTCCGACTCGATATGCTCCCGGGTCCGCAGAATGCGCTGGACGAGGCGATTCAACTCGGCGTTGCGAACCACCTCCAGCGCCAGGCGCCCCCGCATTGGCAAGTCGCCCAGATCGAGCATCGCTCGCGCCGCGTCGTTCACATCCAGAACCCTCCCATCAGAGTCCAGCACAATTACGCCCTCGCGCATCGCGGCGAAAACAGCCGAAAGGTCAGCGATACGCTCCTCAGCCACCTGCGACGCCTTTCGGAGATGCTCGATTCGAGAGGATGCCGCCAGCAGCATCTGGTCCATTTCGACAACGCCCGATTCGGGGGGATTCTCCTTCTCGCCTACGCCTCTGTTCCACACATCAGCGGCACGCTCCACCCTCCTCGCTACCCATGCGCTCAAACCTACGCCAATCCCCAGCGCTATAGCGAGGGCGGTCAGACGCGACGCAGGCCCCAGTTCGTGCACAAGCAGCGCATCGCTTGTGAGCGCGACGACCGCACCGAGGATGAATCCGGTGAGGAGATAGGTCCGCCATCTCATGCTCATGAGATGGCGACCTCCTTCCGCAACACCGAAAGGATACCCTCCCGATTTTCAATCACGTTGCGGATCCCCGGCGGCGGAGACTGAGATTCCGGTTGAACGCTTTCCAAAACAAAAAGTTTTGTCATCATATAGGGTGGTAGGTTAAAATTATATTTTGTTTTCGGGATTCACGGGCCGGTCTCGAATTCGGTAATTTTCGTGCGGCCCTCAACTTGTATAAGAAAATCATGCAAAAAGCGAAAAAAACAACTCCTCGCGGCGGCGCAACGGCCGGCGATGATGCCGACGCGACGGCGCGAATGTACGAAGAAACCCTCCATGATTTCAATGAGGGATCCATTGTCATGGGGCGTGTGCTGGCCGTGCGCCCGGACGAAGTGCTGGTGGATATCGGATATAAATCCGAGGGGACCATCCCCATCAGCGAATTCCGTAACCCTGCCGAAGTGAAACCGGGAGACCGTTTTGAAGTTCTTCTGGAGAAACTCGAAGACGACGACGGCATGATCGTTCTGAGCAAGATCCGCGCCGATCAACAGCGTAAATGGGAAAATGTGGTGGCCAATTGCTCCGAGGGCAGCGTGGTGGAGGGCGAAGTCAAAGGCCGCGTGAAGGGTGGCCTCATTGTGGATATCGGTGTGGATGCGTTCTTGCCGGGCTCGCAGATTGATATCGCGCCTTCCCGAAACCCCGACGATCTAATCGGCCAGACCATCGAGTGCAAAATCATCAAAATCAACAAGGAACGCCGAAACGTCGTCCTTTCACGCCGGGAACTGCTGGAGGAACGCCGAAAGGAACAACGCCGGACGCTGCTGAACGAATTGAAGGTCGGCGAAATCCGGAAAGGCGTGATCAAAAATATCACCGATTTTGGCGCATTCGTGGACCTCAAGGGCATTGACGGCCTCCTTCACATCACCGACATGAGCTGGGGACGGCTAAACCATCCCTCCGAAATGGTTTCCGTTGGCCAGGATGTGGAAGTGGTCGTGCTGGAGGTGGACCGCGAAAAAGAGCGTATATCGCTCGGGATGAAGCAACGACTCCCCAATCCATGGGACGGTGTGGAGCAACGTTACCCGGTCAATACGCGGGTGCGCGGCCGAGTGGTCAACCTGGCGGCCTACGGGGCGTTTGTCGAGCTGGAAGAGGGAGTCGAGGGTCTCGTGCACGTCTCCGAGCTCTCTTGGACCAAGCGCATCGCCAAGGCCTCCGACGTGCTCAAGGTGGGCGACATGGTGGACGTGGTGGTTCTGAGCGTCAATGCGCAGGAGCGGAAGATATCACTCGGCATCCGCCAGACCGAAGTCAACCCCTGGGAACGAGCGCAGGAACGTTATCCGATCGGTTCCCGTGTCAAAGGCAAAGTGCGGAACTTCACCAGCTACGGGGCTTTCGTCGAACTGGAAGAAGGCGTGGACGGCATGATCCATGTTTCGGATATGTCGTGGACTCGAAAGGTGAATCATCCGTCGGAAATGCTCAAAAAGGGCGACGAGGTGGAATGCATCGTACTGGAAGTGGACGCGGCGAATCAGCGGATCAGTCTCGGCCTCAAACAGGCTCAGGAGGACCCGTGGGCCAGTCTGAGCACCAAGTATCGCATCGGCCAGTTGGTCAAAGGCAATGTCTCCAAGATCGCGTCGTTTGGCGCCTTTGTGGAACTCGACGATGGCGTTGACGGACTCGTGCACATCAGTCAGATCAGCGATGAGCGCGTACAGAAGGTCCGTGACGTTCTCCAGCCCGGCCAGGAGGTCGAGGCGCGCGTGATCAAGATTGATCCTGTGGAGCGCAAGATCGGCCTGAGCATCAAGGCCGCGAAACTGCCGGAGGAGAATTTCACCGTCAGCGAAGAAATGTTGCAGGGGTTGCGGCCAGGCGAGGATCTGGTGGATCTCGCCGGCGCGTTCGACGAAGCCTTCGGCGTCAGTCAGCCGGCGGAGGAGTGGCGCCCCGGCGAATCCAAGCCGGATAAGGAGCCCGATGCCGATGCGACGCCGGAAAAAGATCCGAAACCGTAGTGTCTCGGAAGGCGTCGGCGTATGACACATTCCCTGGAAGAGGAAGTCTCGCTCCTGCGGCAGCGAGCAGTGGACCTCGTCAGCGCCGATGAACTGCGCGAGCGGCTGGCGTCCGCGCGAGCGGAAAGCCGGCCGCTCCGCGTCAAATACGGCGCCGACCCCTCGGCGCCCGATATCCACCTCGGTCATGTGGTCGGTCTCAACAAGCTGCGGGAATTCCAGGATCTTGGCCATACGGTGGTGTTCATCATTGGAGATTTCACCGGCCGCATCGGCGATCCTTCCGGCCGCTCTCAAACCCGCAAACCACTTTCCGAGGAGGAGGTTCGGGAAAATGCCGCGACGTATCGTCGGCAGGTGTTTCAAGTGCTGAACCCCGATCGCACCGAGGTCCGCTTCAATTCGGAGTGGTTCTCGCCGATGAGGTTCGCTGAAGTCATCCGCCTGGCTGCGCACGCAACCGTCTCGCAGATGCTGGCCCGTGACGACTTTTCCCGCCGCTATGCCGACGGCCAACCGATTTCGCTGGTGGAGTTCCTTTATCCGCTGATTCAGGCGTATGATTCGGTCATGGTACGGGCGGATGTAGAAATCGGCGGAACCGATCAGCTCTTCAATCTGCTGCTGGGCCGTGAAATTCAAAAGGCCCATGGTCAGCCGCCCCAGATCGTCATGACGCTCCCTTTGCTCGAAGGGCTCGACGGCGTCCAAAAAATGAGCAAGAGCCTCGGCAATTATGTCGGCGTCGCCGAGCCGCCGGACGAAATGTTCGGCAAAATCATGTCCGTCAACGACGATCTGATGTGGCGTTATTACGATCTCGTCCTGGCGTGCGCCCCGAAAGAGGTCGAGGCGATGCGCTCTGCAGTCCAGATGGGAGAGCGTCACCCCCGAGATATCAAAGACGATCTCGCCCGGCGTATTGTCGCTCGTTTCCACGGGGAGACCGCGGCACGGGCAGCTTCAGAGGAATTTGCCCGAGTTTTCTCGAAGCGCGACTTGCCGTCACAAATCCCGGAAATCATCTGGCCGGTGGCGGAGATAAACACCCCCGTGCGTCTCGCCGAGGTCCTCGTGCGCGCCGGCCTTGCCCCTAGCCGCTCGGAAGCACGGCGGCTGATCCAGCAGGGTGCAGTGCGCGTAGATGACCGGCGTGTGACCGACCCCATGGAGACGATTTGCGTCACTGCGCCGACCGTGTTGCGCGCCGGCCGCCGCGGCTTTGCGCGCCTCGTGCCGGCCAAATGATTTACGGCTTGTCGAGAGGCACGTGGCCGCTCATGCTCAATTCATCGTCGCCTCCGCCCCCGTAGCTCAGTTGGACAGAGCAACGGATTTCTAATCCGTGGGCCGCAGGTTCGAGTCCTGCCGGGGGCGCCGGCTGTGCGTGAAAGCGAACGATATGAAAAATCTTCTCGTGACCGGCGGTTGCGGTTTCATTGGCTCAGATTTCATTCGTTTTCTCTTCGAGGAAAGCGATTATGCCGGACGCATAATTAACCTCGACGCCCTGACCTATGCCGCCAACCCGATGAACTTGGCCGATATCGCGGAACGTTTCCGGGATCGCTATGTGTTCGTCAAAGCCGATATCCGGGACGCCGCCGCCGTCGCGCGCGTGTTTGACGAATACGATGTGGACGCTGTGTGCCATCTGGCCGCGGAATCTCATGTGGATCGCTCCATCCTGGGCCCGGGTGATTTCATCCATACCAATGTGCTGGGCACGTTTCATCTACTGGAGGCGACCCGCGCCCGCGCCGATCGCATTCAAATCTTTCATCAGGTCAGCACCGATGAGGTCTACGGCTCGCTGGGCGACGAGGGTTTTTTCACGGAGACAACGCCCTACCGGCCCAACAGCCCCTACTCCGCTTCGAAGGCCGCCGCCGATCATCTCGTTCGCGCCTATCACCGCACCTATGGCCTGCCGGTGACCATTTCCAACTGTTCCAACAATTACGGCCCGCGCCAGTTTCCCGAAAAACTGATTCCACTCATGATCCTCAATGCCCGGGAGGGCAAAACCCTGCCGGTGTATGGCGACGGACGTCATATTCGCGACTGGCTCTATGTGCGCGATCATTGCAGAGCCATCTGGGAAATCATCCGCCGCGGACGACGCGGAGACGCCTACAACATCGGCGGCCTCTGCGAAATCGAAAACATCGAGGTCGTACGCCGGATTTGCGCGCTGGTAGATGAGATGGGACCGCCATTGCCTGGCGGACGGCCACGAATAGAATTGATCAGGTTCGTGAAAGACCGCCCGGGACACGACCGGCGGTACGCAATGGATATATCCAAAATTCAGACAGAGCTGGACTGGTCGCCGCGCGAGACGTTCGAGAGCGGTCTGCGTCGCACCGTGAAATGGTACCTGGAGAATTCCGAGTGGGTGCATGGCGTCCGCACGGGCGCTTACCGGGAATGGATCACCCGCCAATATGGCCTGGATGCCGCCTCGACATAACCCTCTTTGTTTCCCGCTTTTTCCATTTTCCGTCTTTGGTCTTCTTCCATCCCTCCCCTACCCATCCCGTCGCGGAACAATACCCCGCATACATGCTGCTTGTCCTATCGGGCACTTCGAATTATAGTATTCACAGAATGCGATTGTCTTTTCGTCATTGGCGTTGGCGGCAGCAAATTTAGGGGTCCCATCGGGACGCCGCCGCGGCGCGTTTCATTGGCAACCCCGGATACACCGGGGTTTTTTGTTTGGGGATTACTTGATGAACGCCATCAACACGAACGAACTGGAAGAAGGGACTCAGCTGGCGCTCGACTTCGATAAAATCGCGAAAGTCGCGCGGTGCGGCGGCGTGATACCCGTCGTCGTCCAACACGCCGCTACCTTGGAAGTGCTCATGATCGGTTACACCAACCACGAGGCGTTCCGAGAAGCCGTCGAACGTCGCCGCCTCATCCTCTGGAGCACCTCGCGTAATGAGCTCTGGGAAAAAGGACGCACCTCCGGAGAAACCTTCGATCTGGTTGAAGTCTTCGTCAATTGCGAACAGAATTCTCTGCTTTACCGCGTGCGTCCACGACGCGGAGGTCTTTGCCACACGCGCACGAGCTCGGGTGAACCTCGGCGCGGCTGCTATTACCGCCGTCTAAACTTCGAGACCGGCCAATTGGAGAATCTGGCGCCGTGACCTACCAACCCGATCGCCCAACCTTTCTCAAACGTGCAGACCTCGGCAATCTGGTGCCCGTGTGGAGAGAACTGGTGCTGGACGAAGAAACCCCTGTTTCCATTTATGAGCGCTTCCGCCGAGCCCTCCGACGCGGTGGCGGCGCCCCCCACACCTTTCTCCTCGAAAGCGTCGAAGGTGGCGAGCACATTGCCCGCTATTCCTTCATTGGCGGAGCGCCCCGGCTGACCTTCCGCGCCCGCGGGCGACGGGTGGAAATCACGCCCGCCGATGGTCCACCCCGAATCATCGAAGACGCCGATCCCCTTGCCGAACTCCGCCGGCTGATGTCCGCATATCGTCCCGTACCCGATCCCGCCCTGCCCCGTTTTTTCGGCGGCGCCGTCGGCTATATCGGCTACGACGCCGTTGCGCAATTCGAAAACGTGCCGCTGCCCGCCGTGGAGTTCGATTGGCCGGACATGATTTTCGATATAACGGACACCCTACTCGTGTTCGATCATGTACGCCACACGGTCAAGGTCGTCTCCAACGCCGTGATTGATCGCGACCCTGCCCACGCGTATCAGGCCGCCATTGATCGCATTGACGCCGCCTGCGCCCGGCTGGCCACGCCCTCTCCCCGCTCGTTCATTGATGCCTATGAACCGATACCCGATGTCCCGTCTGCATCCAACATTCCCCGCGAAGACTTTCTGGAGGCCGTCGGCTGCGCCAAGAATCACATCCGCGCCGGCAATATTATCCAAGTGGTTCTCTCGCAACGGTTTTATTCACAAGCTTCCTATGATGCCCTTGACGTCTACCGCGGACTCCGGCTTGTCAACCCTTCCCCCTATATGTTCTGCCTCGATTTCGGAGATCGTCAGCTCGCGGGCTCATCCCCAGAAATACACGTCCGATGCGAGGGTCATCGCGTCGAAACCCGACCCATCGCCGGCACTCGTCCCCGTGCAGAGGACCCCGCCGAGGACGCCCGCCTCGCCGAAGAACTGCTCGCCGATCCGAAGGAGCGGGCCGAGCATATCATGCTGGTGGACCTCGCGCGGAACGACCTTGGCCGCGTCTGTCGTCCGGGATCGGTCCGTGTGGCGGAATTGATGATCATCGAGCGCTATAGCCACGTCATGCACATCGTTTCGGACGTACGCGGAGAGATGTCGCCCGATCGCGACGCCTATGACCTGATGCGCGCCACTTTTCCCGCGGGCACCGTCAGCGGCGCGCCAAAGGTACGGGCGATGGAAATCATCGCCGAACTCGAGCCGGTCCGCCGAGGACCGTATGCCGGCGCCGTCGCCTACTTCGGCTTTTCGGGCAATCTCGACTCCTGCATCACGATTCGCACAGTCGCGCTCGACGGCCGGCAGGCATGGGTTCAGGCGGGCGCCGGCATCGTGGCCGATTCTGATCCCTCGCGAGAATGGGAAGAAACCCGCAACAAAGCGCGCGGGATGCTCAAGGCCCTCGCCCTCGCCCGGCGCTTTGCCGCTGCGCGAGAAGGTAGTTGAGACGATTTTCCGGAGAAGGTCCCCATGATCCTGATGATCGACAACTACGACTCCTTCACCTTCAACATCGTGCAGTACCTGGCCGAGCTCGGCGCTGAGGTACGCGTGGTCCGCAACGACGCCGTCTCCGTGGACGACGTGCGGGCGATGCGGCCCGAGCGCATTGTCATCAGTCCCGGCCCCGGCACTCCGCAGGAAGCCGGCATCTCGTGTGACATTATTCGCGAGCTCGGCGCTGAAATTCCGATCCTCGGCGTCTGTCTCGGACATCAGTGTATCGGCCATGTCTTCGGCGGCCGTATCGTGCGCGCCGAACGGCTGATGCACGGCAAAACCTCAAAGATTTATCACCGGGGTGAAGGCATCCTACGCGGCATGGAAAACCCCTTCGAGGCCACGCGTTATCACTCGCTCATTGTGGACCGCCCCACCCTGCCCTCCATCCTGAAAATCACCGCCGAGACCCGCGAGGGCGAAATCATGGGGCTGCAGCATGTCCGGCATCCCATCCATGGCGTGCAGTTCCATCCCGAATCCATCCTCACGCAAAACGGCAAGACTATCCTCGCCAATTTTCTGAGCTTGTGAATTTGCCACGGAATACACGCGAGCAGTCCGCGAGTGAGGAACTCGCCAATGCCCTGACGCACGGCATTGGCCTGCTGCTCAGCGTCGCGGCGGTGACTGTCCTCATCGTTTTCGCGGTATTCCGACGCGACCCTTGGATCATTGTCGCCTGCTCCATCTATGGTGCGACACTTGTCATGCTGTATCTCGCCTCCACGCTCTATCACCATACGCGTTCGCCGCGTGCCAAGCGGATCTGGAACATTCTCGACCATGGAGCCATCTATCTCCTCGTCGCTGGCACTTATACACCCTTCACCCTGGGCCCGCTTCGCCGCGCCGGCGGATGGGGCTGGAGTCTCTTCGGCGCGATCTGGGGCATCGCCCTCCTCGGTGTCCTTTTTCAGACCCTGCACATTCACCGCTTCCGCGTCCTGTCCGTGCTCAGCTACCTCCTCATGGGCTGGCTGGCGGTCATCGCCATCCGTCCCCTGTGGGCTCGCTTATCGCTGACCGGCGTCGCTTGGATCGCGGCAGGCGGATTACTTTACAGCTCCGGAATCGCTTTCTACGCCTGGCGCCGTCAGCGATTTGCCCACGCCGTCTGGCACGTCTTCGTCCTCGCCGGCAGCTTCGTTCATTTCTTCGGCATCCTCCTCCACGTGGTGTTGCGCCCATGAACATCGCCTGGTACATCACCGCCCACGGACACGGCCATGCCGCCCGCTCGTGCGACATCATTCGCGCCCTACTTCAGCGCGACCCCAAAACCCGCGTCACCATCGTGGGCCGCCTCTCCGACGATTTCCTCCGTTCCCGACTTCCCATGGACCGCGTGACCGCGCGCGAAGCAGTATTCGATATCGGCTTAGTCCAGCGAGATTCGATCAGCGGCGATCTCGATGCAACCCGCGAAGCCGCACTGGCGATCGTCGCCCGACGCAGCGCGCTCGTGGAACAAGAGTGCGCCTTCTTGCGCGGCGGTGCCTTCGACCGTGTTGTCGTCGACATCCCCTCAATCCCACTGGAGACGGCGGCCCGACTCGGCCTGCCGCGTTTCGCCGTCGGCAACTTCTCCTGGAACTGGATTTACGAGGAGCTGGCGTCCGGTGACCCGCGATGGGCCCCCATTATCACTATGTACCGCGAGGGCTATTCCGCTACCGACCTTCTGCTTCGGCTGCCCTTTCACGAACCGATGGAGGCTTTCCCACGCCGCGTGGATATCCCCGTTGTCGCCACCGCCGGCCGTAACCGCCGTGAAGAAATCGCCCGCGCCGCGAATTGTCCCATCGGATCACGATGGGTATTGCTGTGTTTTGCCAACGTCAATTGGGACGCATCCGCCCTGGACCGGCTGGAGAGGATCAAGCATACGATTTTTCTGACCCTCCGCCCGCTCGAATGGAGACGGCGCAATTTCCGCGCGCTGGATCGACTGAAATTTCCCTTCACCGACGTGCTGGCGTCGGCGGACATGGTCCTCACGAAACCGGGCCACGGCATCATCTCGGAATGCGCGGCAAACGGCAAACCCATGGCCTGCGTGGAGCGGCGCGACTTCCCCGAAGCGCGAGTGCTGATTCCCGCCATACGTCGGCATTTGCGCCATGCGGTCATTGAGCTGGAGGCGTTCTATCGTGGGGAAATCGAGGCGGCGCTCACCGCGGCGCTGAACGCCCCGCCGCCGCTCGAACCCGCCCCCCTGGGCGGCGCGCCACTCGCCGCGGAGATCATCACGGGATAGAACAGCACCTGCCCCGTAGACAAGCTATGGGGAGTAAAGGTGAAAAATGGGGGGTTCATGGGGATGCATTTTCGAGCAAAGCGGGCGTGAAACGGGTGCCGGATTTGTACATGCCGCACAGGACCTCGATGATTTTACGGATGAGGTGGCTGAT
>CALLML010000010.1 GCA_938005705.1 uncultured bacterium
GCCTAGAACGTTTGATAGAGCAAATCCGCGGGGCCGCCACCGAAAGTGCCGAAGGCCTCCTCAACCATGTGCGTACCGGCTTGATGACATTCGTGGGCGACACAGCCCCTTACGACGACATGACCATGGTCGTGATGAGAAATCGTCCGATCCCAGACGGGTCTTCTAGCTAAATCGGCGCTGGCGAATTTACAGGCCATTGCTCTCGTCGTATCGGCGTTGAATTTGGATCCATAGAGGCAGTCGCAGCGCTGTCTTTAAGGAGGTGAAACGGGAGGCAAACGGGTGTTATCTATCAATCGGGCCTTGCCTATGAACACGGCCAAAGCCACGAGGACTGGCCCTTCGCAAAACTCAACCGGTTCCAGGGATTGATCCTCCACGATCTCCACGTAATCCACCCGTGCCAGGGGCGCAGTTCGGATCACTTGCCGGATAGTTTCTTTAAGAACCGACGCACGCCTCTCTCCCGAGAGGTAGATTTGTTCAGCCTCGTCGAGCGCTCTTCGAAGGCAGGCGGCCTGGCGCCGTTCTTCAGGCGAGAGATAGCGATTGCGCGAACTCATCGCCAGGCCGTCGAACTCTCGAATCGTGGGCGCAGCGACAATCTCAACCGGGAAAGCCAAGTCACGCACCATCCGCCGTATGATGCGAAGTTGCTGGGCATCTTTCTCTCCAAAAACGGCAAAGTCGGGCAGCACAAGGTTCAACAATCGAGCCACCACCGTACACACCCCCCGAAAGTGCGTCGGGCGAGACGCGCCGCACAAGCCGCGCGAGAGCCGATCCTCCAGGACCCATGTTGAGGCGTCCGGAGCGAACATCTCCGCGACTGTCGGATGAAACAGGACGTCCGTTTTTTCCGCCCGGCACAGCCGCATGTCTCCCTCAAGATCGCGCGGATAGGCCGCCAAATCTTCCGATGGACCAAACTGGGTGGGGTTGACGAAGACGCTGACCACGACAATATCCGCACGATTCCGAGCCAGTCGGATAAGCGACCGATGGCCATCGTGCAAAGCCCCCATTGTCGGCACGAAACCCACGCACTGACTCAGTCGCCGCCATTCGCGGGCCCGTTTCTGCATCTCTTCGCAAGAGGTGATGAGATCCATCGTAAGATCCGATTTATGGTTCAGGGAGGAAAGTCGGAAAGTTGCCGTCTTCCACGTCACGGCGATATTTTGAGAAAGCGTCGTACATAACGTCCCGCAGATTCGCATAGGTACACGCAAAACTCGGAATACGCTCCGACAGGCCCAAAAGGTCGTGTACCACCAGCACCTGGCCATCGCAATGGGGGCCGGCGCCGATGCCGATGGTGGGCGCGGAGACGGCACGGGTGATGCGGGCCGCCAACGAAGACGGCACACACTCGAGGACGATGGCGAAGCACCCGGCCTCATCGAGGGCCCGGGCGTCTTGCTCGATTTGCGCCGCGGCCTCTTCGGTGCGGCCCTGAAGACGGTAACCACCTGTCGCGCGCACCCTTTGAGGGAGAAGGCCCACGTGCCCCATGACCGGAATACCGCATTCCACGAGCGCCCTTACCGTGGCCGCGCAGATTACTCCGCCTTCCAGTTTTACGGCATCCACCCCTGCTTCTTGGAGCAAACGGCCTGCGTTGCGAATAGCCTGCTCCACGGACGTTTGATAAGAGAGAAACGGCATATCCGCCACCACCAGCGCGCGACGAGCACCGCGGACGACAGCCCCGGCGTGGCGCAACATGTCGTCCATGGTCACAGGCAAAGTCGTTTCATAACCGAGCTGCGTCATGCCCAACGAATCTCCAACGAGGATAAGAGGGATGCCAGCTTCATCGAGCAATCGTGCCGTAGGATAATCATAGGCCGTTAGGCAGGCGATTCGTTGACGGCCCTTCATGTCACGTACACGTGGAACGGTCCATTTTTCTTTCGCGTTCATGAGTTGGTGGTTTAGCCCCCTTTTTCTGCGCCCTACCTGGCGTCTGGACGCCTTACATTGTCCATTCTACCAAAACGGCGCGTATAGACGGACTTTTTCCGACGAATCGGCCAAAACGGCCATTTGCTCGATGACTGTCCGTTCCGAGCCGGGAAGACGAAGATGGGGTCGGACATCGGCTAGTGGACGCAATACGAACAGCCGCGTCATCCAGCGGGGATGGGGAATAATCAATCCGCCGTCGTCGAGATGATCCGCGCCGTGATACAGCAGATCAATGTCCATCGTGCGCGGCGCGAAGCGATCTTCACCGCGGATCCGGCCGAGTTCAACCTCGATGGCTTGCGCGCGCAACAGCCAAGAGCGCGCATCGAGGCTGGAAGCGAGAATGATGACCGCATTCAGGTATTTGAGGTCGCGAAACTCCGGTTTCACGCCTACGGGATCGGTTTCATACACCGGCGACTGCGCCAGCAAAGTGGCGCCCGACGTCGCGACGAGGCGGTCACGCGCGGACCGAAGCCATGCCAATCGATCACCGAGGTTCGATCCCAGACAGAACCCCGTTTCCTTCATGATGTTTTCCTTCCTTCTTGAAGGCATTCCTCTATAGCGCGCGCGATTCCGTCAATGAAATGTTGTGGTGAAAACTGCTCTGCGTGAGCGCGAATGGCGGAGCTGTTCCATGAAAGTGGGACCGCGCGCCGCACCGCATCGACAAGCGCTTCTGGGAAGGGCTCGTCGAAGAAAAGGCCGGTGAGGCCATCCACCACCGATTCCCGAACGCCACCATGTCCGAACGCGATCACGGGCCGACCGCAGGCTTGCGCTTCTACGGGGACGATACCGAAATCCTCTTCGCCGGGAAAGATCAGGAAACGACAACCGCGATAGAGTTCGCGGAGTGCCACATCCGAGCAGCGTCCGAGCCACAAGACATTCGGCGGCGCCATGCGCCGCAGCTTTGGCATTTCGCCCCCCGTGCCCACCACACGCAAGGGAAAATCGAGCCGGCCATACGCTTGAAGGGCCAGCTCGATTCGTTTGTATGGCACCAGCGCGGAAACAATCAAATCGTACAAACCGGCATCCGGAGGCAGTGGACCAGGAGTAAAAAAAGCCGTATTTATAGGGGGATACACGACATCGGCGTCGCGCCCATAGAAACGGCGGATGCGATCGCGCACGTGCCGGCTAATTGTCACAAAGCGATCCACTCGCGTGTTCGAAGCTACGTCCCAACGGCGGAGGGCCGCGAGCAATGGATTGGCCAGCCGGCGCCGCCATCCATGTCCGAAATATTCTTCGTGAAACATCCAGGCGTAACGCATAGGCGTGAAGCAATAGCACAAGTGGCGCGCGCCGGGCGGAGGGCGAAGGCCTTTGGCAACACAATGGCTTGTGCTGATCATCAGGTCGGCCTGTGGCGCACGCAGGGCGGCGATGGACAGCGGATAGAGCGGCAGCCAGTATCGATAATGACGTTCGATGTGCGGCACGCGCTGCAGGAAAGAAGTGCGAACAGGATGGGCGCGAATCGTCTCGGAGACGGCGCGTGAAGAGAAAATCAAGGTACATATCGGTGCTCGCGGAAAACCACGACAGAGCCATTCCAGAACCCGTTCGCCGCCGCGCATCCCGGTCAACCAGTCATGTGCGAGCACCGGATTCAACTGGGCCCAGGATTCAGGAAACGCCGTCATGGTCAGCCAGCATGTCGAGATTGCTGAAGAATGCTATCATGGCCAAGAAAAGCATTCTGGAGAGAATGCCTTTCGTGCCTACTATCGGGCCCGTGGAGACGCCTGCGCCCTCCCACGCGGTATCATGGAACGGGGAGTATGCCCGGCATCAGGCGGCGCACAGTCGTCGCCAGATCGGGATGAAGTCGGACGGCCGTCTCCGCGAGGGACGCCGCCGGACGAAACACACCCGAATAATAGGCATACAACGCCAAGGCCAACGTCAGCTCCGCCTTCTCCTGAGGCGGCAAGGCGGCACGGTTGACATAAAAGAGTCCCATGTCCGCGAACACTTTGGCGGAAACGTCGTCCCATCCACGATCGACCTCACCTACCCCACCGGTCAATCGAATAATGATTCCTTCTGAACGTGCCGCAACCACATCGCCACGGAGTTCCTGTCGCGCCCCCGTAAACGGCGCTTCGGAGACCGAACGGATAATGAAACGCCGCAGGATGTCCATTCGATCGCAGGCCTCGATCGTATCGCGCAATATCTGCCGAGCCTCTGGAGTAGTCAACAAAGCTGTTTGCGCGTCGAGTGTATCGATCGCGGCGCGGAATTCCCGCCGTTGGAGGAGCGGCAAAACTTGCGCCCGCATTCCATCCAAACGGTCGAGTTCTTCCTGCAATTTGGCCTCCATCGCCTTACGCTCCGCCTCCTGTCGGGAGCGCTCGCGTTCTATGCGCAATCGCTCAACGGCTTCACGAGCGATGGTGATGCGTTCATCCAATCCATCCATGAAACGTCCGGAAGCTGGATCGGACTTCCACGCCTCTAACTGCCTCAGCACCGCCTCGGCCTCGCCGCGAGCCAAACGACGTTGCATGTCCGTCGCAAATTGCTTCCATTCTTCGGCTTTCTTTTTCCATTGCTCGGCCACAACACGAAAAGCATAAGGCCATGAGGGCTCACTACCGGACAGCGCCGCATATTGTTCAGTGAGGGCCAGTCCCTCCGTCGGGCGGCCGGCACGGAAATGATCGTAGGCCCGGAGAAATAACATAAAATCGTCAAACCACCGAGGCCATGATCGTCCCTCTCCCGGCGGCGGCAATTCGAAAGGTCGCCCCAAGAGGAACCGCGCCGCCGCCCGCGGGAGGACGGCCGGATGAGGAACGCCGCCTGCCTGATCTTCGAACTCGGCGTCGGCTAGGTTGCGCAGCCGCCGCTCCGTTTCCTCGCGGTTATCCGCCAGCCAAGGCGCGAGCGCATAAAAAACTGCCCCCCATGGGCGACCGACATGATCGGGCGGGAGCGAACGCACGAAGGCGATCCATTGCGCGTCGACTAAATCCTTTCGCGGTCTCGCGAGTTCAGCCGCGATGGAGGTGATCTCTTTCTCCTGAGCCGTATCGAACGGTTGAACTGGCAGTAAATCCACGGAAACTTTCGGCTCTGGGCGAAGCGGAAGAGGTGGCTGTTCCGGTGTGGTCGTCTCGACCACCTGGGGAGGCAGCTGAACAACAGGGGGAGGCGGCGGCTTACGACGCCGGTATCGGACAGCCAATCCGATCACATACGCTGAAATAGCCAAGAAAACCACCGCAAATATGACGACGGCCAGCGGCAGTTTCTTTCTTTTTTGGCTCGCCTTGGCATCCGGTAGCGGTCCCAAACGAATTTCGCGCAAAACATTTTTAAGGTCGCTAATCAATGACGCGTAATTCGGATAACGCATCATGGGATCGGGCTCGAGCATCCGCGCAATGACGTCCGCGGTTCTGGAATGGATGCCGGGACGAATATCTGAGAGGCGAATCGGCGGCTCATTGAGACGTGCCAGCACGACGTCCGTCGCAGTCTTACCTTCAAAGGGCGGTTTACCGCCTAACGCATGATAGAGAGTCGCGCCAAGGCTGTAGATATCTGAGCGATGATCCTCTTTCTGACTGCGAACCTTCTCAGGGGCGATATAGTATGGCGTCCCCCAAATTTCTCCTTTTCCGAGCTTCTTGCGCGACTCAAAGCGAGCCAGTCCGAAATCCGCCACCTTCGCCGTGCCGGTTCGATCGAACAGGATATTGGCGGGTTTGATGTCGCCATGGACAAGGCCGATATCGTTCGCCGCCTTGAGCCCTTCCGCCACATCCAAGGCAATCTCCAGCACGCGGATCTCGTCAATTTCCTTTTTTTCGGCAATCATCAAATCAAACCGCCCGCCGTCGAGCAGCTCCATGACGATATAGGGCTGCCCTTTTTCTTCGCCAACTGCATAAACCGAGACGATATTGCGGTGATTGAGCTGGGCGGCGGCGCGTGCTTCGCGAAGGAAATTTTCGACAAATTTGGGATCCTCCCCGAGTGTCCGACGCATCACCTTAATGGCGACTTGACGGCTCAACTTCTCATCGATCGCGCGATATACCCCCGCCATTCCCCCTTTGCCCAAAAGTTCGAGCAGCAAAAAGTTGCCCAGACGGGCAGGCACCGGCTGCTGGGCATGGCAGTTCGGACATTCCGCAATGGAGAAAAACTCCATCTCCGAAACATCCAGTTGCGTGCCACATTTCGCGCAATTGACGACATTTACCTTTTCAGCGATGCGCGCTATAACATCCTCGTGAGTCATCCATCCCGACTCCCGTCAGCCCCGTTCCATAATCTTCGGCTACAACCTGTCCCCATATCACGAAACACCACCTGAGGGCAAACCGGAATGCGCCACGTACGACGACGCCGTGCTGTTTGGCCCTCCATGGCATTGTTTGTACTTGCGCCCACTGCCGCAGGGGCAAGGATCGTTACGACCCACTTTTTCCCAGACAGCCGGACGATCTCTTTCGGCAATCTCAGCCCGGATATTTTGGGCGGACAACCCCATCCGCAGCAAAAACGCCAATCGCTTCAGATAGGGATCCGCGTGAGAGAAAAACACACGATACCCCTCGCATAAATAACTACGCGGTGGAGATTCCGGACGTTCGCGAATGAACCGGTGCTTCGGACATTCGCCGTTGCAGGCAAACAGCCAAGGACACCGACGACAAACCTCGGGCAAACGGTCCTGCTTATCGGCACCGAATTGTATCTGAGCGGGATCATCCACCAGCTCCGCCAATGGTCGCTCGAGAATATTGCCTCGGCGATAAGCGGGGTAGACATAGTGGTCACAGGCGTAGACATCGCCATTATGTTCAAGTACCAGCGCGCGACCGCACGTTGGGGCGAAATGGCAAACCCCTGCGCCCACGTTCATCCATAGGGCCAGCGCCACCTCAAACGTCTGAACAAAAACTCGACCTATATCGTGACGAATCCATTCGTCAAAAATCTCGCAGAGAAATGCCCCATAATCCTCCGGCCCCGGGCACCACGGCATCACAGCCTGTCTCCCCCCCGCACTCCGCAAATCCGGCGGCGTAGCCAGGTGAAGTCCCAGATTCCTTGCCGAGTCGTCCGGCTTTCGCTCAACCAACGGAATGAATTGCATATGCCGAACCCCGGCATCCCGCAAAAAACGGTACACATCCAGTGGACGGCGCACATTCGCACGGCTGACCACTGTCAATGTATTGAATTCCACGCCCGCGTGCTGCATGCGCTCCAGCGAGTTCCAGACCGGCTCGAAACGGGGCCGCCCGTCGCGGTCCACACGATACACATTTTGAATATCGGGCGGCCCGTCCAGGCTCAGGCCAACAAGGAAGCCGTTTTCCGCGAGAAATCCGCACCATTCGTCGTCCAAAGCCAATCCATTGGTCTGTAGAGCGTTGTGGACGCGCCTTCCGTCCGCATGCCGCTTCTGCAGCGCCACAGCGCGGCGATAAAAATCCAGACCCGCCAGCGTAGGTTCTCCCCCTTGCCAAGCATAGGATAATTCAGGCGTATACAAGGCTTCGGCGACTCCCCGGATATATGCTTCGAGGACGGCGTCACTCATGCGAAAGGCATGCCTGTCCTTAAACAACGACTCTTTTTCGGTATAAAAACAATACCGACAAGCCATGTTGCACCGGGGGCCAGCCGGCTTTGCCATCAAATGAAACGGCGCGGTCTTTCGGGAAAAGGCGTGCTCCGAACATGGAATGGGTACGTCATTATTCATGATTTGTGTGTTAGCAACCGCCGGCCTCAGTCCGCCTGAAAAGCGTTTGCTGACGCCCGTGACTCCACCATGCCTCCACCGGCTCCTTTCGGCAAGTACGGAGTAGTGGGGGCTTACGCCTCGATCGGCTCTTCTTATTGTAAATTGTAAACGCCGCCCTTCAGCGGCGCACGGCAGCGCGTATTTGTTCGGCGGCCCACTCGTACGCTTGCATGCGCCGTTTTAGGAGCTTTCTACACCTATCTCATCTGGGGATATGCGTTATGCATCGTCCGAATTGAAGGTGAGAGCATGGCCCCGACAGTCCGCTCAGCCTCTTGGCAACGCGGCTTCTTGTGGAGCTATCGCGTCTCCGAACCGTGTTGGAGAGACATCGTATGGTTTCGAACGGACGCCCGACGGGTCATGCATCCGAAAAGAATTCTGGTCTTATCGGCGAGCGGGCGCCATTCGACCACAGCGTTTTCTTTGTGAGGGGGACCAGCCACTGGCTGAACCATATGTACACTTCCACGGCGAGTGGTCCACGTTCGAGCACCGACTCGGTCCCGATGAATTCTACGTTGCCAGTGAACACCGAAGCGGCTCTTGCCGGGATCATACCCCGCGCAGTGCGCCGCCGTGACATAATCGGAAGACTGATTTTTTGAAGGCTTTGCTTTGGAGTGGGCGCCCAGTCGAAACGTTTTCACATCGCGATTCACCATCGCCACCGCAGACACGAGGAACCCATCCAGCCGCAGTCAGAGCGTTGAGTCCGATGGCGCCTTTGCCTTGTCAATGGCGCCGTCTCACTCGGTGTTCATAGAATATTCGACGCCAGCTCCGCCAGTTCGGAACGCACGCCCTTGCTCAGGTTTATGTGCGCCGCCAGTCCATAGGTTCGGAAACTGCCCACGGCCTTTGACAACCCGTTGGAGGTGCTGTCTACATAGGGATTGTCAATCTGATAAATGTCGCCCGTTAGGACTACCTTGGTGCCGTGTCCGACCCGTGTAATGATCGTCTTGACCTCCAGGGGCGTCAAATTTTGCGCCTCATCAATGACCATGAATTGGTGGTGGATACTTCGCCCCCGAATGAACGATAACGGCTCGACGCCGATCAGCGAGGGACCTTCGCCATCTTCCCGTCCGCTGCGAAGTTCGGCTCGGATACCGCCCGTCGAAAGCAAATCGAGAGCGTCGTAAATAGGCTGCATCCACGGATTCAGCTTCTCGCCCACGTCGCCCGGCAAATAGCCGATATCACGGCCCATCGGCATTGTCGGACGTGAGACCAGCATCCGCCGGTAGAGCTTGCGCTCGACGGTACAATAAACGCCCGCGGCAATCGCCAGCAGTGTTTTGCCCGTGCCGGCCTTCCCGATAATCGTCACCAGTCGGATTCGCTCATCCAACAGAGCGTCCATAGCAAAATGCTGCTCTTTATTGCGTGGACGGACCGTCGCCAGCTCACGGGGGGTGGGAATAAGGGCAATAATCGTACGCCCCTCAGGATCTAGGCGCCCCAGCGCGGTATGCTGCGGATCGGCGGTATTCACGAGCAAAAGATATTCATTGGGCGGCCGGGGTTCCCCGTTGTAAGGAATCATGCCTTGTTCGCGGAAAAGTTGCATGTCGTCCGGAGACAGCTCGATCGAAGAGTGGCCCAGATAGAGTTCATTAATGTCCACCCGATCGGTTTCGTAATCCTGCGCATCCAGCCCCATGCCGTCCGCCTTGATTCGCAGGTTGATATCCTTGCTGACCACGATACAGGGTGCGGGCGCTTCCGTCCGTTTGAGTTCCAGCGCCAAGCGGATGATGTCATTGTCGGCCCCGCCATTCGGCAACCCCCGTACATCCGCGGGGGGCGCCAGGACAACGCGCAGACGCCCTCCCTGATCGAGAGGCACACCATCAGACAGCTTGCCGCGCGACCGCAATTCATCAAGCATGCGAGAAACCTGCCGCGCATTTCGGCCCAGCTCACTCAAGTCGCGCTTGAAACGATCCACCTCCTCGATGACGCTGATCGGAATGACCACCGTATTATCTTGGAATTGCTGGATGGCTGTGGGATCGTGCAATAAAACGTTGGTATCAAGAATATAATTTTTCTTCATTCCCGAGTTCACATTATTGCTGTTGCCCGACAACAATGCAAGCGAACACGACGTGATGTCCGCCTTGCACTAAAAAAGTTTCTTCAACGTTCGGAGAGATGCGGAGTTGTGACAGTAATCGGACTGGCGGGAAGATATGGTGAGACCCCTGCTGGGAGCAATTGCCGGCCTGACGCTGTTCCTGTACGGGATGGCCTTGATGACCGGTGGGTTGCGTGATTGGGCCGGTGAGCAGTTGCAATCCTTTTTGCGGCGCGCCACAGCCCGTCACGCTCGAGGCCTGATGGCGGGCGGTTTGTTGGGTGCTCTGATTCAGTCCAGCGCCGGTACAGTGGTGATGGCCGGACTCGCGCACGCAGGGCTGTTGAATGCCGCGCAATCGTTGCCGCTCATCCTGGGGCTTAACATAGGAACCACACTGGCTGTCCAGTTCATCGCTTTTCGTCTCGCCGACTGGGCCGCGATTCCGCTTGCGATTGGCGCACTGCTGTTTCTCACGGGAGGCGGAAGTCGTCGCCGACCGTTGGGGGCCGCGTTGCTGGGGATAGGGTTGATTTTTCTCGGTCTGAGCCTGTTGAGCGATCCGATGCGACCCTATCGGGAGACACTGGGCCGATGGCTTTCGCACTTTGATGGCGCGAGTATCGGAGGTCTCGTGGCTGGAACGGTTGCGTCGCTCGTGGTAACAGCCATCGTCCAGAGCAGCAGCGCCGTGATAGGCATGGTGATCGCTCTGGTGTCCGCCGGTGTCATCAGTCGATTCGAACAGGCCTATCCGATCCTCATCGGCGCCAACATCGGCACCTGCGCGACCGCGTTCGTGGGCACACTCGGCGCCCGTCCTGAAGCCAAACGCATCGCCATGGCGCACTTGCTATTCAACGTTTTTGGAGGGGTGTTGGGGGTTTGCGCAGCACCGTTGTTCTACCGATTCATCGGAGGGGTCTCCAGCGATCTAGCACGACAGATCGCCCACGCCAATACCATCAAGATGGCGATGAGCGCGGCGCTTTTTTGGCCCCTTTTCCCCGCTTTCACGGCGCTGTTGCAGCGCATCTACCCTTCCGGCGAAGATGACATCCCCCCGAGCCATCTCGACGACGCGCTGCTCACACGGCCCGAAGATGCCTTGCGCGCCGTGGTAGGCGAATTGCGCCGCGCCGCCATGATTTGTCTTCAGAGCCATCGACTCTCGCGCCCCATCATCCTGGAAAACAATCCACCTGCCCTGCGTCGCATCCAAAAAAACGAGGAAGCCTCTGATCACCTCAAGCGAGCTATTCACGACTATCTCTTCCGCACAACGCGTCGCTATCTCTCGCGACGCCAGGCGATTCTGCTCCAGTATTTAGACCGCATCTCCTGGAACCTCGAGCGCATTCACGACCACATCACTGTGATTGTCGAAATCTCTATCCGCCGATATAGCATGCCCGAAGCCACCTTTTTCATTGAGGATCTAAACCGTCTATTCGACCTGCATGAAGCCATCGAGCTGATTCTCGAACAATTGGCTCAGTCGCTGGATGCCAGTGCGGATAGTATTTACCCTGGCGCGATCCGGACACTCTCCACCATCAACGATTTCTTCACGCGGAATATGGAAACGCAGCAAGCGTTTACAAAAAAAATCGGACAGCATATTTATCCAGCGCTTTCGGGACTTTTTTTCAGCGAATATGTTTTCACGTTCGACCGCATCGCCCTCCATGCAAGGAGGATTTCAGAAACGGTCTGTCTTAAGGACTTCAGGATCAAAACGGCCAAGTTGGGGCGCGAGGAACCGGACACTCCATCGTTCCAACCGCCGGAGCGGGTGCGGGTGTCAGAGTATTTGGGGAGTCGTCCGCACCTCCGCACGTTTGAAGAACCACACATGCCCCCCATGGAGGAGAGCCAACCATGAAATACTACCTGTCCGCCTTGATGGCCATCGCTGCCGTGGCAGCCCTCGCCGTGCCGCGCAAGATCGCGGCCCAGGAGACCGAGGGATACCGGATTCAGATCACGCGAAAGACCGAAAACCAACGCAAAGGCGACGCGCGACGCATGCCATTTGGTCCGGCGACCACGCGTCCCGTCGCGGAGGCCATTTTCTACCGGATTGAGGTGCGGCGAACATCTCCGGACGCGCCGGAAACCGCAATCGTGGAGGCCCTCCTGGTTGTCGAGAACCCGTTCGGACGACTCTCGCCCGCGGGTTACAGCCGCGAAACCGTGACATTCCCGTTGGGCGTCAATACGGCATTGGAAACCGATTCTATCGAACTCGAACGTGTCGAATGGAAAGGACCGTTAGGTGGCAAAGGCACGTTCGGCGCTCAATTGTACGGTTATGTGGTGCGGCTGCTCGATGCTGAGGGCAAAACGCTCTTGGTGCGATCTCAACCGGTATCGCTGCGCGATGACGCTGACAAACTAATCGCCGAATGGAAGAGGCGGCAGGAACGGGAACAGAAGAATGAACCTGCCGCTCCTCGGGTACGACAGCCGCCTTGGAAAAGTTAACCCTATCGCGTCGAAAGTATTGACGCAGGTGGGGTAATCCCGGGAACACATCGCTCGATCAGGAAAAACTGAGAAAAGAGATTCAGGCCGTGTTCGCCGCCTTGCTACGGATTATCTGAATCACGTCGCGCACATAGGCGCACTCGCAGAAGACGGGGCAAGGTTCCAGGCTGTTTTGGCGCAAGCAATAACCTCGGCATTCATCGGATCCGGTCTGGCGCGGTGTGAGGACGGGGCGCTTCACAAGGTCGCTGAACAGATGAACCTTCAGCGCGAAGGTTGTGCCGCAATTTCTTCGGCGATGTGTAAAGAGAAACAGACCTTGCTCCAAGTCTTCAAAATCCGGCTGGTACCCGTTCAGCGTCACCTCCGGGTCGGTCAGAAGGTCTTCCCGCGTGGACCATACTTTTTCACAGCCCGAACAGACCTTGAAAGAAGAGGCGGTATTCATTACGTAGCTCCGTCAAACCACTCATCCAGGTCCGAGACCTGAAGCTCGTCTAACCTTGAAACGACGCGGTCGGCCTCTTGAAGGGTATCAGCAGGATGCGTTGTGGAAACAGCAACCACCCGCGCACCGGCGGTGCGCGCGGCGGCGATGCCGGCGTGGGTGTCTTCAAACACCACACAGCGTTCAGGCGGATACCCCAAGGCCCTTGCTGCACGAATAAAAACTTCCGGGTCCGGCTTGCCACGAGAAACGTCTTCAGACGCGATAATGGCCGAGAAGCCGCCTATCAGAAGATGACGCAGCAATTGCGTGATATTCTGCCGGTGCGTAGAGGAAGCAATTGCGCGGGGAATGTCATGTCGAGACAATTCTGCCAGCCATTCGCGAACACCGGGAAGGGTTTGGATGCCGGCGTTCCTCACCTGTTCGCGAAATATTTCCTCCTTCCGAAGCGACAAGCGGCGAATTTCGTCGTAGTCGCATGTCCAGCCGAGAATCTCGGAGATGATCCATTCGTTTTTCATCCCGTAACCGCGCTTGAAATGACCTTCCGGCAGGGTTCGACCTATCTCCGCTGCCAGAATTTCCCAGCTGCGTTCATGCCAGACGGTAGAATCCAAAATGACCCCGTCCCAATCGAATAACGCCGCCCACTTTTTCATAGAAAATCGGGAACCTCAGACGCAAAAATCAAGAGTGAGATACGCTTGATCAATATCCTGTTCCGTTTGTTCTGTCTGCCCAAACAATAGTTCGGATTCTCCGGCATTTTCCAACACATAGCTGCAGACGTTTACCCGATAGAAAACAAACCCACCACGCGCTTCGTCGTTGCACAACTTCACCTTCGTTTAGATCATTCCTGCCACCGGCATTTCTCGCGCAGTTTTGTCCGCTTCCTCCCGCCCATCCATTGCGCGATTCGCATACTCGAACGCTTTTATAGCAGCCGCTTGGTTATCAAAAATCAGGGCCCTGCCTTGCCGTAGTTTTTTCTCTGTAGAGTGACCAACGAGCAACCCGTTCCATGGCCCGGCGACGCTTTGGAAGGGACGGCGTCGGCGCGGGCGCATTCAGTCGTGGGACACAAGGGAAGATCATAACGCTCATGTTTCACCCGCCATGCGCAGCGCTTCATGCCGGAGTCGGAGCCTGACGCTTAAAGCGGATATTTATTGCATCGTCGCCCTAATACGCTCACGAATGACACAGCGACCTCTGCACGAGAAGATCTCACTTTTTTTCACCGGCAGAGCACGCGCATCGTCCGCCACCGCCACGCGGATCTAGTCGGCGGCGACACTCCCCGCCATCCATGGTCGCCATCATAGGCTTTAATCGGAATAAGTCGAGGAAAAACAGGATCACGTTCGGGTGTTCGTGCATCAAGCCGTCGCTCGTCACAACCTTTGTCGGGCCGTTACATGCGACAGAGAATGTCGGCCTTTTATATTTATAAGTTGGGGTATTTCTTCATGTACCCCGCGCGGACAAACTTCTGCCCGCGCTTCTGGACGCCATTCACCAACAAGCCCACCGCCACCTCCGCCGTCCTCAACGGCGTGCCCGTTGGGTTCAGGCCTTCTGGAACCAGACCGAGCTTTCTTTGTGATAGACGGTTACTCATGTGTGCAGGACTCATGTGTGCAGGACTCGATAAGACAATACGAATTTTTTGACCTTGGGGGGCTTGACACGGCTATAGATTACGGAACGACCCGCATGTACTTCGAATACATCCCCGCGCTCTCCGGTCAGGGCATGACAAACTGCGAGGCGAAGAGCCAGGGTCATGGCCATGTAGGCTCTCAGCCGGACAAGCGGCCTTGACATAATCCGTCAACCCCGTATATTATACCATGAAGGACATGGGGGCGATCGGTTTCGACGAGTATGTGACCGCCCCGGTGGCGCGTCGAGGACCCCGGTTGGCCTCGTAAAAAATCCGGGAACCAACCACAAAAGCCAACGAAGAGATGGCTCTCGCGGCATAAATCCGCGACGTCCCCACTTGGACGCCTGCTACGGGATGGGGACGTGGCAGCAGGCTGGCGCTGACGTCGGGTGGCCGGGCGTTGGCGTGAGACTTTTTCGTGGCCGCTGGCTTCGTGGATGGCCTGTTCGTCGGCAGTCCACGCGGCGAGATTCAAAGACGAAACACACGCGTAGAGGCCGGAGCGTAACATACGCGGACGGGGGTTCAATTCCCCCCGCCTCCAATCTCTTTCGGGAGCGCAGCGGAGGACGGAGCCCCCCACCCTAGCGGATTTCCCACCCCCCGCGGGGGGTACGAAGCCGGGCCACTTTCGTCGCGCTCTCAACTACGCCCGGGCAAGGGCTGTCATGATGTCGATATCTTGCAGGGTGAACGGCACCCACTCGCCGCTATATCTTCACCAATAACGACTTCCACGACCGCCTCCGCCGGTATAACATCGGAACATGTGCTCACGCCACCAAACACTATCTTTGGTGATTATGCATCGCCATCGCGTTCCCAGACCGACACCGCGCCGCCACTTTCGAACAACAACTCAAAATTGATCCCACCCGCGTGATTGCTTAACAAGTGAGCTTGCGCGAAACACTGTGCTCCTCTACCATGCGGATTCACCATGCAAACGAAAACCCCCCCTGAAAATGCGCTGAAAAGGAAGTACCCGGAACAGACAGTGCTGGTCGTCACTCGCGGAAATGACGGCCGTGCCAACGTGATGGCGGTCGGCTGGGTCATGATCGCCTCCTCCGAACCATGGATGTTCGCCCTTGGAATTGATGATGCGGCTTACACTTATGAACTGATTCGCCAGAAGCGCGAATTCGTCGTCGCTTTCCCCTCTGAATCAATGGCGAAGGAAACGCTCTTCGCCGGCACGCACCACGGTCATTCCCTGGACAAGTTCGCAGCGACAGGCCTCCAGACGCAGACAGGCGTCCTCGTGAAGGCGCCTCTTTTGGCCGATGCCGTCGCCAATTTCGAGTGTCGGCTGGTCTGCATCGTACAGCCAGGCGATTGCCCTATTGTTTTCGGCGAGGTCATTGCCGCACACGAAAATCGAAGCCCGCGCGTCCTATGCCTCTATAACTGGGGTTCCAACTACACGCTGCTGGGCGCCCGCAAACCCCGAACCGGCCGTCTTTCGTAAGACCATACCGAAGTCTCGCTCCGTGACTCTGCGTCACGAATCCGTGAATAGAGCCCCTTTATCGGGATGGACGTCAAGGGCAACTCGCTATGCGGTCCCTATCCACCCTTCGCCCTCGGACGCGCAGACCGTGCTTGATTCCTCCGCTTCCATCCATTTCGAAAAATAATTGGTTAAACCATAGAAATGTGTTTTGGATTGTGTTCTGATACCTTTTTGCTATAGTTGGAACAACTATGCGAATAGGCTTCTCCAATTTCGATGCACGTTCACGCACGGCCTTTACGCTTGTCGAGCTCCTGGTTGTCATAGCGATCATCAGTATGCTTATTTCGCTGATTTTTCCCTCGCTGCGCCAGGGTCGTGATCGCGCCCGGTTAGTGCAATGCGCCAATGCCAACCGCCATATCGGCATTCTCACGCAATCGTACACCCATCAGTATGGCCGACCGCCATATGCAACGAAGAACGACATTATTGAGTGGGGGCCGGGCAGTTTCTTCGGTCGTATCTATCAGCACGCAAAGGGTCAAGAATTTCCACCCCTCGCTGACCGATGGACGGTCATTTACCCTGCCATTCGCGAATCCCGTATTTTCACTTGTCCGCAGGAAGAGCCAGGCATTGACGGAACCAGCTTGGTTCCCAACGAACTGCTCAACGAGGAAAGTGCGCGGCAGGGGGCTGCCGGCTTTTCGTTTCGTTTTCTGGATGCGCGCTACAGCGCCTCGTCGGTCGTGGTGGCGGGCGACGGCAACGGCTATGGCATTCGCTTTGAAAGTTACCTCGGCCCCTACTCCAGGCCGATGTTCCGGCACGGATCCCGCTATGAGACGCCGCCGATGCGCGAGGGCATGGGCGGCACGGCGCGAGGGAATGGCCGCGCTCACCTCGTCTTCGCCGACGGTCACGTCGAGGCGGTGACAGAGGCCGAATACAATCAGCTGCGGACGGCGCAAAAAATCATTTTGGATTTCCGATGAACAGGGAAATACCGGTCGCCGGTTTCTTTCGGTGGAATGATGAGGCCCCCTTCTATAATCAATCCTCCCAGCCTATTGTGACACGTTCTTGGTCAACCCCAGGTTCACGCGCCCTCCATCACGCCTGATCATGAGAACAATCATCCCTCTTTTGCTTGTTTTGACGATGATTACAGTAATTTTCACGCCGGGATGCGGGCGACGCCATTCGGGAATTTCTACGAATGATTTTGAGAAACAGGTTGCATCATGGTTTATCGAGGAAGCGGCCCGTCTTCTGCCAAAAGGCGCACGGGTGGTGATCTGGTCGGCGGACCCACCGCCGAACGTGAAGACGGCCGCGCGGCTGGGCGAAGCATTCGCGGGCGCGGCACGAGCCGCGGGTTTTGATGTGCGACTGGAACAAGGGGAATGGCCGGAGGCGCCGACGCTGGATGAGAAGGCCATCGAGGATCTTCGGCGTCGCCACGATCCGCTGAAAGCGATCTTCGCCGTTTCCACCACCGTTTTGCTAGACGACCGCACGCCACCCCGCGACGATGCGCCGCTCGTGTTCGCTTTTGGGACTCGTCCCAATCCGCAGATTGAACGATGGGTGCGCGGAGGACGCATAGTCTTCGCCCTCATGCCGGCCGCGGACAAGTCTGGCGTAATTCGTTCCGTACAAGAAGCCTATCGGATCATTCGTAAATAGGTATTCGCCATGAACCGCATCGCATCAGAACATTTGCCACGCCGCGCCTTCTCACTCGTGGAGCTGCTGGTGGTGATTGCGCTCATCGGCATATTGATCGCGCTGGTTTTTCCCGCCATCAGCAACGCGATGATGCGAGCCCAACGCATACAATGTCTGAACAACCTGCGTGACATTGGCCAGGCAGCGATCCACTTCAGCCAGCGGCGAGTCCACGGACGTTTTCCCTCCACCAACGGCTATGATCCGACAACGTGGAAGGAAGCTGAGACTTCCCTCACCGATATTCGCGCCCTCATACAGGAAATCAGTCTGCCGCCCTCGATCTGGTATTGCCCCAACCTAGGACGTCAAGGCAGCGACAGAACCGTGCAGCATCCCAACAGTTTCACTTTCTTCACGCCGGTGAGCACGCGGGTGGTGGCGGGCTATGTTTACATGGCCAACCCGGTAGGTAAAGACAATAACGGAAATGTCTGGCAAACGAAATGGGTGCGCGATCCGCCGTTCTACCGGAGCCTCGTCGAGTCCACGACGGCGCCGTTGGCGGCGGACATCTGCCTGTCGGATCGCTCAGCATCGAACACTCAAAATCCTCTCGAAGCTGTCTGGACGATTTTCCCACATGACGGCATCAATCGTGCAAAAGTCTGCAATGTGGTACGGATGGACGGTAGTGGCACTGCGGTCGAATTGAAGGATTTGGCAATTGGGTTTTCCTATGACGGACCGGCAGACCTGTGGTGGCCAAAATAACGCGGACCTGGAAGGAGTATTCCTCGCGGCGGCATGGAGCTTATTCGGAGGGCAAAGATCGGGAAGATCCAACGGAAAGGCGGAAAGGACGACACGGAAGCGGTCTGGAGAACGAGGGGAAGGATCGCGGGGGTATGCTGTGCCTATATGGGTTCAATCTTTCAGCTCTTCTCTTTCACCACTCCCCCGAGCCCAGCAGGGGCCATTTAAATGAGCGGGGCCGCGGAAATCCGCGGCCCCGCTTACTTATTATCCAAAACGTGTTGTTCGATTACGTGCGCAGCCGCCGCCGCAGCATCAGCAGCCCGCCGAAGGCGGCCACCAAACCGAACGTCGCCGGCTCGGGGATCACTCGAAGCTGAAAATCATCCACCGCCAGGCCGTGCGAATTCGTGCCGGCCTTTTTCCAGCGAAGCATGAGATATTCGCCATTGTTCAGCGACCCCGATCCCGCCAACGGGACATTCGTGAACGTGACCTGGTTCGCCGCGAGGTCGCCGTCGAGCGCGCCCGCTGTTCCTGTATTGGGCGACGCGAAATCCAGCGACGTATTGGCCACCCAGCTCGCCGAACCGTCCAGCGTGTCGGCAATCGCAGAGGAGGCTATCGCATACGAAAAAGCGAGCGTCTGTGACGCCATATTCTGCCGCCACTGCTCGCCCACGTAGCTGATCCGGATATTGCTCAGCGGAATGGCACTGCCGGAGCTGTTGACAAACTGAACCCCGAACATGATATCGACGCCGCTGGAGGAGAGCGCGCCCATCGCACGCTCGTTGCTAGACCCATAACTGTGACCCGCCCCCGTAGTGTTCGTTCCGGAATCGGCGATATACCCATACGAGTCCGGATTCCGTGTGCTGTTGTTCGAATCCCACCACCAGCCTGCGATTGTGGAATTATCCGTCCAAGGATTTCCAGCACCCGACGTGGCAAGCGTGTCAAAATTCTGACCGTACCCATAGCTCGTCGCATTATTGATCACAATCGAGCCGTAGGCCGCGCCGGCCATCAGCTCGATCGCCGTAATTATCGCTAACCACTTTTTCATGCTCATTACTCCCCCGCCTTTTGGCGTGATTTTTTGTTTTCCATTTTCCCATCTGCACTATCGGCGAAAACGTGCCCATCCCTAAGGCACGATCACAACACATGCTGTATAATCCTGTGAGTTCAAAATCACAGTAATGCCACTTTACTTCATCTCCAAATTAGTTTTCTATTAGTTCCAGCTTGGATTAGGACCGCCAACACGAACCCATCTGTAACTCGAAGTACTCGGTTTCCAACGCGATTAGACGGCGAAACGCGTCACAAAGAACTTCACAATCGAATACCATACAATTTCAATTAACGCTCTGTATATCGTCGACCAACCGATACGGATGGCCGCGCGTTACTGCGACATTTTTTTGGCTCGTCGCCAGCGATCTGCGAGGGCGCCCACAATTGCCAGAACCGCCATCGCCGCGGCCAGATGGCCCAGGGCGCCCCGCCAAGTTTCACGTGCGACCGATGCGCCGATGAGGGCGGCGACAAGGGTGCTGGGCAATGTGCCGAGGAGTGTGCCGAACCAAAACACGCGATGAGGCGCGTCGGTCAGACCCAGCGCCGCATTCTGAACGACCGCCACGATCGGCATTTGACGCAACAGCACTACGGCCCAGACGTCCGGCCTCAGTAATAGCGCCCGCGCGCGTTCGGGCAACCGCACCCGCCGACGGACCCAGTCGCGCGCGCCCCACCGCGCGAAAAGAAAGGTGACGTAGGAACCAAGCGCCGCGGAGAACCATGCAACTGTCGCACCACCGATGAAGCCGAACAAGGCGCCGGCGAGCATAGCCAATGCAAGGCGGGGAGCACCCAAAGCGACAAGCCCCGCGGCGAGAAAAAAAAAGGCCGGAAGTGCCCACGCGCCGATATTGCGCAACCGCATATGCCACACCGAGGCGTCGCCGAGCGTGTCCCGCAGTGGTGTCAGCCGCAGCAGAACGAGAGTGGTGAGGGCGACTAGAACGAGCGTGGCGAGTTTCCACGCCGACCTTCGCGCGTCCGACACTGTCTCTGCCGTCGTCTCGGCGGGCATGGGGTGAGAGTACGTTTGCCGCGGCTAAACGCCAAGAACGGAGTCGTGGACGACTCACATACGGAACAGCGCGCCCATGCGCTTGCCGAGCAGGGCGCCGGCCCCGAGAATCGTGATCGCCAAAAAGGCCATGGCCCAGACGCCCAGCGCGGAGGCGATGTACGGACCGGCGCCGATGACGTTGAAGAGTTCGTAGATCGTCTTGGTGATGGGATAGAAATCCTCGCGTTGCGCTAGCATCAGGCTGTCGGAAACCTCCAGCATACTGAACGCGAAGGCCAGCAGCGCGCCCGCGATGAGGTTCGCGGAGATTAGCGGCAGCGTGATCCGGCTCAGCGTGCGCCAGGGGCCCGCGCCGAGGTTGGCCGCGGCTTCCTCGAAAACGACGGACGTCTGCTGCAGGCCGGCCGAGATCGCGCGCACGGTATAGGGCACGCGCCGCACGGCATAGGCGATCACGAGAAAGAAGGTCGGATTGGTCCGCACGTCGAGCAGCATCCGCCAGAACGGATTTTGGCGCACCCACGCCTGACTGCCGAGGCGAGCGCTTAGGGCGAGGTAGCCGAAGGCCATGATCAACCCCGGTACGGCGAGCGGCAGCATGGCCAGCGCATCGAGTGCGCCGCGCGCGCGCAAAGAGGAGCGAACCACCACGAACGCCACGGCAAGTCCAAGCGCCAGATTCACGACGACGGCGAGAGATGAATAGAGGAGGCTGTTGCGGATGCCGCCGAGCGTCATGCCGTGGCCGAGCGCCTCGGCATAGTTCGCGGCGGTCAGGACGCGCGGCCACACGCTGCGATACCAGCTTCCGGGGGCCGCCAGGCTGTTCAGAATCACGCCGATATGCGGCAGCAGCGCCACTGCCAGCACGCCCGCAAAAGCCGCCGCGATCGCTGCACCGCGCCAGCCCCCCGCCTCACGCGCGGCGGCGCCGACGACCGCCTTGCTTTGCATCGCATAGGCACGCTGACCAAAGATCGCCTTCACCGCCGCGTAGAGGAGCACACTGGCCGAGAGCATGACGAAAACCAGCGCGTATGGAAACGGATTGGCCGCCACCTCCTTCAGCGCGTCAAACACCTGCACAGGCGCGCAGTGGGTGTAGTTGAGAATTAGCGGCGTGCCCAACTCGGTGAAGCTCCAGACGAAGATGATCGCCAGCCCCGCGAAAAAACCGGGGAGGATGAGCGGAAACGTCACACGGCGGAACTTACGGAAGCCGGCGCACCCGAGATTCTCCGCCGCCTCCTCCATCGATGGATCCACGTTCGCCATCGCAGCGACGAGGTTGAGATAGAGGATCGGATAAAGCCCGAACGCCTGCAGCAGCACGACGCCCCAATATCGGCCGCGCCCGAGCCAGTCCACCGGTCCCCACCCCATCAGCGCGTTCAACGCCCCGTACCGCCCGAGCATCTGCTGCAGTCCGATCGCGCCGACGAACGGCGGCAGGATCATCGGCGCGAGAATGAGAGAACCCAGGAGACGTTTGCCCGGAAACTCATAGCGATTGGATAGCCATGCCAAGGGCATCGCGATGAGCGTCGCCAACGCCGAAGTGCCGATTGCGATGCGCAGACTGTTCCACAAGCCTTCCCCATAGACCGGATCGCGGAAGACACCGATGAGGTAGCGCAACGTGAAACGACCGTTGACCCAGAATCCGCCAGAGATGACCATGCCCAGCGGAACAAAAAAGAGTGCGCCAAGCGCCAGCGCCGTCAGCGCGAACAAACCGATGGCCCAACCCCGCCGCATCTTCGATATGCCCCCGCCCGCGTTTCCAAGGCTTGGAAAACAAGACACCCATTGTTTCCAAGCCTTGGAAAAAATCGGCCCCGCCTTTTCCAAGCCTTGGAAAACCGTCCGTTCTCGCTTATTCCAGAATATCCGCCGTTATATGGCAAGGCATTTATCGTCCCTATCCGAGCCGATTGCGATGTGAAAAATTTCGAGCGCTGGGGCCGGCGTGGCCGCCTTTTTCCGCCGCGCCGCAGCGTGGCACCCGGCGGCCTACCCCATGTAGACCGGGGCGTTCGATCCGCCGCCGGCAGGCCGAAAATTTCGCAATAAGAGGGAGCAAAAAATGGAAAATGAAATCAGGCAGGGCGGAACAACCGGCAAAAAACGCATGGAGCGTGGGGGAAAAGCGGTTTTAATCTCCCCTCTGCGGCAGCCCTTCCTTTCAGCCGGATTCCCCGGCGCCATCCGCCCCGCCCCCTACAAAAACAACTCAACGGAGCGCCGGGGACGCGGGGCTCGGGGAATCGGAGGATTCGTGGAAAGTGCGGATGTCCTGATCGTATAAGCTTGTGCCAAATGCAATTAACCGATAGAAGAAGCGCATTTTATGTGGTGCGTTAAAAGAACGTGAGAAGGGCTCACCATGAACTATCGCAAATTCATTGAACAGCAGACGGCGGAATTGCGCGCGACAGTGGGTGACGACATCGCCATCAATGCCCTGAGTGGAGGGGTGGACAGTTCGGTGGTTACCGCGTTGGCGCATCGTGCGTTGGGACGGCGGCTGAAGACCTTTTTTATCGACAACGGTTTGATGCGAGAGGGCGAGCCCAGGCGCGTGGTGAGCGCATTTCGTCAGCTCGGCATTCCGGTCAAACTCGTGGATGCCCGCGCTGAATTTCTCGGCGCGTTGAAAGGCGTGCTCGATCCGGAGGAGAAACGGGAGGCGATCACTCGGACGTTTTACCGCGACGTCTTCGCGCGGCTGGTGCGCGAAACCGGCGCGCGATTTCTGCTGCACGGGACGATCCTGACCGACATTGAGGAGACCGTCGCCGGCATCAAGCGGCAGCACAACATCCTCGCCCAACTCGGCATTGATCCGCAAAAGGAATTCGGCTATCAGGTGCTCGAGCCGCTCAAGACGCTTCGCAAGGACGGCGTCCGCAAGGTCGCGGTGTTGTTGGGCCTTCCGAAAGACATGGTTCGACGTATCCCCTTCCCCGGTCCGGCGCTTGCGGCGCGAATCGCCGGCGAAGTGACGGAGTCGGAACTCGTGCTGGTGCGGGCGGCGACCGCGATTGTGGAAGAGGAGCTAGCCTCGACGAAAGCTTTTCAGTATTTCGCGATGCTGTTGACGGATCGCGCCACGGGCATCCGCGACAATCGGCGCGAATTTGGCCGGATCATCGTTGTGCGCTGCATCCAGAGCGTGGACGCGCGGCGCGCCACAGCGACACGGCTGCCCTGGCCGAAACTCGAACGCATCTGCCGCCGGATCGTAGCCCTGCCTGGCGTCAATCGTTGTCTGTACGACCTCACCCCTAAACCACCCGCAACGGTGGAATACATCTAAACCATGCCCCGACGCAACGACATCCACAAGGTATTGATCATCGGTTCCGGCCCGATCGTCATCGGGCAGGCCTGTGAATTCGACTATTCCGGCACGCAGGCTTGCAAGGCCTTGCGCGAGCTCGGTTATCAAATCGTGCTGGTCAACTCGAATCCGGCGACGA
This sequence comes from uncultured bacterium, assembly GCA_938005705.1. Taxonomy (GTDB): domain Bacteria; phylum Verrucomicrobiota; class Kiritimatiellia; order PWTM01; family PWTM01; genus CALLML01. The sequence continues at coordinate 23,937 of CALLML010000010.1, forward strand.
TCATGACCGACCCCGTGATGGCTGACGCCACCTATATCGAACCCCTCAACGTGCGCGCGCTGACGGCCATTATCGAGAAAGAGCGTCCGGACGCCCTTCTGCCGAATCTCGGAGGCCAGACAGGGTTGAATCTATCGTCCGAGCTCGCAAAGGCGGGCGTGCTCGACCGCTTCGGCGTGCAAGTCATCGGCGTCAATCTGGGCGCGATCGAACGCGGCGAAGACCGCATTGCGTTCAAGGAAACGATGAACCGGCTCGGCATTCCGATGCCGAACAGCGCCCCCGCCACAAGCGTGGAAGAGGCGGAGCGCATCGCCGAACAGCTCGGTTATCCGGTGGTCATCCGCCCGGCCTACACGCTGGGCGGCACGGGCGGGGGCATGGTGTTTAACGTCGAAGAGCTGCGGACGATCGCGGCGCGCGGCATATCGGCGAGCATGATCGGGCAGATTCTCGTCGAGGAATCCGTCCTGGGCTGGGAAGAGCTGGAGCTCGAGGTCGTCCGAGATGCGAAGAACCAGATGATCACTGTCTGTTTCATCGAAAATGTGGATGCGATGGGCATCCACACCGGCGATTCCTTTTGCACGGCGCCGATGCTGACTATCGCTCCGGAACTGCAACAACGCCTGCAACGCTACGCCTATGCGATCGTCGAAAACATCGGCGTGATCGGCGGGACGAACGTGCAGTTCGCGCATGACCCGAAAACGGACCGCGTCGTGGTTATCGAAATCAATCCGCGCACCTCGCGCTCGTCGGCGCTGGCCTCGAAAGCGACCGGCTTCCCCATCGCGCTGGTGTCCGCCAAGCTTGCGGCGGGGTTGACGTTGGACGAGATTCCCTACTGGCGCAACAGTACGCTCGACCGCTACACGCCCTCCGGCGACTACGTCGTCGTCAAATTTGCCCGTTGGGCGTTCGAGAAATTCAAGGACGCGCGCGACCGGCTCGGCACGCAGATGCGGGCGGTCGGCGAGGTAATGAGCATCGGCCGCACCTATAAGGAGGCGCTGCAAAAAGCCGTCCGATCTCTCGAGATTGGACGCTACGGCCTCGGTTATGCGAAGAATTTCCACGAGTTGCCGCTGGAGGAACTGTTGCGGCGGCTCAACGAAGCGACGAGCGAACGTCAGTTCCTTCTGTATGAGGCCTTGCGCAAGGGGGCTTCGATTGACGACCTGTATCGGCGCACGCACATCAAACCGTGGTTCCATCAGCAAATGAGAGAGCTGGTGGAATTGGAGGAGGAAATCCTCCGATTCAAGGGGCGATTGCCGCCGGACGACCTCCTGACCCGCGCGAAGAAGGACGGTTTCGCGGACGTTTACCTTGCGCGTTTGCTGAACATTCCGGAAACGCGGGTGCGGGAGCAGCGGCTGAATCTCAATCTTCGGGGCGGATGGGACGCGGTGCCCGTCAGCGGCGTCGAAAAGGCCTGCTACTATTATTCCACCTATCACATGGAGCGCGCGGTCCCGGCATCCGGCCGCCGCAAAGTGATGATCCTGGGCGGCGGTCCCAACCGCATCGGCCAGGGCATCGAATTCGATTACTGCTGCGTGCACGCGGCCTACGCGTTACGCGAAGCGGGATTCGAAACGATCATGGTCAACTGTAATCCGGAAACAGTTTCGACTGATTACGACACGTCAGACAGGCTTTATTTCGAGCCGCTGACGATCGAGGACGTCCTGCGCATCTATCGTGCGGAGAATCCGGAGGGCGTCATCGTGCAGTTTGGGGGGCAGACCCCGCTGAATCTCGCCGGAGAGCTGGCCGCCGCGGGCGTGCGCATTCTGGGGACCTCGCCGGACATGATTGATCTGGCGGAGGACCGTGATCGTTTCCGCCGGATGATGGAGCAGCTTGGCGTCCGCATGCCTGAATCCGGGATGGCGTCATCGGAGGAGGAAGCCCTGCGAATCGCCGAGCGGATCGGTTACCCGCTGATGGTGCGGCCGTCGTTCGTTCTCGGCGGGCGTGGGATGGGCGTGGTGTACGACGAGGAGGATCTGCGGACTTATATGGCGGACGCGCGCGGCGTGACGCCCGATCGCCCCATCCTCATTGATCGTTTTCTGGAGAATGCAGTGGAGGCGGAGGCCGACGCCCTCGCGGACGGCGAGGAGGTGTTTGTGCCCGCGATCATGGAGCATATCGAGCAGGCGGGCATTCATTCCGGCGACTCGGCCTGCGTGATACCGCCGGTCGGGCTGTCCGCGCAGCATCAGGCCGAAATCCGCGAATGCACCCGCCGCATCGCCCGAGCGCTGAAGGTGGTCGGTCTGATGAATATCCAATATGCGATCGCCGACAGCGATCTGTATGTGCTGGAAGCGAATCCACGCGCATCGCGTACGGTGCCACTCGTGTCGAAGGTTTGCGGCATTCCGATGGCGAGGCTCGCGACCTTGCTGATGACCGGCGCACGAATTGCCGATTTGGGATTGCGCGAACGCCCGCTGAAACACTTCGGCGTCAAAGAGGCGGTACTGCCTTTCGCGATGTTCGCGGAGGTGGACCCCGTCCTCGGTCCAGAAATGCGATCCACGGGCGAGGTGCTGGGCATGGCCGATTCCTTCGGTCTGGCCTATTTCAAAGCCGAAGAGGCCGCACCGCCGGCGCTGCCGCTCGAAGGGGTTGTGCTGATTACGGTGGCGGATCGCGACCAAAACGAGCGGCTTGTGGCCATCGCGCGCGCTTTTCATGAGCTCGGTTTTCATATCCGGGCCACCAAAGGAACGCATCAATTTTTGGTCGCTCACGGCATTCCCACCACACCAATTCTCAAACTACATGAGGGGCGCCCCCATCTGGTGGACGCCATCATGAATCGGGAAATCGCACTGGTGATCAACACCCCGATCGGGAAGCGGAGTCAACAGGACGACTCTTATATCCGCAAGAACGCCATCAAATACAAGATTCCCTACATCACGACCCTCGCGGCTGCTGAGGCCGCCGCCAAGGGCATCGCCGCCGTCCGCAAAGGGCGAGGCAGCGTAAAATCGCTCCAGGAATATCAGCGGGAAACGGGGTGACGTCGGCGCGACCGAGGGCGCGCCCGTCAATACCGGATATCAAACGAGAAAAACTCGCCGGTGGGAGCGCGCCACTCGATCTGACGGCGCGTGATGTAACGCCCGACAGGTGACGCCCCCACCGCACCCAGGAATGCCGAAATATCGGCCTCGCGTCCCTCCGCCACCAGGCGGACCGATCCATCGGGTTCGTTGCGGACGTAGCCGACCACGGGAAACCGGGCGGCGACGCGCGCAGCGGTCCACCGGAAACCGACGCCTTGCACCCGTCCCTCGAATCGGACCTCCACCCTTTTGAAATCGTTCGCCTCGTCCATCTCGAAACCCTCTCGTGACGCGCGACCGCTCAGGGCGCGGGTTCGAGCTTCATCAGCGCGCCGTCAGCGACGAGCCGATAGACTGTTTCCCGGGGAGTTCCATCGGCGCCGACACGCCGGCCGCCCGCATCGTAGCGTTC
>CALLML010000011.1 GCA_938005705.1 uncultured bacterium
AAGCGGCGCGCCCGAGGATTCCGCTCCGTTCGCAATCTCATCACGATGATCTATCTGCTCCTCGCCAAGCTGGACCTACAAGTGCCGTCCATCACTCCCGCGCCCGTCCCATGAGCTACCCACACAAAACAGCGAAGAGGCCCGAATATTTGCGGCGAAAGCAGTCTTGCGATAAAATTCAGACCTTCGTTCGATGCCAACGGAGACGGAACTGTCTTCACCGGTTCCTGATAATTAAAATGTTCATTTTTCAGGCCGAGTCTTGGTAAATTGAGCATTTCATGAGTGAAAGCAACTTGACCCCGAGTAGTGAAGAATCTGGCCGCGGGTCTTGTACAGAGATGGGGATGCGGCGATGTCGCTCGCCGTGGCTGGAATGCAGTACACTGGCCGTGATCGCGATTGGCGTTCATGGGGGGCTGGTGCTTGTCACCCGAGGTCTTGAACCGCTCCCCGGAGGGGTGGCTCCGTTCCATATCGCATTGTTGCTGGGCGGACTTTTTTTGCTCGGTTTGCTGGTTGCTGTGGTAGCGGTGATATCCGGAATTGGTGGGGGCGTGATCTACACCCCTTTGCTTCTCGCGTTTACCCCGTTGCACAGCGTCATTGTACGCGCCACCGGATTGTGCGTGGCGCTTTTTTCGGGGATTGTGTCCAGCGGTATTTTTCTATCCCGAGGCGTCGGCAATCTGAAGATTGCTGTTCTCTGCAATTTAGGGTATTCGGCGGGCGGATTTCTCGGCGCGCGAATGGCGATTCACACAGCCCAGAGAATGGGGGAACGGGGCGAAGGCTTCATCCGAATCACGCTCGGAGCGTTGGTTGTGCTTTTGGCGACCTATTTCGCGCGCGGAGGATTGAAGCGCGAATGGCCGGAAGTGCGCCGTGTCGATCGTTTCACCGTACGGCTTCGCCTATGCCATCCTTACTATGAACCCTCGCTGGGACGGGTGGTAGAATGTGTCGTGACCCGTGCGGGTTGGGGACTCGCTATGATGACGTTTATCGGATTTGTAGCCGGTTTTTTTGGTTTGGGCGCCGGTTGGGCGATTGTTCCGGCTCTCAACTTCATTATGGGTGTTCCCCTGAAAATGGCCGCCGCGATCAGTAACGTGATCATCGGAATAGGCGAACCCCTGACGATTGCTCCCTATCTCTCCGAAGGCGCCGTAGTTGCCGTGCTCGTGGCGCCATTGATCGTCGGACACGTCATCGGCGGCGTCTTGGGTGCTCAATTGCTAGTGCACGTGCGTTCGGCCTCCATCCGAATCGCATTGATCGGCGTCTTGTTTTATACGAGCTTCGGCCTTTGGATCAATGGATTGAGAAAACTCGGTGTTCTGAGTACCTGGCCGCCGTGGTTGAATGTCGCCGTGTTGATGGTGGTTGCCGTCGCCACGGCCGTCGCCATGGAACGGAGCCGCAAAGAAAGGCGTTCCGCATGAGTGCGCCGGCGAACGACCATGATTCGATTCCTGCCGCTCATTATGGTTATGGCCGGGTCGTTTATGCATGTTCTTTTCTATCGGCCTTGGTCGTTATAGTGGGTGTTTTTCTCGCCGTCGCCTTTCCCGATCGAAACGCACTCGATCCTCGGCATCTTTTTGCGGCATTGTGGAAGGGATGGGATGCCCGGCAAATTCGGGCACAAGTGGGGGCGGGCTGGAACGAAAGCGGCTGGAGCCCTTACCCGGGCGATGGCTTGATCCATGTCGGCATTTTGCTTGGCGCCATTGGCGTCGGTCTGGCCTTGTTCGTTGCCGCCACGGCTTACCTGCAGCGCGACCGGCGCGAGCCGCTCTGGGCGACGCTATGTCTCGTCAGCGCGCTGCTTGTTTTCGCTGCAGTAGCCAGTGTTCTTCGTGCCGCCGCTTAGACCCGAGACAGCCGACGGCCCGCCTTGGGCGGCTTCGCAGAGCTTAATCGGAATCACCGGCAGCCATTCGCAGCGCCTCAACCTCCGCTGCGGTCAGAGCTCGGCTCTCCCCCGGGCGTAGACGGCCCAAATTAAGCGGCCCCAGACCCGTTCGCACTAGCCTTAACACACGGAATCCTACCGCGGCAAGCATGCGACGAATTTGCCGATTTCTTCCTTCCCGCAGCCGTATTTCGTAAACCGGCCTTTGTTGATGGATGGATCGGTCGGGCACAATAGTTGCCATTCTCATGTATACGCCATCCACCAGGATTCCACGGACAAGGACGGCGCGCACCGTGTCCGTCAATGGGCGGTCGGTCCAGACCCGATAGCGTTTTTCGCAGCCGTAACGGGGATGCACCAGGCGTTGCATCAGGTCGCCATCGTTCGTGACCAGCAACAATCCCTCGCTGTCGAAATCGAGACGGCCTGCGGGAAATACGCGCGGCAACCCGGGCGGTAGCAGGTCAAGAAAAGTCGGACGCCCTTGAGGATCGCGACAGGTTGTAACCACACCGCGCGGCTTGTGGGTGATCCAATAAACACGCGTTTGAGGGACAACAGGGCGTCTATCTACGCATATGTGTTGAAGACCCGGTTGAATTTTACAACCGGGCGTGGACGCGATCCGACCATCCACGGAAACCCGGCCGGCCGCAATCAAGTCCTCACATCGACGTCGAGACCCAACCCCGCAAGCGGCCAGATATTTGTGCAATCGCCACTCAGACGTCGGTTCGGATTTTGGGCAGGCCGTAGGCGCGATCGCCCTTCTTCCATTTTCCACGCTGTTGCAGCACATTGATGCGCTCAAAGCGTTTGAGAACATTGCGCTTGGCCGCGATCTTGTTTACGCCTTTTAAACTGGAATGTACGGACATGGTCAGCTCCCGCTTCAAGGGCCGATTATCATAGATGTCCATTCTATGGAAAATCGTCTGTCGTGTCAAAATAATAGAGAGGCGGCGTTGTGAGGCCTGTTGCCTCATACGTTTTGATACTTCGGAAGAGGCTTTGGAAAGAAGGAAACAAGGTCGTTGACTCAAAAGGCATGACACCAGCAAACCGGAGGCTTGAACATGAGTCGACGCGTGAGAGAAGAGATGCTGCCGCGGAGGCGTGAGTGGTATCGGAACCGGGGTGGCGAAGGACAGATCCGAATGATCGATGAATCGGCTGAATCAGTATGGCTATAGCTGGAAACACACGATCAAATCGCTGATGTGACCTTCCCCCATTGATTGGAATACTTTCGGTGGAGAAAAATCCTGGGTACGAACCGGCGGAGACGCCATGAAAAGCGAAGAACATGAGCCAACATCAGAACAGGAGAAGGGCGGCCCGAATCCTGGCTGGAGAAGCCGGCCCCTTGCCTTGAGTCCAGTGCGAGCGCGACCGCCAACCCCACGGGTGTAACCGCCCCATTCCATGCAACGCGTGAAGGGAGGTTTCCCCCTGCCTCCGTGACGTTTGGAGGGACGCTTTCCACGCCGTACGTGAATTGCTGACGCATCCGGCGGGCAAGGGACTACCCGCCCTACCAATTCAATGCGCATGTGCGATGCCGATTCCGGAATCGTCTGTGGAATGGATCTGCTAATTTTCGACGGGAACATCGAGGCGCTTTGGGCGCAGGTCCCCGCCAAGTTCTTCGAGATGTGTGAGCGTGTTCGGGTTCGTCCCACCGAGCTTCGCGTGTGCCGTACCTGGATTGAGAAGGTGGGGGGTGCTTTTTACGCGAAGTTGAATGTCAATATCACCAGAGATTTCGATCTGCCAAGGTGGAGGAGGCTCTCCATGCAATCATCCACAATATAGCGTGAGGTGGTGCGCCTGCCGCGAATCGAACGCGGAACCTTTAGCTCCGGAGGCTAACGCTCTGTCCAATTGAGCTACAGGCGCATGCGAACAAGGTGGCGGGCGTCATCTCGCCAAGCCGTATCCTCCATAATGCCCGCAACGTTTGGACAATACAACCGCATTTTCCAAGCCTTGGAACGGTCGGAACTCCGATCTTCCAAGGCTTGGAAAATCAACCGTACTTACGCTGAAATTCGCGCATGAACTCGATCAGGGCGTCCACGCCCTCCGTCGGAAAGGCATTGTAGATCGAGGCGCGGATACCGCCGACCGATCGGTGCCCCTTCAGCGTCTTCAAGCCCGCCGCAGAGGCCTCTTTGCAAAACCGCTCCTCCAGCTCCTCGCTCGGCAGGCGCCAGGTAACGTTCATATCCGACCGATACTCTTTCATCGCCGTGCCACGATAGAACCCGCCAGAGCCGTCGATAGCTTCATATAGTCTGGCCGCCTTGCGCCGGTTGCGCTCGGCGATGCCCTCGACACCGCCCTGCTTGAGGAGCCAGCGCGTGGTCAGCATCAGGATGTAAATCGCAAAGCAGGGGGGGGTGTTGTACAGTGAATTTTCAGCCAGATGCGTTTTGTAGCGGAAGAAAACGGGCACCTTGTCCGAGACGCGTTCGGCGAGGTCCTTCCGAATCACCACCACCGCAAGGCCGGCCGGACCGAGGTTTTTCTGCGCCCCGGCGTACACCAGACCGAATTGTCGGATGTCGAAGGGGCGGGAGAGAATGTCGGACGACATATCCGCGACCAGCGGGGCCTCCGTGAAGGGAAAGGTTTTATATTGTGCGCCGGCGATGGTCTCGTTGGAGCAAATGTGGACGTAGGCCGCGCCTGGCGTGAGCTTCCATGTAGCCGGATCGGGCATGCGGGTGGGAATGTCCTTGCTCGTGTCGGCGGCGACGTTGACCTTGCCGATGATTTTCGCTTCCTTCAACGCCTTGGTCGCCCAGGCGCCGCTGTTGACATAGTCGGCGGTCTGGCCCTCGCCCAGCAGGTTCATCGGCACCATGGCGAACTGGCCGCTGGCGCCCCCCTGCAGCAGTAACACGGCGTAGTCGTCGGGGAGCTGGAGCAGTTTCGTCAGATTCGCAATCGCTTCCTGATGGACAGCGTCATATTCCTTGCCGCGATGGCTGTGCTCCAGGATGGACATGCCGGACCCTTTGTAATCCAGCAGGTCCGCCTGCGCCTCGCGCAACACTTCTTCCGGCAGGGCCGCTGGCCCTGCGCAAAAATTATAAACCCGGCTCATGGTGTTCTCCATTGGGGGATAGCGAGCGCCTGTCGCCCGCCTGCCCGTTCAATTTATCATAGCAACGCCGCGTCGTACAAGAGGGCTTTGGAAATGGGGCTTTCGAATCTCGCGAGGCGGCGCTCGGCTGTTCGGGCTCGTTTTGGTCATCGCGTGGCAAGGCCATTCAGCGTCCCAAAAATTATCCTCCGGGGGCGACAATCCATGTTTTTTGAGGGAGGGGGCGGTCGGGGGCGAATGGCGGAGGACGAAGACCGGAAATTGAAATGGCCTCATCGTTGTTCAAGGCATTCGGCGCCGGATTTTCATTCGGCCAAGGGCAGCCCAACAACCCGGCCACCGAAATGGATGGGGAGATCATTGGGAGATCGCGGACAACACTCGAAAATGAAAGGGGATTGGGGAGAAGGATTTTGCTTTATGATTGCCTGCTGCGACAGCTCAATCTGTCTGCGCAAACAGCTCGAGCCATTGTAATCGGCATTGACACCGGGGGCACGTTCTCCTAAATTCTTCGCTGTTTTTTATTTTTTATGGCTGAGCGAATCCCGCGACGCTCAATCACAAGGGATCGAAAGGAGCATCATCCAATATGAATCTGACTTGGGAAAACATGCTGTATCTGGCGCTCGTTTGCGGCGCCTATGCCTTATTCTTCGCCTTTTCCCGCGCGTCGTGGATCACGCGCCAGGATGCTGGGACCGATCGCATGAAAGAGATCGCCGCGGCGATCCGCGAGGGCGCGATGGCATTTCTCACGCGCGAATACAAGGCCATTTCGCTGGTGGTCGTCATTGTCGCGGCCATCCTGGCGATCATCAATCATGGCGCCGTGCGCTTCGTGGCGGCGTCATTCGTGGTGGGCGCCTTCTGCTCTGCGCTGGCCGGCTTTTTCGGCATGCGGGTCGCCACGGCGGCCAATGTCCGCACCACGGCCGCGGGCCGCACGGGTCTGGCCGCCGCGCTGCGGGTGGCGTTCTCCGGCGGTGCGATGATGGGTATGTGCGTAGTCGGTTTGGGCCTGCTGGGGCTTTCGTTGGTGACCCTGATCGTCTTTCGCACCATGGGCATTGAAGGCGAGCAGCTGGTTCTGGGACTGCAAATCGTTTCCGGCTTCTCAATGGGCGCCAGTCTCATCGCTCTGTTCGCGCGCGTGGGTGGCGGTATCTACACGAAGGCGGCGGACGTCGGCGCGGACTTGGTCGGCAAGGTGGAGGCCGGTATTCCCGAGGATGACCCTCGGAACCCCGCCGTTATCGCGGACAATGTCGGTGACAATGTCGGCGATGTCGCGGGCATGGGGGCGGACCTCTTCGAATCGTATGTGGGCGCCATCGTCGCCTCGATGGTGCTGGGCGCCGGCGCAATGGCGGTGAGCGGACAGCCGCCGATCGGGTTGAGATTGGTCCTCCTGCCACTGGTCTTGGCCGGCATCGGTATTCTGGTCTCCGCCGCCGGTACATTCTTTGTGCGGACGAAGGAGGGTGGCAATCCCCAAGCCGCGCTGAATGCGGGCACGATCGGCGCCGGAGTGATTATGGCAGTTGTTTCCTACTGGATCATCAAGCGAATCGCACCGGCTCAATTCATGTTGGGCGGATCCACCTTCACGTCGGGCGGGGTTTACGGCGCGGCGATCATCGGCCTCGTCGCCGGAGTCGCCATAGGTTTGCTCGCAGAATATTACACGGCGGAGGGCAAAGGTCCTTCCAATAAGATCGCGGAAGCCTCGCAGACCGGACCGGGCACGAATGTCATTGCGGGCCTGGGCACAGGCATGATCTCCACGGCGCTACCCGTGCTGGTGTTAGCGGCGGCCATTATTGTAGCCTATCGGTTGGCCGGCCTCTACGGCATCGCCATCGGCGGTCTCGGCATGTTGGCCACGACGGGCATCCAGCTCGCTGTAGACGCCTATGGGCCCATCGCCGACAATGCCGGCGGTATCGCCGAGATGTCTGGACTTCCCAAAGAAGTGCGCCAGCGTACCGACCGTCTGGACGCGGTAGGCAATACGACGGCGGCCATCGGCAAAGGATTCGCGATCGGCTCGGCGGCGCTGACGGCGCTAGCCCTTTTCTCCGCCTTCCGCCAGACCGTAGACCTGCCGGTGATTGACGTGGCCGATTCCAAGGTCATGGCCGGCCTGCTGATCGGGGCCATGATGCCATTCCTTTTCTCGGCTTTCGCGATGAACGCCGTTGGACAGGCCGCCTACGCCATGGTCGAGGAAGTACGCCGTCAGTTTAAAACGATCTCCGGTCTGCTCGAAGGTAAAGAGGGCGTGCGTGCCGATTATGCACGTTGTGTGGATATCTCCACAAAGGCGGCGATCCTGAAAATGACTGTACCGGCAACGCTGGGCGTGGTCACGCCGGTGGCCATCGGTTTTGTCTTTGGCAAGGAAATGCTCGGCGGCCTGCTCGCGGGTGTCACCGCCTCTGGCGTCCTGATGGCGTTGTTCATGGCCAATGCGGGCGGTGCATGGGATAACGCGAAGAAACACATTGAAGCCGGCGCGTTCGGCGGCAAGGGTTCGCCCGCGCACAAGGCAGCCGTGATCGGCGACACCGTTGGGGATCCCTTCAAGGACACTGCGGGGCCTTCGCTCAATATCCTGATGAAGCTGATGAGCATTGTCGCCCTAGTGATTGCGCCCGTACTGGCAAAAACACCGCCCCTGCTTTTGCGCTTCATTGATCCGGTGATCCGTTAAAGCGTGGCGTTTTGACGATGAGAGGAAAGACGCCCCCGGATGTGCCGGGGGCGTCTTTTTTTTGGGATGGGGCCATTCTTGTTCGAGGGGCGGGCTTTGTGCTAGAATTTGAAAAAAGGGAGTATAGGATCATGAAAAAGATCAGCCTGCTTTTGGCCGTTGCCGGCGCCGCCTTCGTCTTTTTTAGGCCGTACTCCGCGAGGGCAACTGACTGGACGCTCCTGATCGTTCCCGTTCGTTATTCCGTCTTGCAAGTCGCTTTTGACGTCATTCAAAAGCGACCGGTCGTTCTTGTCTCCTACCAGGGGGACGCATCCGAATCTCAACCCGCACTTCACGTCTGGAACGGAGAGGAATGGCGCCCGATTTCCCAGCGGGATTTGGCCGAGGTGCGATTCCTCCAGGTGATTCCACAGCGCGTAATTGCCGTGGGGGACGCGTCAACGCTTCCGCCCTCCATCCTTCAGGCGACAAATTGGTGCCCGCAAGTGGTGGGAGTGGAGGAGATGGACACGCCAGAGCTGATCAATGCGTTCGGAAAATCCTTCCGATTTACCCGTGACGAGTGGGCGTGGTTTGCCGCGCGCTACGGCTTGCAGATAGAGGACCAAAATGCCGCTCGGCGGTCGTTTTTCTGGTTCGAACGAACCGACGCGCCACCGCCCCGCCCTCGTATCCCGCTGTTTCGACGCTCTCGTTCGACCCCTCCCGCTCCGGCGATCCGAGGGGTGCCTCCCGCGCAACTAGAGAAAGACTTCACTTCAGCAATACCCTATGCCTCCTCGCCGCTGGCCGGCAATTGGCCCTTTAAAGTGAACAAATCAGAACCGGATAAGGCCAACCCGACAGAGTCGCCGCAGACGGATCCGAGGAAGGAGAACGCCCGATCGGAGGAGGCAAAAGCGGATGTGGTATTGGTTCCGTCGCGAGCGGAAATGAAAGGACCCCAGCCCGAACTCCCGGACCCCGCCGCCACCTCGAACGAGATCGTCGCGCCGCCGTCAGGTATCAAGTAGGGTTTCAGCCATGAGAAAAAGCCGTTGCAGCGATTTCTTTTTCCACATGGGCATGGTCGGCGTGACGGCGGCGATGAGCTTCCTCAGCGCCTGCGCGACGACGGTCTCTGCCGGCTCTGCGGATCGAAGCTCGTCGGTCACGTCCGGCGTTATTCCTTCCTCCGCGAACGCCGTTTTTATTACGCGTGTCGGGGATGAGCTCACCATCTCATGGAACTCTGAGGTGGGTATGCTCTATACTCTCGTAACAAAGGATAAAACTCGGCGCGACGCAGAATGGCAGCCGGTGACCGGGTATGTGGATATGCCGGGCACCGGTCGGATGGAAAAAGTGATTTTGCGTGTGTCGTCGGACGAACCTCGCGCCTTCAATCTGAAGGTGGTTCCGATGAAACCCAAGCCCCGTGTTTTCCGCTGATCGGCGAAGCCCGTAAACAGAAAGGTTGTCGTCTAGACAAAAGGAAACAATCGGCGCCGTGCGGCGTCATTCAGCGGCGACCCGAAGGGGCAGATTTCAATCGCCTCCGCATAGATAATCTTTGTGCCCGGGACCACGCCATGGCAAGCCACGGGCTCGTCGCGGAAACGATCAGCGCAACCTTTCAACCGCCGTTTCCACTGATCGGCCATCCATGCGCGCTGTGGCGTCTTGCCGGCGGGCACTTGATCCAATGTGCCCGTCAGATAAGGGATCCATTCCAGAAACTGGGACTTGTGGCAACAGAGCATGGCCACTTTCTTGTCCAACACTCGGCCGATGTTTACCAGCACATCGGGTCGGAACATCCGGGAGACGCTGCGGGTGCCGATGATATAGCCGAAAATCGGATTCTTTCTTAACGCCGGCGTAAGGGGGCAAATGTTCGGCACCGTGACGGACATGGCCGAATCCTGCACGAGCAGCGAGGTATAGCGGTGATCGGGGTGGTAATCGTCGGGGGGATGGGTGAGAACCAGGTCGGGGCGGAACTCGCGAATGCGGCGGATCAGGTCCTGACGGTTTTCGCGTGTAGGCATTAACTCGCCATCGTGCCGGTCGGTGATCTCATATTCGATGTCAAGGATGCGCGCGGCTGCAGCGGCCTCGGCCTGACGACGTCGGGCGAGGGGGCCTCCGCCTGTTTCATGATGGCCGGCGTCGCCGTTGGTCATCGTCAGAAATTTGACCGTGTAGCCGGATGCCCGCCACAAGGCCGCGCAGCCTCCCGCCATCTCCTCAGGATCATCGGGATGCGCGCCGACGATCAGGATGCGGGGTTTCGCCGCGAGCGGCGAATGGGAAGAACGTTTCACGGTCAATGCCGACTTTCTTTGATTCAGGTTCATGGCTGTATTTTGCTTCAGTATAGCGTAAGATGTGAAATAGGCACAAGGTGATCGAGATGGTACGGACAAGCCATGAGTGATGATATGAAGACAGGGGACGCTCCGCCTCAGCATTTCATTCGGCAGATTATTTCCGATGATGTGGCGGCCGGTCGCTACGGGAGGCGGGTCGTTACGCGTTTTCCGCCCGAACCCAACGGCTATTTACACATCGGCCACGCCAAGGCGATCTGCATTGATTTCGGCTTGGCGTTGGAATTTGGCGGACGCTGTCATCTGCGCATGGACGACACGAATCCCTCGAAGGAATCCATGGAGTACGTCGAAGCTATTCAGGAGGATATTCGTTGGCTGGGTTTCGATTGGGGCGAGCATTTCTATTTTGCGTCCGACTACTTCGAGCGGATGTACGAGGTGGCCTGCGACCTGATTCGTCGCGGACTGGCGTATGTCTGCGAGCTTTCCTCCGAAGAGTTCAAGGAATATCGGGGCGTGCCCACCCGCCCCGGTCGCGACAGCCCGTGGCGAAACCGCCCCCCCGAGGAGAGCCTGGACCTTTTTACGCGCATGCGCGCAGGCGAGTTTCCAGACGGGTCTCTCTGTCTGCGGGCGAAAATTGACATGGCTTCTCCGAATCTTCATTTGCGCGATCCGGTACTCTATCGCATTATGCGGGTCCCGCATTACCGAACGGGCGACCGCTGGTGCATTTATCCGACCTATGATTTTGCGCATCCTCTGGAGGACGCCTTCGAAGGTGTGACGCATTCTCTTTGCTCCTTGGAATTCGAGGTGCACCGCCCTCTTTACGATTGGGTGGTCTCACATCTTAATCTCCCGGCCCCCCCCCGCCAGTATGAGTTCGCACGACTTAACCTGAGCTATACCGTCATGAGCAAGCGGAAGCTGCTCGAATTGGTTCAGGCCGGCGTGGTGTCGGGCTGGGATGATCCACGGTTACCGACTCTCTGTGGCATGCGCCGGCGCGGGTATCCCCCCGAGGCCATCCGTCATTTTTGCGATCTCATTGGCGTCACCAAGTACGAAAGCCTGACGGACGTGGCACTCCTGGAGCATTGCGTGCGCGAAGTTTTAAACCGCAAGGCGCCGAGGCGGATGGCGGTATTGCGGCCCCTTCGGGTGGTCCTTGAAAACTGGCCAGCAGATCGCATCGAATATGTACACGCGATCAACAATCCCGAAGACCCCTTGGCGGGAGAGCGACTGGTTCCAATGGGGCGTGAAATCTGGATCGAACAGGATGATTTTATGGAGAATCCCCCGCCAAAATTTTATCGGCTGTCGCCTGGGCGCAGAGTACGACTTCGCTACGCGGGTTTCCTGAATTGCGTCGGCGTTGAGCGAGGTGCGGATGGCGAAATCGCCACGGTGCGCGGGCGCTGGGAGCCGGAGTCGGCAGATGGGCCAAAGGTGAAAAGTACGATTCACTGGGTTAGCGCGGCGCATGCCGTGCCCATCGAGGCGCGGCTGTATGATCGTCTCTTCCTGGTGGAAAACCCTGCCGATGTGAAAGAGGACGTGGACTACCGCACACTCCTCAATCCGCATTCGCTGGAGACCGTCCGCGGTTGGGGCGAACCGGCGCTGGCGGAATGCCCACCAGGGCAGACGGTTCAGTTCGAGCGCCTCGGCTATTTCTGTGCCGACTCTCGTGATCGTCACCCAGATCGGCCGGTCTTCAATCGCACGGTCATGCTCAAGGACGCTTGGGCGAAAATCCGTGGCGATTGAAGTGCGACACCCCTTTTTGCGCTCGAGTTCGCCGAACGTTCGCAGACATGCGGTTGCCGGTGGCGTGCGCCGTTATCGCGCGAATCAGGAAATACGGGCCTTTGTCGCCACACAAAAACGGTTGAGCCCCGGCAAAGGAATCCAGCTCTCGATTCGCGTCGTCAGGGGAATCACAAAATTCAAAAGACCCACCATCAAACGGCCGGGTTGACGTCGGCGGAGCACGCGACTGTTCAGCCACCAACCCCAAAGTGCGAGAAAATTGAACGAGCGTGCAAACTCTAGTCGCAGTCCGGCGGCCTCTATTACGTTCCTCAAACCCGACCCCGTGTAGCGGCGACGATGCCCCAGCGCCTCGTCATAACCGCCGAAAAGCCACGGATGCAACGGCGCCCAGATCAAGAGGCGACCACCCTCCGATAACGCCGCGGCGAGACGGCGCATTAAGGCGGTGTCGTCCTCGACACATTGAAGCACATTCACGGCAATGATCGTGTCGAATGGCTGATGGGAAAGGGCGGCGAAATCTTCGTCCGATTCCGGATGAAGCCGCGCCACGTGGACTACATCGTTGTTCCGGAAACCGTCGCGCAGGATTCGCAAACACTCGGGATCGGTTTCCGTCAGCGTCAGATGCTCGCGGCACGGTAAGAACCGACTCAGGGCGCCGAGCCCTGCCTGAATTTCCAGGAGGTTTCGTCCGAGAAACGGGCGCATTAAGCGCGCGAGCGCGCGATGAAACCGGTGCGCATGTGCCAGCTCGTTGCGCACGCGTGCGCGGATGGACTCTGTGAAACAATCATCCACGAGCCGATATTTCAACATGACAAAAAGAGCGTTCAAGCCGTCGCGGAGGCCAATTTTCTTGCCTTCCGCATATCCGCGTCCGTGGTAGCTGATCGGCACTTCGTAAACAATGGCGCGACGACGCGCGATCTTTGCGGTGATTTCGGGTTCAATGCCGAAGCGATTGGAACGAATGGGAATGGAGCGCAACAGATCGGCGCGGAAGGCCTTGTAGCATGTTTCCATGTCGGTCAGATTGAGGCCGGTGAACCAGTTGGAAAGGGCCGTCAATAACCGGTTGCCAAGCTCGTGGTGGTAATTCAGCGCGCGGCGCTCGGCGCGGGAGGCAAAACGCGATCCATAGACAACATCCGCTCGTCCATCGAGAAGCGGGCGCAACACGGCGGCATAATCCCGCGGGTCGTACTCCAGGTCGGCATCCTGAAAAATGGCGAAATCGCCGTGCATTTCGGC
>CALLML010000012.1 GCA_938005705.1 uncultured bacterium
CTCCTCGGCATCCAGGTCTGTCCACCGGCTTTCCCGCCGGGTGGCGGAGCTCTGCCGATCCTGGCCGAAATTGGATCAACACAGCCTCACCCAAGCATCCGGTGAAGCGCTGCGACACCGGCGCGTCCTCCGCAGCGCCCATTCCTACGCCGCCCCCCCCGAACGCTCTATTTCCAAGGCCGTTCATGAATAATCCGGGCTAGCAATCGAGTGCGGGCGCAAGGAATGGAAATTGGCCTTCGGCCATGGCGACAGGGAACGGCCCACGGGCATCGGGGCCGGGGATCTTGACGCCTTGCCGCGAGCAGAGGAGTGCACAAAAGCGCATTTCGGGTTAACGGCGGATGCGAAAATGTACAGTTGGTATGAAGTGAGTTGGGACGGTTTTTGGATTCATCGGATGTTGGCGGCGGAAGGCATGGAGAATGTGAGGGTGGATCCGGCGAGTTGTACGGTCGGGGTGGAAGCCGACCCTCCAATGGCCTGTGATGGAGTTGGAGGGACGGCTTCCACGCCGTCCGTGAATTGCTGAATGACCGAAAACCTTGTGTTTGGGGGGAAGCGGCGAGAAAAACCGGCGAATAGCGCGGGATCGTTGGGGTAAACGATGTTCGCCTCCCTTCGCCGGCGCCTGTATTCGCTGCCCATTCTCCAACAGCACCATCGGTTCGCTTCAGCAGAATGCGGCTTGTCATGTCGTAGCCGGATGGCTAGGATGAAATGGACCGGGGCGGTTGATCCAGTGCGCCGCCCGCGGGGGAACGCATGGTGCGATTGGTGCTCATGGCCTTGATTGGGGCACTCGCGGGAGCTACGGCTGCCTGTCGCCGGGCGACTCCCACGGAGAGCAACGTTATGATTAAAAACTCCTCGTCATCTCGACGGGTTTATTCTTCCGATCTCGCTGGCTCATGGTATTCCTCCGACGCCGCGGCTCTGCGCCACGAGCTGCAAACGCTCATTCGGAAAACAGGCATCGTGGAAAAAGAAGGGTCTCCGCCACGCGCCTTGATCGTTCCCCATGCCGGTTATATGTATTCCGGGAGGACAGCCGCTCACGCCTTTGCACGCGTGGCCGAGTGTCCCTACCGGCGTGTGATCGTCCTCGGCCCCACCCATCGCGTCCCCCTCCGCAACGCCGTCAGCGTGCCGGAGGCGACGCATTATGAAACCATTTTGGGTGAAATACCGATAGACACCGATCTGATCAGCCGCTTATGCCAGGACCCGTATTTTAGGATCGTTCGTGGTGCCCAGCCCGGTGAGCACAGCGTGGAAATCATGTTCCCGTTTCTCCAGGTTGCCCTGCGCGATTTTCTGCTCGTGCCGCTGGTGGCCGGACAACTCGACGAACGAGCGGTGCGCGCGGTGGCTCACCGGCTGCGGGAAGAACTCGAAGATCAGACCTTACTGGTCATCAGCACAGATTTCACGCATTACGGCGGCCGGTTCGACTATGTGCCCTTTACGGAGAACGTCGAGGAAAACCTCCGACAACTGGATTTCGGCGCGTTCGACTTCATCCGTCGTCGGGATTTGGCTGGATTTCATCGTTTCTTGGTAGAAACCGGGGCCACCATCTGCGGACGCGATACTCTCAGTATATTACTGGCTTTGATGGAGGACGGCCAACAAGAAGTCCGTTTGCTCCGGTACGAAACTTCGGGGACTTCTACAGGAGATTGGACAAACGTGGTGAGCTATATCGCCGCAGAGGTGGCCGGTCCCTGGCCGACGGCCAACAAGGGAGAATCGGCAAGAATGAAAACGACGGAGTTACATATCGATGCAGAGGATCGGCGGCGGCTTCTTCAACTCGCTCGCCGGATCATCGAGGAATACGTGTTACATCATCGGGCGCCGGATGCGGCGAACGTGGGAGTTCCGATTACCGAAGGCATGCGACAAATTGCCGGTGGGTTTGTCACGTTGCATAAACACGGAGAGCTTCGCGGATGCATCGGCGAGATCGAACCCGAACGCGAGTTATATCGGGTCGTGCGCGACCATGCCCTGAATGCGGCATTTAAGGATCCTCGTTTCCCCGCGGTGACTGCCGATGAGCTCAGCGATATCACCATTGAAATCTCGGTTCTTACCCCGCCAAAGCGTGTTTCTTCATGGCATGACATCGAGGTGGGACGGCATGGCGTCGTGTTGCACAAGGCGGGGCGATCGGCGGTCTTTCTCCCTCAGGTCGCGCCGGAACAAGGATGGGATGTTGAGACGATGCTGTCGCACCTTGCCCGAAAAGCCGGATTGCCGGCGGAGGCCTGGCGCGAAGGCGCCCATTTCGATGTTTTTGAAGCGATCGTTTTTGGCGAATAGAGATTTAATCTTGCTACCCGGATAAGGTTGGCGGTAAAAAACAGTGGCAGCGCTGTGGCGTTTCGACTGGCAGAAAAATGGTGACGGGAGCATGCCTATGAAACCGATGCATGCGGTGGGGCGTTCTTGCATAAAGAGCGCATTTGCGGCTAAGAACCTGCGTAGGGCATGCTCTCGCTGGCCCCGGTGGGGGGCACATCATAAGGCCTTTACATTGATCGAGCTGCTGGTCGTGATTTCCATCATTGCCCTGCTGATGGCCTTGCTGATGCCAGCGTTGACCAGCGTGCGCCGCACGGCGCGCGCGTTGCAATGTAACTCGATGATGCGGCAGATTGGCGTTGCTTGGTTCAGTTTTGCGAATGATCACGAAGGTCGAGGACCGGGCCGAGCAACAAAAAACTACATCCGGCATGCCTCCGATATGGCTTGGCAATGGATATTGAACCACTATCTGAAGAATGGCGTGGACACTTGGATGAACGATGGCATCGGGCCCATTCAACGATTCTATCGTGATTATAATACAGGGGTGATACAGCCGGGTCGGGACAAGCTCGCATGCCCCGAGATGAAATTGACAGCCATGGGTGACTATGCTCGCTTCTGGGTGGCCAATGCCAACGCCGTTGGCGGACCAAACTGGATAAATTCCGAAGGGAAATCTCTCGAGCCAGGATGCTGGGGTATAGATTTCGGACCCGGTCTTTACGGGAAGATCATCCTCAATCATCCTTTGTATAAACCCTTCCAATTAGGCGCGCCCATGAGTTTATTCCGAAAGCCGGCCCGCGCGTTTCTTGTCATCGAGGCGCGTCGCGCACACGATGACACAAACAAGACCGACGGCTCGGAGTACAACAGACCCTACGAGGCCACCGAAGCTCAGCCATGGGGTAGCAGTAGCGCGTTCCGTCATCCTGGTTTGACAGCCAATTACCTGTTTGTGGACGGTCACGTGGAGCGGTTGTCGAGCACTGACCCATCCTTGCTGGACAACGATCGATTTCGTCCTTTTTAGGCCCTTTCCAAACTCAGTGCGTTGAGGCCCGACTTTTGGTAAGGGCTCGCTGTGTCAAAGAATCATGGATGGTTCATTTGATCCATTACCGCAACCGGCTGAAAAGATTTTCATGGTAAGCCGAGCGCTTCTGGGCGTAATGGAGGAGAAAATTCGCGCAAGGGCCTGCGGGATGGAATGAGTCGTTCCGCTTCATCGCTCCAGACACACGTTTTGAAATGAAGCGGGAGGCAGGGCATCTTCAATACGACTTCGTATTGAATGATTGTTGAGGCTGTGGACTACCTAACAGGTTCCTGTCCGCCTTCCTCTTTCAAGTTGCGGACGGATCTTCGGCACGGGATGCCATTCACTTACCATATAGGGGGACGCGCTTTCTCAGCACTGCAAAAACTGAGCCCGTTGTAAAGAATGAAAAATTTCACGATCCCGGGGTCCGCTCCAAATTGAAGCGGGCATCAAAAATCTCTTCGGGAGTCATTCGCCGGGCGCGGGGATCGAGCGGATGCGCGTCGGGACGAGGAAAAACAATGGCCCGCACAACCCCTTGGCGCAGGAGCGGACGAGCCATCTCCGGATTGTAAACATTAACCGCATAGATGGGAGGAAGCCCGGCCGGCAATGATCTGACGTCTGGGAAGGGTGCTCCGAGGAGCGAAACGTAGGCGCGGGCGTCGGGGTGGTCTCGTAGTGCGTGTTGAAGAACTTCCGCCGGAAGATAATCCGACGCGAAAATCATCCGGTCTTCCCGAGCGAGATTGGGCACGTACGACAGAACCTCGATCTGTTTTTCCGCTATGGCCCGCCGAATGCCGGCGAAAAAACCCTCCAATTCGTCCTTTGCGGTATTCAGATAGGCCGATGCCCCGCTGTGCAGGACCAGCACTTTTCCGCCGGGAGGTAGTTCCTCCGTCAGGACGCGGCCGATTCGAACGCCGATCGCTTCCGACATGGAAACGAGCCGCTTTTGAGCTGCGCGCTTCTCTGGATGGCTGAATAGTTGAAACCCTGCCGTCACGAGACCCGCCAGCGCTAACAAGGCCGCCGCTGTTAGGGTGGATCGCGGCAAACGACGCCGCCGAAAGAATACCAATACGAGAATACCCAACAGTAGAAGTGAAAACCAGATCATGAAAATTAATTGACACATTTGGGGCCGTAGCGCAAATCAAAAAATCGAGATCTACGACTAGAAAGAAGGCGGCGGTTTTCGTCCGTTCCATCCCGGTCCGTTCGGTTCGCTCGAATATGGCTCCTCGCCTTTGAGGCGGCCGTTGGGTTTGAGCCCGGTGGAGCGCTGGAGGCGGTCGGCGAGGATATAGATTTTGACGAGGATCAGGCAGCGGTTTTTGAGGTCGAGAAGGAAGACCTTCCAGGTTTCGAGAGATTCGGAGCGATAGTAGAGGTGATGGCCGAGGATTTCCTTTTGGCCTTCGAGAGTGATGCCGATGGCCAGAAAGGCGTGGCCGCGCACACGAGGGTGTTCTTTTCGTCACGGACGCGTACGACCGTGGCGTCAATGAAGACGCCGCGATAATCGGCGGTGAGGGGCCGTTCCCTGAACTGGTGGGCTTCGTTGTGGAGTTCCTGGAGGAGGGGTTCGATTTCGTCGGGGGCGAAGGGCAGTCCGAGACGGCGGTTCCAGACTTTACTCGGGCTCCGCCGACCGTTCCTCGGTTTGTCATCGGAGACGGCTTTTCCGACCTTACCCCGCGGCCGTCTCGTGGCCCTTTCGCCCCAGGTTCCCGGCGTTGGGTTCGTTTCTCTTTCTTCGTTTTTCGTCCCTTCGTTCCGCCCCGGCATCCACCGTGCCTATTCGCTACAATGGCCTCTGCTGCCCCCCACTCTCACGGGAAAGGTCTCCCCATGGTAAAACCAATGAACCGTTCTGACCCGCGCCGTCAGGCTCTCTCGTGCGCGTCTTTCGGTAACGATCGGATTTCGCGCTTCCTACCACGCTCATCACCCGCCCCCGGCCTTGCAGCCGGTTCGTGTTCCTACGATCGTGCCTTTGTTCCCGGATTCTTTTGTGTCTCCCTGTGCGGAGTGTGCCCTGCCGTTCACGACAGTTGTCGTCACGCTTCCGGATCAACTCCTTTCCGTTGTCTGGTTGATGGCCATGCTGGCACACGGCGTGCTCAGCCGGCTGAGCACGCCGACGCGGTACGCGGGCGTGTCAGGACAATCATGGGACGGCCGTCAAGAAAGAGCAAATGATCCAGCGAAACGGATATGCTTGAATTTTGGAACAATGGTGGCCATAATGAAGCTTTAATGCATTTAATGCAGGAGATATGTCATGGCCCGAAGATGCGAAATTTGCGGGAAAGAGCCGATGACCGGCAATCGGATCGTGCGTCACGGTCTGGAAAAGAAAAAAGGCGGTATTGGTCTTCATACGACCGGCGTAACGCGCCGTCGTTTCTACCCTAATATTCAGTGCATTCGCGTAAAATATCAGGGCTCGATTCGGTTGCGTCACGTGTGCATGTCATGTCTAAAAGCCGGCAAGGTTGAAAAAGCCTGACGGCCGAAGATCTTCTCACCCAGAAAGCTCTTATCTCATTCATGTCCCGTCTCATTTCCAAAGGTTCCGTGGAATTGCGGCTGCCCGACAAGACGATATCTCTGCCGGTTCACCAAGGCACAGAGGGCGAATGCGCCATCGATATCAGCGCGCTGCGCCGCGAGACCGGCTTGATCACCTACGATCCGGGCTTCGTCAACACCGGCGCCTGCGCGAGCGACATCACCTTTGTGGATGGCGAAAAGGGCATCCTTCGCCACCGCGGCTACGACATCGAAGATCTGGCCGAGAACTGCCTTTTTCTCGAGGTCGCCTATCTCCTGGTCCACAACAAATTGCCCAACAAAAAGGAGTATCAGGCTTTTTCGCGCCTCATGAACCACCACTCCATGATTCATGAGGACATGCGAAATTTTTTCAACAACTATCCCGAGGGCGCTCATCCGATGGCGGTGCTCTCCGCCATGGTCGTATCGCTCTCGTCTTTCTATCCCGAAATTGAACGGGAAGAAGGACATGAGGATCTTGACATCACCGTTACGCGCCTGCTCTCGAAATTGCGGACGATCGCGGCGTTCTCCTACAAGAAGTCTATCGGTGAGCCCTTTGTGTATCCGAGCCACAAGTACACCTACTGCGAGAATTTTCTGAATATGATGTTCGCATCGCCGGTGAACGATTACCATCCCGACCCGGTGGCGGTGCGGGCATTGAACCTCTACCTGGTGCTGCACGCTGATCACGAACAGAACTGCTCGACGTCAGTGGTCCGTTTTGTCGGCAGCGCCGGCAGCAACTTGTATGCGTCCATCGCGGCCGGCATCTGCGCGTTGTGGGGGCCCCTGCACGGCGGCGCCAATGAGGCCGTGATCCGTATGCTCGAGAGCATTCGGGTGAACGGCGGCAATGTGGACCGCGCCATCGAACGCGCGAAGAGTCGAGACCCCAGATTCCGTCTCATGGGCTTCGGGCACCGGGTATACAAGACATATGACCCCCGAGCGCGAATCGCCAAGCGAGCCTGCATGCAACTGCTGGAGAAATTCGGCGTCGGCAATGACCCGCTGCTCGAAATCGCGCTTCAGCTCGAGGAAAAGGCGCTGAAAGACGAGTATTTCGTTTCGCGCAACCTCTATCCGAATGTGGATTTCTATACCGGCATCGCCTATCGCGCCATGGGCATCCCCGAAAACATGTTCACCGTCCTTTTCGCGCTCGGGCGGCTGCCGGGTTGGATCGCTCACTGGCTCGAGCAGCATTCTTCCGAGCAGAAAATCGGCCGTCCACGCCAGATTTATACCGGCGAAACGCGCCGACCTTTTGTGCCCATGGATGAACGTCCCTGACAAAAGCGCGCGCCGGACGGCGCGCTGAAACACAGGAGATGGTATTTCCATGAATTTTTCATCCCTGTATGCGGAACGTATCGGCGGCGCGCGTTTCGGCCAGACCGGCGTGCTTTACAAATTCGAGAAGATCAAGCGCGCCAAAGCGGCCGCCCGCGTGGCGCGCCCCCATGTCGAGCTGCTGGACTTCGGCGTGGGCGAACCTGATCAAATGGCGCCGACGATTATCCGCGAAACGCTTAAAAAAGCCGTGGATGATCCCGCCAATCGGGGCTACGCGGACAACGGCATCCCGGAGTTCCGGCGCGCCGCCGTCCGCTATCTGGAACGCTTCTTCGGCGTCGGCGGAATAGACCCGGACACGCAAATCGTCCACAGCATCGGATCAAAATCCGCGCTGGCCATTCTGCCGCTGTGTTTCGTCAATCCCGGCGATCTTGTGCTGTGGACCGCGCCCGGCTACCCGGTGCTTGCCACCCACGCCCGATATCTGGGCGCCGAGGTTGTGACCGTGCCGCTTCAGCGCGAAAAAGGGTTCTTGCCCGAGCTGGACTGCATCCCTGCGGACGTCGCCGGACGCGCCAAACTCTTCTATGTCAACTACCCCAACAATCCGACCGGCGCAGCGGCGACGTCGGAGTTTTTCGACCGGCTCATTGAATTCGCCGGCCGCCACAACATCCTCATCGTCCAGGATGCCGCCTATGCAACGCTGGTGTACGGGCAACCGCCGTTGTCCATCTTGAGCCGTCCGGGCGGGCGGGAATGTGCACTCGAATTGCACTCCATGAGCAAGAGCTACAACATGACCGGCTGGCGTCTCGGGTTTGTGGCGGGGGCGGCAGAAGCCGTGAAGGCGTTCGCCGAGGTGAAGGACAACGTGGATTCGGGACAGTTCAAGGCCATCCAAATCGCCGCCGCCGCCGGCATCGCCCAGCCGGACCTGTCGGACGCCATTCGCGAGCACTATCGAGTTCGCCTGGAGAAAATGGTCGAGGCACTGCGGCGGTGCGGATTTGACGCGCACATGCCCGGCGGCACGTTCTATCTCTATGTCCCCGCCCCGCGTGGTGCGCGCGGCGCGGATTTCCGAACGGCGGAAGACGCCTCGCAATACCTCATCCGCGAACACTCCATCTCCACAGTCCCGTGGGACGACGTCGGCGCCTACCTGCGATTCTCTGCCACTTTCGAGTCGGCCGGAGACGCAGACGACGAGCGCGTGATCGGCGAACTCGAAAGGCGCCTGCGTTCCGCCGAACTGCGGTTTTAGACTCGACGCTTCAACCGCAAGGGTCGGTACAGACAACGGTTTGCTCAGTCGCCATGCGTCAAAGTCGGCCGGCCGGCGATACCGCGAAAAACGGTGGGGCCATCTTACGGTCTCGGGATTGAATGTTAGCGATCGGGAGCATTGCCGCCTTTTTCGCTGACACAACACAAGGCAGCCTGCACGGGCTGGTCTGCGCGAGTGAAACGTCGACCGGATTGTTCGGTCCGCCCCTTTTCTTGTGTTTCTGCCTTTGAAACACGGCTCGGCAAGAGCTATCGCGATAACGAATGGCCGATTCTCCTTCCGGGAATGATCAGGACCATGGTCCTCTGTTCCGCCGCAAATCGAACGTCCTCCGCTCTTACTCATGCCGCAGAGCGGCAATAGGATCGAGCATGGCGGCGCGCCAGGCGGGATAGAGGCCGAACACGACACCGATCGCGGCGCTGATGCCGAACGAAAGCATCAGACTGTACAGCGGAACGACGGTGGGCATGCCCGAAAAACGCGTAATCATCTTCGGTATCAGGACGCCTAATCCGAGACCGACGACACCGCCCGCGCCGGAAAGCACGACCGACTCGAGGAGAAACTGCGCGACGATCTGACGCCGGCGAGCGCCGATGGCGCGTCGGATGCCGATCTCGCGCGTGCGTTCCGTGACGGAGGCGAGCATGATGTTCATGATGCCGATTCCGCCGACGAGCAGGCTGATACCCGCGATGGAACCGAGGACCATGTTGAACGTGCGTTTGGTGGTCTCCGCCTGTCGCAGTAGCGCCAGCGGCACACTGATGCGGTAATCTTTCTTTCGGTGGCATCGGCTCAACATCGCCTCGATCGCCGAAGCCACCTTTTCGACATGGTCTATCGCA
The DNA here is from genome assembly GCA_938005705.1 of uncultured bacterium. Classification (GTDB taxonomy): domain Bacteria; phylum Verrucomicrobiota; class Kiritimatiellia; order PWTM01; family PWTM01; genus CALLML01. Next base: position 9,371 of record CALLML010000012.1, read on the forward strand.
TCCACTTCAACGATGATGCGATGCAGTTCGACGCGCTCCATTTCGCGGCTGCCTTGCGAATGGCGCACGGAAACCTCGCCAAAAAGCTTCTGCGCCACCCCTAGCGGAATGTAGGCGTCGAGTTCCTCGTCAGGCGTCTCGATTGCGCCACCGCCCGACTCATTGCGCAGGATGCCGATCACCTCGAACAACTCCGACCCGATACGGACGCGTTCCCCGACCGAATGGGCGCCGGCCAGCAGGCGGCGCGCGCCGGCTTCGGTCAGCACGCACACCGGCGCCATACGCTCAGCGTCCCGCCGTAAGAGTGTTCGCCCAGCGATGATTTCGCGCCGCACGAGGTCGAACCAATCGGGCGTCGTGGCTACAAGGCGCAACTCGACGCGGCGTTCACCTAGCGCGCCGTCGCGCCGCAAGATGCGCGCTGGCACCGTACGCCGCACATGGGGAATCGTCTCGCGGAGGCGGGCATCATCCTCATACAGCAGGCCATAGACTGCCATCATACTCGGCCGCTGCTGAGTCTCCTCTTCCGCCGGCTTCACGGAGGATAGCAGGATGTTGTTGCTGCCCAGCTTGCGGATTTCGGCCAACGCCTGGCTGCTGGCCCCCTCCCCCACCGCCAGCATCGCCACCACACTACCCACGCCGAAGACAACTCCAAGCATCGTGAGGAAGGACCGGAGCTTATGACGTAGGAGATCCTTGACCCCAATACGGAGATGGCGAAGGAAACCGAGAGATGTCATGGGTGGCCCTGCTCCAGCCGCTCGATGCGGCCATCGCGCAGATGCAGTCGGCACGAGGCGTAAGCGGCAATGTCGGACTCGTGGGTGACCATGATGATCGTGCGCCCTTCCTGGTTCATCTCGACTAGTAAATCCATGATCTGCGTGCCGGTGCGGGAATCGAGGTTGCCTGTGGGTTCGTCGGCCAGCAATACTGCCGGCTCGTTTGCCAGCGCCCGCGCGATGGCGACTCGCTGGCACTGGCCGCCGGAGAGTTCCGCCGGCCGATGCCGCAGTCGGTCGGCAAGGCCGACCTTTTCGGCAAGCTCACATGCGCGACGCGCGCATGTGGCGGCTTCCCATCCCCTATAGAATAAGGGCAGTTCGATGTTCTCCTGCACGGAAAGCTGAGGAATCAGATTAAAACTCTGAAAAATGAAACCCAGACGCAACAAGCGCTGCTGGCTCATGGCGTCGTCATCAAGATCGGCCACATTCATCCCATTGAGCGTATAGCTTCCCTCGCTCGGACGATCCAGCAATCCCACCAGGTTCAGCAGAGTGCTTTTTCCGGAACCGCTGGCTCCCATAATGGCCCAGAAATCCCCCTGACGGACCGACCATGTAATATGCGTGAGGGCGCGCACCTCCACGGATTCCATGCGATAGACCTTGCTGACACCTTGCAGACGGATAACTTCCACAGGGGCGTCCGTATTCGAATGGACGACTGAAATCGAAGGATTCATCGACGAATTCCAAGGGTGCGGGCTTAAGGACGAGGCTCATCTCCCGACGGGCGCGGGCGGCGCCGTTCCCAACCCTCGCGGGGAAAGCGGCGAGGCGGTTGCCGCTCGTTATCACCGCCGGCGGAAGTCATCGGCGAGAGGGCATTGTCGCGGAATTCAAAAGATGTCGCCGGCTCGCCCGGCGGAGCCGGAGAAGGCGGTATCGTCCCTGTAGCGGCTCTCTTTTCGCCGTTTTCACGCACCGTTGAGGGCGGAAGTGGCGGCGTCAGCAACACCCGCTCGCCGGCTTCCAGCCCCGTGAGAATGCGGATCATACGATGATTGTCCAATCCGACTTCAACCGTCCGCGGATGCGATTGACCCCGGCGGTTAACCACGTAAACCGTCGGACGGCCTTCCACCATCACCACGGATTGCAGAGGCACATACAAGGCATCGTCATAGTGTTCAATTTGGATCTCCACCTGGCAACTCATGCCAGGCCGAAGAATATTTCCTTCGTCTTCGAGATGCACCTCGCACACGTACAGTTTGAGGTCCGGGTTCATCCACATTTGACCCGAATCCGGCAAGAGGCCGATGCGCGCCAATCGCGCGGGAAACACCTTTCCCGGAAGGGCATCCACACGGACTTCCGCGGGCAGGCCTGGGCGGACCTTCGTCAGGCTCGCCTCCGGTACGCGGATTTCAGCCATCATAGCGCCGGTGACCGGGAGATAAATCAATTCGGTGCGTTCGCTGACATCCTGGCCTACGGCCAGCGGCTGGCTGTCGCCCCAACGCCGAGGTCGCGCGGTGGTCGCATAGACGACGAGGCCCGAGGCTGGCGCGGTGATACGGCATTTCTCGATTTGATCTCGGATACGTTCGAGTCGCCTTCTTTGTTGCTCATGTTCCTGTTGTCGCGCACGCAGTTCGCTCTCTGCCCGGACGATATCGGCCCGCGCCTTTCGACGCACGCGCTCCAGCGCCATTTCCGCCTGTCGGATATTGCTCCGCAGCCGGTCGGAGGTCTGGGTATGAGTGAATTCCGTCAGGAGACGCCGGCGTCCCTGAGCAAGCTCCAGATCCAGACGGCGACGTTTCACGGATAGCTCGTCTGCCTGGAGCTCCGTACGGGTGATATAGCCGCCGTCGGCCAACCGGAGCGACCATTCCCACTGATCCGAAGCTCGCTGTAATTCCTCTCCCGCGATCGTGATCTCCGCCTCTGTCTGCTGTAACTGTTGTGGATATTCGCCCCGTTCGTACTTTTCCGCATCCATGCGCGCGAAGCGCAACGTCAATTCCGCCTCCTCAATATTCGCCTCCGCCTGGTTACGCACCACTTCTAGATTTTCCTCGGCTTGCGTCAAATTGGCCTCGGCGTTCAATACACGGATTTCCTGATCCACCAGCTGATCCCGCAATCGGCTCGAATCCAATTCAACGAGAAGGTCGCCCTGCTGGACCGTCTGCCCCTCCTCGACCAGCCACACCACAGTGTTTCGGCCTTCGACGGCGCTGCGAATGACGATCTGTTCACGGCTCTGAATCGTACCCGAGGCGATCAAACTGATTGTCAGTGGGCCGCGTGCCGCCGCAAAAACCGGCGGTGCTTCTCGGGACGTCCCGCGATGACCGGCCAAAACCGCCACCCCGGCCACCAGCAGCGCCAAGCCACCGATCCACCATCGGCGGCGACGCGCCCACACGCGCCTCCACTCTTCAAGGTTCCATTTCATGGGGGATCTCCCGCCATACCCCTTCGTCGTCCAGCTCCAATTGCTCCAGATCACGCAACAGGGAAAGCTCGGTCAGTCGCTTATTGACCACGGCCGCCGCCAGCGCATTTTGCGCTGAGACCAAGGCCTCCTGCGCATCAAGCAAGTCGCGGATTTGCGCCCGGCCGGCCTGCAAAAACACATCCACACTCTCAATACGGCGGCGAGCCACGGACAACGCCTGGCGCTGAATGGCTACACTTTGCTGCGCCTGCACCAGATCGCGTGCGAGCGAGCGCACCTGCGCCTTGATCTGGTCCTCTGTTTCTTCCACGGCGCGGGCAGCGCGCTCTACGGCCATCAGACTCTCCCGCCAGGCGTTGCGTTCGGCGGCCCGGCGCCAGGGCCATTCCCATCCCAGTCGCGCCCCGATTCGAGCACGACTCCAATCCAGCTGGGCATTGTCGGAAGAAGCCGAAGATAGCGAACGGCGTTCACCGACTTCGGTCGAGAGCTCGAGCGAAAGGCCCGAGCGTAAAGCGTCGGCGGCCACGCGCGCCGCACGGCGGGCATCCTCCTCTTTCGCGTGCGCCACGCGAAGATCGAGCCGTTCCCGCAACGCCATGAGAATCCATCTCTCAACTATCTCCTGCACCGTGGTTACCTCCACCTCAGCCATGTCCAAATCGGTCTCAGCGATCTCGGCCGTCGTAAGCTGATCAAGCTCCTTCACATCAAGCGCAACGCGGGCATCTGGGGGAAGGCCCAACGTCAGTTTGAGTCGGTCGAGCCGTTGTTCCGCGGCTAGACGGGCGGCGATCGTTCGTTCGCGCGCCCTCAGCAGGTCCTGGCGGGCCTGGTCCACCTGCACTTCGGGCAGCCGTCCGGCGCGCGCCAGCTTCTCGGCACGCCGGGTCGCCATGACGATCCGTTCCTCGTTCTCGGCGGCATGATGTGCCGACTGCATTTGTTGTAGTGTCGTGAGGTACTCTCCGGCGATGCGCACGGCAAAGCCGCGCCGGAAATGTTCGAATTCATACAGTGCATAAAGCAGATTTCGTTCCGCCTGACGCAAGGGTTCGAGCACCACCTCCCGACCCGCGCCGCGCCACAGCGGAAGGGTAATGGTGGCATCAGCCATGATTCCATAGGCAGAGTCTCGATCCAGAGTGAGCAGCTTGACCACATCCACCGCCAGTCGCGCGGCGATGGCCGTGCCCGTCGAAAGCGCCTGACGGGCGTTCAGCAACGCGGTGCCCTCGGCACCCCGAACGGCGGTTTCCTCGCCGCGTTGTTCCCGATATGCACCCGAGAGGAGGGCGGTGAACGAGTGGCGAAACTCATCCTGCCGCAAATCCAGCGCCAGCGCGGCGCGAAAGACGCTTTCCTTTGCATCCTGAAACTCCCGGCTGTTTCGCGCCCCCACCCGCAAGGCGTCCATCAGCGTAAGCGTCACCTCCTCTGCGCGAAGCTTGGGAACGGGACCCGGCTCCTCTGGTGAGAACAGGAGGCTTGGCAATCCCTGTGTCTCGATGAGATGGCGGCGCAGGAGATCGGACGGTCGTTCGATTTTAAACTCTTTTCCCGCGTGCCTCGAGTCGGTCTGCGCACGGCGGATATGCTCCAGAGCGCGGCGATCTGCCTCCCTGCGCCAGGCGTCCGGTGAACGGCAGGCGGAGGCCTGAAGCCACGCTATCACGACGACACCACTCACCCGTGCGCGAAGATTTCTTTTCCGCTTCGATGCTTGGCACATTTTTAAGTTTTATTCTCCCGCATTCATGGCTGACGACCAAGCATTATTGTCCCCGCCCAGTAACGTCCAATTGCTCGCGAAGCGGACCGCAGGAATCCACGCCTTGCGACAGACTCCGTTTTTTCGAACCACGGATGGGCGAAAAACAGTTAGGGTTTTCGCCTCCCGCAAGACTTTGTTGGTGTCTGGTCTTCCATTCTCACCGTTCCTCTTAAAAAATGCGCACCGGTGATACGACATTCACCCTCTGAATTCGCATGAGGCTGCCTTCGCTAGCTCATCTCCCGTTCTTTTCGCCCTCACGAAAGAACCGCGATACCGCGATCACAGCTTCGTCCTTGTTTTCAAATCCGGAATCTGGCGCTGCTTTTTATTCAAGATAACGCGCTAACGATGCGCCCGAAACGGAAATGGCGGGGGGACTGGTGAGGAATCCCGTTTCGTAAAGAAACACATCCATCTTATGCAATGTATCATCGTAGAAAGGATTCGTTCCATCCCGATAATTATAAAACCCGTGGGGTTGTCCCGGATAGGTCCAGACTTCGCATCGAGCACTCACTGCCATCATCCGTTTTTTGAACTCTCGAGCGGTCTCAACGGGTATTAGATGATCCGCTTCCCCCAAAAAAACTATAGCGGGCGGCATGCCGGGGCGAATATTATGTAAAGGGGAAAACGCGCACCAGTACTCGCGCACCATTTCATGACCGAAACCCTGGGGACCATTATCGATAACGGGATTGAACAAGACCAGCGCGTCAGGACGCGGGCTTATGCATAGGTCCTCGCCGGGTTCTTCAAATCCTTCTAGCGCCGCACAGGCCGCCGCAATATGGCCACCCGCTGAGCCGCCGGCGGCGGCGATTCGGCGAGGATCCAGCCGCAGTTGTCCCGCACGGGCGCGCACCCAACGAAGAGCAGATTTTCCGTCCTTGACGCATTCCTGGGGGCTGGCGTTGTGGCTCGCGCGTGTACGGTATTCGACAGAAAACGCCCACATTCCGCGGTCGGCCAAATAACGGCACTGTGGGAAAAATTTTTCGGGAGAGCCGCCTTGCCACCCTCCCCCATGAAAAAAAATGATGGCTGCGGCAGGAGATTCCCGCTCACTACGCGGATGGAAGACGAAAAGACGTAGCGATACACCTCCAATATGTTTGAACGCCCAGGTGTCATCCGGCGCGAATAATCGGTTACTTTTCGATGCCGGTTCTTCAGTCGGATCGGTAAAACCGCTGTCAACAGACTTGTTCGGCGCCATACTATTTTTAGCAGAAGTTCAGTTTCTGCCCGTTTCGTCAAACACCTGTGGCGTTTTCCACTTTGCCAGGATTTCACTATCGAGTCAAATCCGTGGAAAAGGGCTTGTCTCTCCGTACTGCTTCCCATAGAGTCGTCGCGCGATTTTCGATACGGCATTAACGCCCGGCGTGGGCCCGCCGTGTCAACGCTAGGGTTAGGCCGAGACATGCCGCAGGACATCTATCGCACAAGAGAACGCGATCGTTCCGCCCATGGCCGTCCGTTGGCGACCCCGCTGGATTTCGAACGCTGGGTAATCCGAACTCACGGCAGCCACTGGCGATCTCTCTTTCTCGTCGGCTCTTTGTTGGCGTTGTTCGGCGTTCTCATCGGCGTCGTACTGTATCAACAACACCTTTTGATCTTACGATCCCGTTCGGCGAGCGCGACGAGTGTATCGTCGCCCCCGGTCCCGCCTACCCCCTCCACCCCATTGGTGGAAGTGACGGCAACAACAGAATGGGATCCCACGGGGCGATGGACACTTGATGATCATGAAGATATCATACCGGAACCCCCGCCAAAGGATGAATACCCACCGGTGACAACCCGATGGATTTTACAGGCGGCGCGCGCGTTGCGACAGGCCGAAGCCGCTTATAACCGAGGCGAATGGGATGCCGCCATTCATGCCTATCACCTCGCAAAACGTTATGTGCCAGACCTGAAGGATGTGGATGCTCGGCTGGGGCTTTGCTACCTTCGAAAAAAAGAATTTGCGCACGCGGAAGAAAGCTTCGGACGAGCCATCGAGTTTTTTCCGACATCCACCGGCCTCCTAAATAACCTAGGCGTGGCCCGGCTGGCGCAGGGCAAATTGCCGGATGCAGAGGAAGCGTTCCTTGCGGCACTCAACTCTCGACCTGACTATCTTCCTGCCGCCCGCAATCTGGCTTTGTTGAAGTACCGCGCCGGCATTTGGGCGGAAGCAGCGGAGCGTCTGCGGACGCTCTCACAGCTTCTGCCCGAAGACGCGGAACTAACGCTTATGCAGGCCATCAGCCTCATTCGTCTAGAACAATGGGAAGAGTCCGTGAATGTGTTGAGGGACGCCGTAAAGCGGTGGCCGGGGATCGCACCGATTCAGTTTCGTCTGGCGCAGTCATTGTCGCATTTGGGGGGAGGCGATGAGGCGATGGAGATCCTTCAACGAGCGGTTCAGTTGATTGATCCTTCGAGATCTCTCGCTTGGCTGGCGCGGACGGAATTTGATCGTTTGCGAGTCCGCGAGGATTTTCAGCAATTGATTCAGGAACTCACCAAACCTCGCTGATGGGAGGTGGGCCGGGACGGCATCGGAGCCCCGGCGGACAGCCCACCCGCAATCGCTGCCCCTCCGGTTCATTTGCATCTCGCCATGTCATCCCCATTGGAGCGTCTGTTGCGGCGTCCTCTAAGAGACGCACCGTCGGAGACGGCGCTCCACGTGCCAGGATGAGTCGTGGTCGAACAGACAAGATCAGACGGCCGACGACGGCTCGCAAGAGGTCGCCACTGTCCTCGGTTCCACCGGCCATAGGCGCCACCAGTACTGATTCTGGCGTCGCCGTCACCACGGCGATCGTCGCGACTGGATCACGCATCGCAGTCTCTATTCCGTTCGGCAGTTTTGGGGACGATGATCCCAAGACGAGAACGGCTGCATAGCCTCGGGCCCATCGGATGGCGAGGGCGGCGTCCGTCGCACGGCGATACCTCGCGGCAGTATCGGGATGATAAGCGTCGAGTTCGGCGCCGTCGGGGAGAAAGGCGTGGTCATTTTTCCCGAATGGAATCAGCTCCATACCGGCTTCGCGCGCTTCGTTCAACACTTTCGCCATCACGGGCGAACGTCCCGTCGCAGCGGGATAAAGTACCCGGCGAATCCGAAAATGCCTTTTCAGTTCGGTCAATCCTCCGGCCCTGTCCGCATCGGCACGGGTCAAAACCAGCGCTTCAATCCGATTGACCCCCTGCTGTTTCAAATAACGCACCAGCGCATACGCCAGGTGGCGGGGGCCGGCATCCAAAAGCACTGTGGATAGGCGCGGGCCTTCTAGCAGGATACTGTTTCCCCTTGTCGAGTCCAACACATGGATCGTCACCCGTTGGTCGCTGGCGGTGTGGGCCACGGCCGCGCCGACCACGGCGGCGGCGGCTCCGAGAGCGATCCAACGCGGTCGGCCTCGAAGCCAGAGGACTCCGGCAATGGCCATATAAACCAGTCCAACGACCCAGACAGGCGGCGCGCGCACGTTTATCTGCATTCCGGGAATCTCCGACAATCGTTCGATACTGGTTCTGAACACCCAGGCAAACAGGCCGTTGGCATGATTGAACACCTGGGGGAAAAACGTCGAGACAGTCGCCGTCACCAGCGAGAGCGCTCCGGTCAACACGAGCATGAATGCCGCAGGCACAGCTAGCACATTACCTATCAGCGCGACGGGGGCAAAAAGATGACCCCATCGCGCGGTCAAAGGCGCGGAGGATAGCCAGGCGGCGAATGAAAAAATGAGCAGCCGGAGCAACTGGCGCGTTCCCGTGCGCACCGCCCTTTCCCAAAACGGGGGCGCAGCCACTCTCCATGTATCCGCCGCGAAAGCCATTCGCCGGGGCCGCATCAGCGGAGGAGTAAAAAGCATCAACCCCGCCACCACCATGAACGAACAGAGAAAGCCTGGATCGAAAATCTGTCGCGCGTCTACACTGAGAATCACCAGCGCGGCGGCGCCGAGGGCCGAAGGCGCGTCGGGACGGCGACGGAAGAGCGGCCCGGCGACGTAGGCGCCGGTCATCAGCGCAGCGCGCACGGCGCTGGGCGCTAGGCCGGTAGCTGCTACATAAGCCGCCATCAGCGGCGCCAGCGCGAAAATCTCCCCACGACGCCCGACTCCCGCCGCTCGAATCAGCGCCAGACCGAGAAAAGCGACTATCCCCACATGCAGCCCCGATACGGCGAATACATGCATTGTGCCCGTCATCCAAAACCGCTCGCGTACATCCGCCGAAACCTCTTCTCGCATGCCCAGCAACATCGCCCGGATGATGGCGACCTCGTCTCGGAGGTGCTCTACACCCATTTCCAGGGTTCGCGCCGCCTTGATACGCCAGGCGAGACATCCACGAACCCACGAACGCCCACCTAAAGCCAGGCGTTTGAAGTTGTCCGGTGCCGGCAGAACTTTCATGAGGAGATAGTCCTGACGATCTCGACGCCGAGAAACAGGACCCTTGATAACGACACGATCGCCGTAGGCGGGTGATGGCCACGCAGCGAGCACCGGAAGCCGTACGAATAACGATCCCCGCACCCGTCGCCAGCCCTCCCCCAGATAATGGGCGGACTCTGCCTGAAGGCAGAAACGCCACTCCCGATTCGTTTCTCCCGTCGCGTGGAGAATGGGCACATCTGCAATCCGACCCGCGACTTGGACATGGCCATATTTCGGGGCAAGCCATCGAATTAAATCGCTCGGAACCGCTTCTGGAACCGCCTTTGCGCCGTGAAAAGCGCCGACAAAGAACACCGCCGGCCATAGGAAGACTTGAGAAATGGAACGACGATAAAAGAGCAACGCCGAAGATATCATCAGCGCTGCAATAGCGGCCAGCCATGCCGGCGAGATTTCAACATAGGCCGCAGGCCATGCGCATCCGGCCGAAAAGACCCATGCCAGTCCCACCAGCGGACGCCGTGGTGTCAAGGGCAGATGTTCGTCCGATATCACATCCACGTGCGAATTCCCAGCTTACCAGATGCGATATTGAGCCAAACCATCGGAAAATACACAAGCGCGAGCCGATTGCGCTGTGGATTGTTTTGAGGGGTGAGACGAGGGGTCGGAATGCGGGAAGGAGCAAAAATCTTCAGAATGCGACCGAAACACCTCGGTTTCCGCCTTCCCAACCGTCGCGTCAGCCTCCGAACAGCGCCCT
>CALLML010000013.1 GCA_938005705.1 uncultured bacterium
ACTCGGCCAGCGTCCCCTCCATGGTGGGATGGCGCAACAGCGGCTGGAGCAGCGCGCAGAACAACAGCCGCTTGACCGGATAGTCGTCGCGGCCGCGGCCGCGGCGCTGCCGCAGGGCGCTCAGGAGCTTCTCGGCCGGCAGGGCCTCGAAGAAGCGTCGGACGGTTTGGAGGTCGGGCGAGTCGTCGAGGCGATCCCAACCGAAGAGCGAGGGGGTGTATTCGAAGTTCATGCGGGTCTTATACACCGCAACCCATACCCGCGTCAAGACCTAAAGGGTCGAAAAATTCGTATTTTTTGAGGAGGGCGAGAAAAACCGGCGATTGGCGCGGGGTCGCTGGGGTAAACGATTTTCGCCTCCCTTCGCCGATGCCTTTATTTGCTGTTCTTTTCCCACATCGCAATCGGCTCGCTTTTCCGTTGGTCTGCTTTCTGGATTCGGATACATTGATCGAGTATGGATAACGGTTGATTATACGGCTTTACCCACGAGGTGGTGGATGCACGATGTACGAATCATTCGCGAACGTCTAGACGAGTTAAAGACGGCGCTTCGCGCGCGTGGCGTTGAAATAGATGTGGATGCGATTGCCGTTCTCGACGCCGAGCGGCGCCGCATCTTGACGGAAGTGGAAGGGCTCAAAAATGAGCGAAATGTCGTCTCGCGCGAAATCGGGCGGATGCGCCAGGCGGGTCAGGATACGACGGAACGTCAGGCCTATGTGCGTTCCCTCGGCGAGCGCATATCGGAACTTGATGCGCGTGCTCACCGCGCGGAGGAAGAGCGAGACGCGGCGCTGCTGCGGATACCTAATCTTCCACATTCGAGCGTTCCGGTCGGACCCGACGCCTCCGCCAATGTCGTGGTGCGAACATGGGGAGAACCCCGTACATTCCCTTTTCCGCCGAAAACGCACGTGGAATTATGTGAGCGCCTGAACTTGGTGGATTTCGCCCGGGGGGCGCGCATGACCGGCGCGGGCTTTCATGTGTTCACGGGCCTGGGCGCCCGTTTGGAACGTGCCCTCATCCAGTTCATGCTCGATCTGCACACCCGACACCACGGCTATATGGAGGTATCTCCGCCGTTTTTGTGCAACGTCGCCTCCATGACAGGGACCGGCCAACTGCCCAAAATGGCGGATGATATGTATTTCGTTTCGGGTGACGGCCTTTATCTAATTCCAACGGCTGAAGTCCCCGTGACGAACTACTACCGCGAGGAAATCATCACGGAGCCGCTGCCGATCAAAATGACCGCCTATTCCCCTTGTTTTCGGCGCGAGGCGGGCTCGGCCGGCCGGGAGACAAGAGGGCTAATTCGCGTTCACCAATTTGACAAGGTTGAGATGGTCAAATTCGTGGAACCGGAGACCTCCTACGAGGAGCTCGAATCTTTGGTTCGTGATGCGGAAGATGTCCTCCAAGCGTTGGAGGTGCCGTATCGCGTGGTGCTACTGTGCACGGGCGATCTGAGTTTTGCCGCCGCCAAGTGTTACGACATTGAAATCTGGGCCCCTGGTCAGCAGGCATGGCTGGAAGTGTCTTCTTGCAGCAACTTCGAGGATTTTCAGGCCCGGCGTGCGGGCATCCGGTACAGGCGAAAGGACGGTAAAACGGCATTCGTCCATACGTTGAACGGGTCGGGGGTGGCGCTGGCTCGGTTGTTCGTTGCGTTGCTGGAGAACGGTCAGCAAGCGGACGGCTCCGTCGTGCTGCCCGACGTGTTGCACGCCTACCTCGATGGCATGGGTAAAATTGAGCCGAAACCGTAAGAGCCGACCAATTTGTGACCTGGTCGCCGTCGTTCGGGCGTCCGTGCAATCTTTGAACTTGTCTCGGGGCTCGCGCTTGCTCGTAGGCGTTTCCGGAGGAGCGGATTCGACGGCCTTGGCCTGTGCAGTCACGGAGGCCTCTGCGACCGAGGGCTGGCAACCTGTTTTGGCCCATCTCCATCACGGTCTTCGCGGAAAGGCGGCGGATGCGGATCGCATGTTTGTGCGTCGGTTGGCGCGTCAAATCGGCGCGCGTTGCGTAACGGCGCGCGTTTCCGTGAAGGAGCTGGCTCGCCGAGGTGGCCTCTCCATCGAAATGGCGGCGCGCGTTGCGCGGCGTCGTTTTCTCGTCGCTCAAGCCCGTCGCTGGAACGCAGTGGCCATTCTCCTCGGTCACACGATGGACGATCAGGCCGAAACAGTGCTGATGCGGCTTATTCGCGGCGCTGCAACCCGCGGCATGGGCGGCATGGCCCCCAAAGGTCTGCTGGGGACCATCCCCGTCATACGGCCATGGCTTGAAATCGCGCGGTCGGATATTCAATCGTGGCTTCGCGCCCGTGGGCAGTCTTGGTGCGAGGACGAGAGCAATCGCGATTTATCCTTTGTGCGCAATCGTATTCGGCATCTCATCCTTCCTCGCTTAGAGCGACTGCTAAACCCTCATGCGAAGGAGGCGATCGCGCGTGTGGCACAGCGATTGCGGGAAGACGAGGAAGCCCTGAGTGAAATGGCACAGCGAGTGTTGGCTCGTTGCGCGGCCGGTCCTCGGGGTTGGCGCCTCGCACCGCTGAGTCGTCAGCCGGATGCCATTCGTCGGCGAGCGCTGCGGGAGATTTTGATGCGTGCCGGATTTCCCCCCGAAAAGTTGGAAGTAAAACATATTCAGTTGTTGGATGCGTTATGGCGTTTGAAATCGGGAAGCGTTGTATTGGGAGAGGGGATGTGGGCGGTTCGAGATGGTGAATTTCTGCGTTTCATGGCGGAAGACGCCCACAACCACGCCTGGCGTTTTCGAGTATGTCAACCGGTGCCTGGCGAAGCGATTCTGCCGGGAATGCGCGCAACAGCGGTTTTCGCCCGGGGTTATGATCGGAAACGATCGCGAGGCATCGGTGGGCTGCCGGATACCGCATGGCTCGATCGCAACAAGGCCGTATCCACCCGTCTATACTGGCGAACTTGGCGATCGGGCGATCGCATTCTCCCCTTTGGAATAAAAGGGTCACGGAAATTGCAGGATATTTTCACAGATGCACATGCGCCGCGTTCGGTGCGTCTCTCGCTCCCCATCCTGGTCTGCGGACGGGAGATTGTCTGGGTTCCCGGTTATCGCATCGCACGGAGTTGGGCAGTGAGATCCCCACGCAGCCCCTCTGTTCGCGTTGAGATCACAAAGATGACACGACATGAGGTGTTTGGCGAGGTCCTTTGTCCGAAGGGTAACAAATGATTATCCGAGATTACAAATACCGTATTATTGTATCATTGACGTATTGGGCGTCGTTCTTTATATAGCCGGTTTTTTGTGGAGTGATGTCTGTGGGGAAGGGGACCGCAAAATTTCAGTCAGGACGGATCGTTTTCTTGTGCGGCATGGGTCGCTTTTTTCTGACCTGTGTAGGATTGGCGGCGCTTGTTGTTCTTGCGCAATATACGGTTGGCGCACGATATTCGAAAGAACCTCCCGTTAGATCCATAAATAAAACCGGACTACCGGCGACGCACGTCATCAAGGTGGAAGACATACTCCGTGCGGCAAGGGAAGGCCGTTTGCGTGCCCCCAGCCGTCCGCACAATCATTTTCCGGGCCGTTTTGAATATGACAGGGCGTTCCCGCGAGAGGAGATGGGGGTACAACCAGCGCGTGCCGAGTTCCCAGAAAACATTATAACGCGTTTTACGGAGGCCCCGATCCTCCGTGACCGCGAGATGCAACAACGGATGCGCATCCGGCGGTTCGCCGAGGAATGGGATGCGTTGCCGCCGGTGGAAGAGCGTCTCCCGCTTTATCCGGCGGTCATGGTTGGACCCGACGGGCCCGGTCGTTACGGAGGTCGTTGGCGTCGCGCCGCATCCGATCGCGACCTCGGAACCAAGATCGGCTATCCGACGCTGGTTCGTTTCGACCCCAAAGGTGATCTCCAGCCGCATTACGCCTACAAATGGAAAGTGGAGAATGAAAACCGCATTTTCACGTTTTGGTTGAGAAAAGGGCACCGGTGGTCGGACGGCCATCCATGGACCGCCCATGATGTGGCTTGGGTTTGCAATGTGCTGATCGGTTCTGATCACTGGCCTGATCCCCCCGACTGGATGAGTGCGACAGACGGGTCGTTATTGTTGTATAATCATGACATACGCGATTGGCCCGGATTGGCGCGCACCATCGTGAGGCAAATGGCGGCGACGGAGCCTTCGCCAGGGCGCAGGATATCCACAATTTTGGAATCTGATCCTGAAACCTGGGGCGGTTTGAACGCAGCGCTGGAGCAAATTGCGCATACCGGCGTAAGTCCCACGGATACCGTACAATTTCAGATAGTCGGCCATTTCAACCGTCTGTTCGAAAGCCCCCTTTTTTACGATGCAGAGTCTTGGCAAAATGTCGATCTCACTTCAGACCTCGCTGAATTGAGGACCAAGGGCATATCCCGTCTTAATGCGGATGAACGCGACCGTCTTGAGATATTGATTCTGCGCGAGGACCTCGTGCGGCGACTGAACCTGTCGTCCGAATGGCGTGAGCTTCGCCGTCGGGAAACGGCAGGGGCACTATCTTCCGAGGAACAGGCACGTCTCCGGCAGCTGGCCCCGTTTGCCGAATCGTTGGAGCGGGGGATTGGCGATATGGTTTTGCCACGCGAGGCGGCCTTGTTGAAACGGGCCCATCTGCTTCTATTTCGTGCCGCCTATGCGGAATACATCGAACCGGCGCGGCGCCGGCGGGTGCGCGTTGAAGCCCCACAAGATGATATTCTTCGTTTCGTTTTCGAACGTCCGAACAGTTTCTTTCTCGAAAAGACGGCGACGTTCATGTTTTACCGTGGCCTGTTCGGTATCGCGCCCCACATCTGGAAACCCTGGCATCCCGATGGTTCCCGGCTTTTGATTGATGAAGATATCCTGGATTGGCCGGCGTTGTTTCGCGAGTTGACTTCCCGCGCCGAGGGCATGCCACAAACGCCAGGTTCGCATATCCTATCACACATGCCACCCGAACTCGCCGCACGCATTCGCGAGGCATCGTCTACCCGTCAAATATCGGACAACCTTCGTCGTGCGGTGCTCGACGAGCTAAACCGATTGTTGAGACGTCGCGACTTCTTCAACGCCGAGGCTTGGCAGTCGGTGGATTTCAGCACGGAACGTCGCGCACTGGAGGAGCGGGGTTTTTCCCGGCTGAACGACCGGCGTCTTCAGCGCCGGTATTTGGAATTGTTGCGGGTCGAAGATATGCGTCACCGGGGGGTTGCCGATCTCCGGGATACGGGTGCTGATGATGCGGAAAATGAGCTTCTGGTCTTCAATGTGGCGATGTTTCGCGCAGCCTTCGCTGCGCCGGAGCCTGTGTTTGACGCCCGCGCCAGGCTGAACCGTTCGATCGTCGCGTTCGATCGGGAGGCTTCGCTCGATTTACAAGCCCAGCGAGATCCGTTGAAATTCGACACATGGGTTGACCGACTGCGGCGGCTCGACCAATTACGTTCCCGCATGCACATTCCGACCTTGACGCCGTGGCGCGTTGTGACGGATCCGAACGAGACAGTGGCCATCGCGCTTCGCAATCCATATTATTTTGCTGTGGACCCCGAAGGGCGACAACTTCCTTACCTAGATGTCGTTGAAAGCGAGCCACAACCCCGGCGTGCGACGCGCAACCTGAAGCTGACCTCCGGGAATGTGGACTTTCAGGTTCGTGATATCCATTTCGCTGATTTCACGGTCTTGAAACAGAACGAACATCTCGGAAACTACCGCGTGCTCTTGTGGGCGTACGACTATGTGGGCGAGGTGGTTTTCTATTTCCCTCAGGCTCGCGCCGATGAAGAGTTGACGCGATTACAGGCGGATCCCCGTTTCCGCCGTGCATTATCCCATGCGATTAACCGCCAAGAAATCATCGAGGTGGTCTTCCGGGGCATGGGGGATCCTGCCCAAATTTCGGTGCCACCTGGCTCTCCTTTCTTTAATGCGCGGCATTTCCGTGAGGCCGTGGAGTATCGACCGGATCTCGCCAACCGGCTGCTGGATGAAATGGGGCTGGACCGCCGAGCTTCGGACGGTACGCGTCTTCTATGGAGTGGCCGTCCACTCGTCTTAGCGGTGGCCACGGACGAGACACGCCCTCTAGATGCCGTACAGATGGTCTGCAATTACTGGCAGGCTGTCGGCGTGAATGCGCAAATGAAGGTGCAGACGCTGACCCTGATCAACAACTGGAACTCCATGGGGCTCTTGGACGTGGGGGTTGCCCGAGAGGGTGGAAATTTCTTTGGTCCGGTCGTGGCTGGCAATTACGCTCCGACACATCCCGCGGAGTGTCTTTGGGCCTCCAAATGGACCGAATGGTTGGTCAGCGGCGGACAACAGGGCTGGGAACCGCCGGAGCGATTTAAACAGTTGGAGGTGATGTGGCGTCGCGTTGTGGAGGCTCCCACGCGAAAACAAATGATCGATGCTTGGCAGGTGCTGTCGGAGCATACCGCCGATCAGCTTCCGACGATCGGCATTTCCACTCCGCCCGGGGCCGTCGTTTATGTAAAGAAGGGGTTCAAAAACGTCCCGGAGATTTCTCTGGCGGGTTGGATCGCCCACGATCCCGGCAATAATTGTCCCGAAGTCTTTTTCTGGGAGAACGGCGGAGAATGACGCCATGTTAATTCGTTATATTCTACGGCGGCTTTTGATTTCCATCCCCGTTCTGCTGATCATTTCGTTCAGCGTGTTTATGATCATTCATCTGCCACCGGGTAGTTTTCTCGACAGCCTGATCGAGCAGATGGAACGGGAGGGCATGCGTGATGAGGCACGGATTCAGGCGTTGCGTGAACAATACCATTTTGATCAGCCATTGACCGTACGCTACTTCTATTGGATTCGAGATTTTGTCCATGGACGTCTGGGACGAAGTTTCCAAGATGGCGTTCTTGTGGCCGACATCTTGCGCCAACGCGTTCCCGTCACGGCTGCTATCAGCATTGTGACCATCCTGTTCACGTGGGCCATCGCATTGCCCTTCGGTATCTTCGCCGCTGTGAAGAAGAACACGTTTTGGGACTATTTTTTGACTTTCATCGGCTTGGTGGCGATGGCCACTCCGGCGTTTGTCCTCGCGTTAATCTTTCAGGTGATGATGAAAAATTGGTGGCCAGGCTATGACCCGACCGGATTGATCAGCGCGCATCTGCTGGATCGTCCTTGGTATGATGGCGCGCGCATGGCGGACTTGCTCAAACATCTGGCCGTTCCGGTGGTCATCCTCGGCACCGGAGGCACGGCGGGCATGATCCGGATCATGCGAGCCAACGTGATTGACGAGATGCGAAAACAGTACGTCCTCTGTGCGCGGGCGCGGGGTCTGCATCCGGCGCTGGTCGTGCTGCGCTATCCTGTGCGAGTAGCCTTGAATCCCTTTATGTCCAACATCGGGTTGATCTTGCCGCAGATCATATCGGGTTCAGTCATTATCTCGATTGTGCTCTCACTACCCACGCTGGGGCCGCGCCTGCTACAGGCGATTATGAGTCAGGACAGTTATTTAGCCTCCAGTTGCGTTTTCATTGAGTGCATCCTGGCGGTGCTCGGCGTTCTGATCTCCGACATCCTGTTGGCTATGGTAGACCCCCGGATTCGTTTTGAGGCCAAATGAGCAGAGAACGTTTGCAAAGCCCTGTTGAAGCCAGCGAGACCTTGCAAGGGGGGGCGACGCTTTACGATGATGAACGTCGCAAGCGCGCCTATTACGAGGCGCCGCAATGGACGCTCATCGTCCGTCGATTCCGCAAACACCGGGTGGCGTACTGGATGGCATATGTCACGGTGGCGTTGTATCTGTTCTGCTTGAATTGCAATTTTTTCTCGCCTTACGATCCGGCCGTTATCCATCGTTTTAACGTCAATCAGCCTCCCCAACGGCTGCGATTCGGACGCGTGCCGGGCCATGTCCTGCCACGTTTCTACGTCCACCCCATGGTTCGAGAACGCGATCCGGTGACCCTCGCCGAGCGATACCTTCCGGATGAAAGTCGCCGTCTGCCGCTGCGGTTCTGGGTTCGGGGCTATCCTTGGCGTTTTCTGGGCATCGTGCCGACGAATCGCCATTTCTTCGGGGTGGACGAGGAACGGCTGGCAGGCGACGACAGGAACTCCGTCCGTTTGGCACCGTCGGGCGATCTCGCCAATACGTGGGCGCGGCTTTCAGGCCTTTCTCCCCAGGAGAGAGAGCGTATTGCCGCCGGCGATCAAATCCGTTGGTTGACCCCCAACGGGCCTGTCGAGCGGCTGATCGTCAAGCTCGATCCCGACCGCCGCGATGCCGTATGCCTCAATGCCCCCTTGCCGCCGGGAGTGCCCACTGAGGGGGTGCCCTGTGAAATCCGGCGTCTTCATCGCGTTTTTCTACTAGGCACAGGATCGTTGGGCCAGGATGTTTTCAGCAGCATCCTTCATGGCGGTCGTATTTCGCTGCTGATCGGATTATTAGGGGTGATCCTGAGTTTCGTCCTGGGCATCGCCCTTGGCGGCATCAGCGGATATTTCGGTGGGCGAGTGGATATGTTCATTCAGCGGGTGGCGGAAATTCTGTTGACCATTCCCAAAATCCCGATTTGGATGGCCCTCGCCGCCGCCATTCCGAAACAATGGAGCAGCTTGTCGGTCTATTTTGCAATGACACTGATCCTCGCTTCGATGGGATGGACCGGCTTGTGCCGCGTAGTGCGCGGCAAGCTGTTGGCGCTGCGCGAGGAGGACTACGCCCGCGCCGCCCTGCTTGCCGGTGCCTCCGAAATCCGAATCATCTTCGTCCATTTGCTGCCAAATTTTACCAGTCACCTCATCGCGAGCCTGACGTTGGCCATTCCCCACATGATTTTGGCGGAAACCTCACTGAGCTTTCTGGGTCTCGGCCTCCGCCCACCGATCGTGAGTTGGGGTGTGCTCCTTCAGCAGGCGCAAAGTGTTGAGGTGGTAGAAAACCAACCGTGGATGCTGTTGCCTGCCGTTGGCGTGATTTTGGCCGTGCTGGCGTTCAATTTCGTCGGCGAGGGTTTACGCGACGCGGCCGACCCGTATTCGACATGAAAACAAACGATCGCGAACCCATCCTTGAGATGGACGATGTACACGTGGAGTATGAACTGGATGAGGGAACCGTCCGAGCTGTTCGCGGTGCGTCCTACTACGTCTATCCGGGGGAGACCCTGGCCTTGGTCGGCGAAAGCGGCTGCGGGAAAAGCCAGAGTTCATTCGCGGCTATGGGGCTCATTCAACCACCCGGTCGCGTTTCGAAAGGGCGCATCCTGTTCCGCGAGCGCGCGGGCGCCGAACCGGTGGACCTCTTGCAATTTCACCGTAACAGCCGGGAACTTCGATACATTCGCGGCGGGCGCATGGCCATGATCTTCCAGGAGCCGATGACCGCGCTGAGTCCCGTTCATAGGATCGGACGTCAACTGGATGAGGTGCTCCAGTTGCACACCCATCTCAACCGGACTGACCGCTTTGAGCGTGCGTGCGAAATGCTCACACGCGTCGGCATCCCGGACGCCCCTCGCCGCTATTTTCAGTATAGCTTCGAATTTTCTGGCGGCATGCGGCAACGGATCATGGCGGCAATGGCCCTCTGCGGCGAACCTCGTCTGCTCTTTGCCGATGAGCCGACTACCGGGCTAGATGTGACTATCCAGGCTCAGATTCTCGACCTTATGAAGGAAATTCAGCGGGGAGGCGACATGGGCATCGTCCTTATCACGCACAACCTCGCGGTTGTGGCCGAGACCGCCGATCGGGTGGCCGTGATGTATCTGGGCGAGATCGTCGAACTTGCCGATGTCCAAACCCTGTTCTCCGATCCGAAGCATCCCTATACCATCGCGCTGATGGGATCGGTTGTTGGCTCATCCTTCGTTCGCGACCACCGCTTGAAGGTTATACGGGGTAGTGTCCCCGGTCCTTTGGAGGAGGTGCCTGGCTGCGCGTTTCATCCGCGCTGTGACCGTTTCATGCGCGGGGTTTGTGATTGCCGCAGACCGGAGATGAGAGACCTGGATGGCAAAACCCAAGTGCGATGTTGGCTCTATGCTCGCGACCTCTGAATAAGGACCATGAACCCAACGCCCTCACCAACGCCGGACACCCCATCCGGCGTCTGGCCCTTGCTGGAAGTGCGCAATTTGCGCGTGTGGTTTGTCAAGGAACGTACGCTTATGGGCCGACCGCGGCGGTACATCAAGGCCGTGGACGATGTCAGTTTCCGAATGGAGCGCGGCGAAACACTGGCCATCGTCGGAGAAAGCGGGTCGGGCAAAACAACAACCGGTTTGGCGATACTGCGTGCGATCGATCCGCGCGAAGGCGAAAT
>CALLML010000014.1 GCA_938005705.1 uncultured bacterium
CTCAACTGCTCATCAGGCTGGGCATCGAACTGCCCAACACCCCAAAAGTGATCGAAAATGTAGTCCCGAAAATGGCGTGACAATCGCCGACTTTCCTAAAAATCGAGATATCTTGTGCCGTAACTGACGAACTTGGGCTAACTTCGTCCCAGATTCCGCCGTATTACGCTGACAGAAAAAATCTTATGAATTTGTCTCGGAATATTCGTATTCTCTGTCCCCGTATTCTCAACCGGAGAAACTGGCCGCGGACCTGCTCGTGTGAATGCAATTGCGCCTGCCGACTCGCCCGAAAATGATCCAAAATGTAGTGGAGAAAAACGGGGGGCGATAAGCGTGTTTTTCAGGAAAATTCAACACTTTTGATGACCCAACTGTCGAAGACGGGTTAGCGCAAAAAAAAAGGCTCTGCCGGTTGGTCTCAGCGGCGTGCGGGGCTGATCGGCAGATTTAGCGTCTCGACGTAAGGCAGCGGGATGCCATAAGCACGTCCGACGCGCGCCCACTCGGTCAGCGTGACGGGATTGCGCGTGCGAACATATTCCGCCATCAGCGCCAGCATCCGCTGGCGCGCCCATTCGGTCACGATCTCCGGTCCTCCGACTTGGGCCTCCTCCCACACGATCGGAAAAACCATGTCGAGGTCTCCGGCGAGAGAGCGACCACGGATGTGGACGGCGGTAGGAGGGGCGTCAATGCGCACACGGCCATAAAGGATCAGTGGGCGGTCCAAATAAAGGTTCGTCAAAGTGCGCGGATAGGTCTCTTTCCCCGCATCCCCGGCGAAGCTCACCCGCAATTCGGTGAGCACCGGTCGCGCCAGTTCCGTGGCCAGCGCCGCAACACCGGCGGGAATATTCTGACGCTCTGGAATGACACGCGCGTCGCCGCGATTGCGATAACTCAATAGATCAAGCAAAAAACGGTTCACGCGCCGCCCCGCACCGAACGTGAAGACCGAAACGGCGGCTGTGTTGCGCTCCGTGAAACGCTCAATGATGACAAAATTGTCCATCAGACCCGTTGTGGGAATGCCGTCTGTGAAAAGCACCACAAGAAACGCGCGGCCGGGATCCGGCCGTACCGGCACCACATCGTCGAGAAACGCAAGCAAATCGGTTTTGCCGCGCGAAGTCAACTGGGCGATGAACCAACCAGCGCGGGCGCGGTTCACCGCGTCCGCCGGCGTCAATGCGCCGAAGCAACGCTCGCGGGTTTCAGCAAACGCAATGATATCGAAGCGATCCTCCGGCGCAAGCGTGGCGAGAAACAAATGAAGTCCCCGTTGGCACTGATCGAGGATCGGCTGGGTCATGCTCTCCGAACAGTCCTGTACCAGCAGCACATCTTTCGGCATAATCGGCAGTCCTTCCGCCGACCGGCGCTGAATACGAATCTCGAAATAAAGGTGAATCGAATCCGATGGTAGCCGATGCGTCCGCGTTTCCATACGCAGAAGCGATTCAATGGCCCGGGCGCCGGTCACCTCGGCGGAGGTCTCAGGTTGCCAGAGATTATTCAGCTCGCGTGCAAACTCCTCGTGAACCGCCGCTATCTCCCTCCCGGAACCTGACGGCGGCGGCCACGACAGATCCGTGCCAAAGGCGCTCTGTTCCGATCTCGGCGGCAATTCCGCCTTTATCTCAGATGGGAAAAAGGCGGACGGCGTGATATCCGGAACGTGTTGTGCGCGCGGCACAGCGACATCGATCCGCCGCGGCAGCGCCGCCAATCCTTCCGGCACAACCCGCTGTTCCGTTTCGAGACGATCAAGTCGGGGTGTCCAGGCGGCGGGCGGCGGCATTTCGATCGAGGTGAGCCGATCGGATTCTCCAAAAGGCGGCACCGGCCTATCGGGTATTTCCGGCAGGGGCGGCGTTTCCACGTTCGGCGCGGGCGACGGACGCAACGCGTCCGGGCGATCGGGATCAAAGACCGGCCTCTGTGGGATACGTTCAACGGGCAGCGTTGGGGCGTCGCGCACAATGATCGGACGGCGATGCATCGGTGCCTTGGGGAGCCACCCCGGCGGCGGCAATTGCGAAATCAACGCAGCATGGACGAGCAACGAGATTGTCAGCGCCGTCGCAGCCCGCGTCCGCTGTCGCGTTCGAACGTTTCGATCTAGAACGCCTACAAAAACGGGGAGTTTTTCCGGTTCCCGATCTGGCCTCATGGCGGCCCATCCGCGGGAGGTTATCCCTGCAAACTCATCAGGAATTCTGCGTTCGACTTGGTCTTCTTCAGGCGGCTGATGATCAGCTCCATCGCCTCAACGGGCGGGACACCGTTCAGCGCGCGGCGCATGATCCAGATTTTCGCCAGTTCATCGGGATGGAGCAGTAATTCTTCCTTCCGTGTCCCAGATTTTTCGATGTTGATGGCGGGAAAAATACGCTTGTCCACCAGATTGCGGTCCAAGGCCAACTCCAGGTTGCCGGTGCCCTTGAATTCCTCGAAGATCACCTCGTCCATGCGACTGCCGGTGTCCACAAGCGCCGTGGCGATAATCGTCAGGCTGCCGCCGCCTTCGATATTGCGGGCGGCGCCAAAGAATCGCTTCGGCTTATGGAGTGCATTGGCATCTACACCGCCCGAGAGGATCTTTCCACTGTGCGGCTGGAGCGTATTATAGGCGCGCGCAAGACGGGTGATGCTGTCGAGCAAAATCACCACATCGCGCCCGCATTCGACCATGCGCTTGGCCATTTCAATGACGATTTCGGCGAGCTGAACATGTCGTTCCGGCGGCTCGTCAAATGTGGAGCTGAGCACCTCGGCTTTTGTCGTCCGCTGCATATCGGTCACCTCTTCGGGCCGTTCATCAATCAACAGGATGATCAGCTTGCACTCGGGATTGTTCGCGGAGATGCTGTTGGCAATTTCCTGCAGCAACATGGTCTTGCCAGTGCGCGGCGGAGCGACGATCAGTCCGCGCTGTCCCTTGCCGATCGGCGTCAGAAGATCCATCACTCGCATGGAGATACTGCCGCCGGGGCGTTCCAACACCAGCCGCTGGTTCGGAAACAGCGGCGTCAGATCAGTGAAAGGCACTTTACCTCGGGCGGCCTCGGGATTGTCACCGTTGATGCGCTCGACCCGCAACAGGGCAAAAAAGCGTTCCTTTTCCTTGGGAGGACGGATTTCCCCCTCCACGAAATCGCCGGTGCGCAGGCCGAACCGACGGATTTGCGAAGGCGACACATAAATGTCTTCAGGACAGGCCAGATAATTGGAGGCCGGCGAACGCAGAAAACCAAATCCATCCGAAAGAATCTCCATGACCCCGCGTCCCAGCATCACGGCGTTGCGTCGTGCATGAGCTTTCAGAATCTCGAACACCAACTCATGTCGTTGGAGTGCCCCGAGGTCCTGGAGGCCCAGGCTATCGGCCATTTGCTTGAGTTCCGGAACGGTTTTTTCCTGCAGTTCGAATAGCTTGACCACTTCGCGCGGACGCACCTCGACTGGCGGGGTGAATTCGGCCGCAGCAGTCTCCGCGGACGCGCCAGCCTCGGCGGGTGCGAGCGGTGGGGCTTCCGAGGCGGCCGGCGCAGCGGCCGCCGGCGCAGCGGGGGCCGGCGCTTCCTCAGCGGGGAGGTATTCCTCCGACGGTGGCCGTCGATCGCCTGTGTGGTAGTTGCCATAACGGGACGAATACCCCCGATGGCCCCGATTGGACCGCCCCCGCGCCGGTCTTCCATTTCTCTCATCCGACATCATGTTCTGTTTTCCTCCTGCTCCCGTATTCGGTTCAGCATGCGCCGCACGGCGCATTCCAACTCGTACAGCGAACCGTTATTGTCGATCACGTAATCGGCTCGTCGTTTTTTTTCTTCCAGCGGCCACTGTGCCGCCATACGCTGCCGCATGTCCTCCTCGCCCCACCCTCGGCGGGCCAATCTTTCCATCACGGTCTGTTCTCCTGCCGCCACGCAGACTATCGCCGTCCATCCCTCCGTCCATCCCGCTTCAAACAAGAGCGGGACGAGGACCGCACGGTCGCGCCCGTGGGCATTTCCCGCAAGCCAGTCTTGCAACGCCTTCCGCACAACGGGATGCACGATCGTGTTCAGCTCGGCTCGAGCGCGTTCATCGCTGAACACGATACGCGCCAGTCGGTCCCGCACCACTCTTCCATCTCGATCGAGGATCTCCTGTCCAAACCGCGTGACGACAGCCTCATAGGCGGCGCCCTCTGGCGCCAACGCCGCGTGCGCCAAGTCATCTGTATCGCAGACCGCCCATCCCCATCGCTCGAGAATTCGTCCCACTTCGCTCTTGCCGCAGCCGACGCCACCGGTAATACCCAACGTAATGCACCGTGGCATCTCCGATTTCACGGCCCCCCCTCCTGTTCGGAACGCCCGAAACCAGCCTCACGCAGGGCGACGACATGTCGCAGAACGCGCAGGGCTCGTTCCTCTCCCGGGTAGAGCCGACCGGCGTGGACAGCGAGGACTTCCGCGTCATCTAAGCGGCCTTCCTGCAGCGCGGATTCCGCCCGTGCCGCATAGCCAGCCGCATCGGCCTCGTCGGCACGTGTTACAATCCGAAAAACGCGATATTTCGAGTTGCCCCATTCCCAGACGAATTTTCGCAATACGCGCGGCCGAAACTCAAATAGGCGTGCCGGCGCCGTCGGCGGCGGATACAACGCATTGACCATGTATCGCATCTGGTATTCGGGCATCCACGGACTGAACTCGCCCATCGCATGCACGTAATAACGCGCACCGTGAGACTCGGCCCAGTCTCGAAACGACTCTTCCGTACCCGTGAAAAGTTCCCGTCCGTATTTTTCCACGCGATCCCGAATCGCGCGCGTCTCGAATTTCGGATGCAGCAAAATCGGGCATTCGCCTCGCGCCAGCACGAACGCGCTGACGCCAAAATTCGCCAGAACGGGCGCAGGCGCCGCGTATATTTTCAG
Organism: uncultured bacterium; assembly: GCA_938005705.1. Lineage (GTDB taxonomy): Bacteria > Verrucomicrobiota > Kiritimatiellia > PWTM01 > PWTM01 > CALLML01. The sequence goes on from CALLML010000014.1 coordinate 4,934, forward strand.
CCACTCGGCCAATTCCTCCAAGCGCTCGTACGGCGCGTCCCAGCGGCCCCACCAACGGGCGCCGCGAATTGTGAACGCCGTTTCGCCGGCCAGCGCCACCGCCAGCACCAGCGCCCATGCCCCACGTGCCCTCCCGCTCCATCGCTCCGCCAACGCCAGGCTCCATCCTAAGACCCCCGCCACGAAAATAGCCCAATAGACATGAAACCGGACAAACAAGACAAACAATGTGAACGACGCAACAAGGTAGAAAAAGGTATTCCCTGACGCGACGGGGAGAGATCGCTTTTTTAATCTCTCTACAATATACATGCCGCACACCAACAATGTCAACCCCCATGAAAAAGGAAAGAGTCGGATAATCGTGCGCCACGTGGCCGAATGCAACGCCGGCGTCCACAACATGCGTTGCGCGAAGGTCAGCCGAGCGGGATCGTCAGGTTTTCGGTTCAGAAAACGGATTTTCGCGATTAGGAGTTCACCGAAATGGCCGTAACTTTCGTGATATCCCCCTTGCCCCAAAACCAGCGCAAGCGCCGCCAGCACAGCCAGCCCGACGGTGGTGCGTGGAGGCGTGGCCGCCGGACCACCGCAAAGGCGGGCGGCGACCAGCGTCAAAACCATCGCGCCCGTTGCCACCGCGGTTGGCGACAGCAACAATCCGTGCGCACGGTAATAGGGATGCGCTTGGGCGGCCAACAACGCCACACCGAGCGGAACCCACCACCGTAGCAGAACCGGATCGCCGAGCGGAACGGGACGGCGAAACCAAACCGCCAGCCGAATCAACGTCCACATCATGAGATAGAACTGGATCAGGTCCCAGCACAGCAGAGCCGCCGTCAAGGCGACAGCCGACCCCGCCACTGCCCAATGACGGCGACGCGCATGGACCGCCACCGCCGCTTCGGCATCCGCAGCGAGATGCGCCAGCAGAAACGGTAGCGCGAAGTTCTCACGCATGATCTCCTGACCCGTGGAACGGATAACTGCGCCCAGCCCCACCGCGTAATATAACGCGGCTACCCATCCACCGGCACGAGAGCCCGTCCGCCGTTGCACCCAGATGGCCATCAAGGGAATGCCTAGACAAAACCACAAGACGGAAATCCAACGCACCCTTTCTTCCAGAGGAACGTGGGGAGGAAAGAGGTGTGAAAGGCCGGCCAGCCCATATTCCGCTCCGATGGTATCGGACGCCCACGTGACCACGCCTTCGGGGTATTGGACGGCCGTGTCCACGGAGGGCAACGACCGTCCGTTATACAACATTTCAACGCGCCGAAAGTGTAGGGCGCTCTCCAGCGTAAACGGCAACGGACGGCTTCGTCCGACAGTCTGTGCCGCAACGACATGGCGTCGCACGCCGACTCCCAGCGTGAATAGGGCGCACATGACCACGGCGAACACCGCACACGGCTCCAATAAACAACGTTTCATGATGATCCTGAACGCCAGGCCCTTCTTGCGCGATGGTTCAAAGCATTGTCGGCTCCTCCAAGCCCCGCAGGAGACTTTGAAAGCCCCATTCCTGGTAAAAGGCCCGTAGATGCTCGACATCCGGTGCCGAGAGGACACACGAGCGCCAATCCATTGGCAATGGCAGGTCGCGGCGCAATGTCATCAACGCAAGGTTTCGCTCGACAGTGACACGGTGGTCGGAAAGCAAACGGCGGATGCGTTCAGGCCGCACCATTTCCAGCCTATTCCACAGAGCATCGAGCGATCCGAAATCCGTCAGCAGACGGGCGGCGGTTTTCGGTCCGATCCCCGGCACGCCAGGGATATTGTCGGAGGCGTCGCCGGTCAGCGCCAGCCATTCCGTCACATGTTCCGGAGGTACGCCGGTCCGTCGGACGACTTCCTCCGGTCCGATCAAATCGGGTGCGATGGAAGGCGATACTAATCGGATGGTGTTACTCACGAGCTGGTAGAGGTCCTTGTCGTTGGAAGCGATACGGACCTCCGCCCCGTCCACCGCTGCACGGGTTGCAAGGCTGGCAATCATATCGTCGGCCTCTTCGCCTTCTAGCCGCAGCGTACAAACGCGAATGCATGCCAACCAGGATTCGATGGCGGGTATTTGTGAGCGCAAATCTTCCGGCATGGGAGGCCGCTGGGCTTTATAGGATTCTAGGCGTCCGAGTCGTTCGGCGGGCAGCCCGCCATCGAAGACCACACACACATGGGATGGCGAGCTGTCTTTGCATAAAACCTGGAAAGCCCGCAGAAAACCGAACAATGCGTTGCTCGGCCGTCCGTCCGGCGCGGCCAATCGCGGAATGGCGAAAAACGAACGGTAAACAATATTATGGCCGTCCAGAATCAGCAGACGGGGGCTCTCCATGGTGCAACCAGCAATCCGTTCAATAAAAACGAACAACCATCACAGAGGTTGTGGATGAGCATGGACGAACCCGGAATCAATTGATCTTTGAAAACCGTAAGAAGACGAGAAGATATAAAGGACTTCCGGTCCGTCCCCACCCGTGCAATCCGTGGTCAAAAATGGTTCCACGCTTTTCCCGCCGCGGAAGGCACGTGCACAAAAGACCAAAGATCACGGCTGACCAACCCGCGTTGGAGACCACCGTCCGCCTCCGGCCGGCGAACACCTTGGCCCCCCGCGGCAAAGAACTTCATCCAGCTTTGGACGGCCTAGCCTTGTGCACGCCGGAACGTATCTTCAACCTAAGGCCGCTCGATACGTCCCCAGCGCTCCATGCCTCTCAACAAAACGCGAGGCTCGCCTTACCATCGTTCGCCGACCGCATCCTTGGGTTCGTGAATCGGATATCCGGCGGGATTAACCAGACGCGCCGTCACGAAAACCACGAGATTTCGCTTGACGCTCCGCTCTCCCTCAGACCGGAAAAGCCGCCCCAGCAGAGGAATATCTCCCAGCAACGGAACTTTATCCGAATATCGCGTCGTCTGATCGCGGATCATACCGCCCATGACGATTGTCTGGTTATCCCACAGCACGATTGTGGACGTGACATTACGGCTGGCGAATATCGGCTGCAGAATGGGAAAGCGTCCGGGAGGCCCGTAATCAATCCAGCCCGCCAATTCCGCGACTTCGGGGACGAGGGTCAGGTCAATGGTGTAACCATCGGGCCCTACCGTCGGAGTAACATTCAGGATCACGCCAACCTCGCGCGTTTCGAAAGCGCTGGGGATAGGCGTGCGCATGCTCGTATCAATTTGAGACTCGACCGACTGTTCCTCATATTCGGTTGGATAAATGATCTCCTCCACCACCTGAATCTGAGCATTCACACCGCTGCGGGTGGTGACCCGCGGGGCGGAGAGCAGATCCGTCCCACCGCGCTGAGAAAGCGCATGGAGCACGAAGGTCAGTTCGGGATTGGTCAGGATGCTCGAGATGCTGAAGAGCGTTCCGGTCATGCCAGCGGCGGTCGCGAGCGTCGACCCGCTGGGCGTCGCGCTATCGGTTGCGCCGCTGAAGTAACGCAATCCCCGCGTGAAGCCCCCGTTGGCGGCGTTGGCATTCATCTGAATCCGTTCGCGCGAGGTCACCGGACCGCTGCCGCGCTTGTTGGCGAGCTGCCAGTGGTCGGTCAGCATCCACTCAAAGCCCAGCTCCTCGATATCCGCCTGTCCGATTTCGACGAACCGGGACTCGATCTCCACCTGCTTGGGCACGATGTCCAGATTGCCGAGAATGCGCTCGAGGATTTCAAGGTTCTCGGCGGTATTGGTGACGATCAACTGGCTGATGGCTGAGTTGTAACTGATCGAGGTGCCCATGGGGAAGGGTACGCCCATGCGTTCGAACAATGCCTTGATATCATCATCGGGTGACGTCTTGATGGTTGCACCCCCTCCCATCGGTGTGAATTCGCCCCCGCGCTGTTGGTCTTGTTCACGTCGCTCCACGGCGACCGTCAAAATGGAAGGCATGACCGGATACATACGCGTGATGACGTTGGTTACGACATCGCGTGGAGTGATAACCACCGCGTTTTCCTCGATTCGATACTTGAGACCGGCGACTTCCGTCACATATTTAATGGCGTCCAGGAGCGTCACACGCCGGAGGTTCAGCGTGATGGCCGGAATATCGCCCGCACCGGACGGCCCCTGCGGAGCAGAAGGCGCCGCGGGAGCGCCCGGGGCCGGGAAGCCCCAGGGATCTTCAACGGCCGGGGCTGCAGGCGCCGCTGGCGAGGGTGTTGAAGGCATCGAAGCGCCCCCTACTTCCAGTTTTAAGATAATATTAACGCCGACCTTTTCCGGGTCGTGTGCCTCGCTGGCTTCACGCAAGAAGTTGATGACGTCCACAATATTTGCCTGCCGATAGACGATGGACGGGATGACAATGGCCTGCATTTTCTCGCGCAGTTTCTGTGAGGCGGTCTGAATCTGTTTTTCGCGGCCCGCATCCATATCAGTGGGCTCGAACATGGGACGTCGAATGGGCGGATTCCAACGTTCGCGGACGTCCTGCACATAGTCCTCGACGGTCGTACGCCGCCGGGTATTGGAGGCCTGCAGCCGCAGCTCTTCAATGCGTTTCAGGAAGCGCATAGCGTCGCGGTGGTATGGGTCTTTCAACAGCACTTGTTCAAACATCGCCTCCGCCCGATCGTATTCGTCCAGGTCAAACCACTGCTTTCCGCGGCTGAACATTTGCTCAATCATCGCTTCCTTTTCGGCCACCTCCGCTGGCAGCCCGATTTGGGCGGGACGGCGTTCAGTACGCATGCGCTCACGTTCCTCACGGGCTGCGATGCGGGCGAGCAGAGAACGAACGGCGCGGCCGTGTCCTGCCTCGTCAATTTCAGCCGCGGTCTGAGCTTGCTGCCGCGCCTGGGCATAATCACCCCGTTCGAAATGAGCGCGAGCCATCTGGTAGGCCGATTCGGCGCGGGCAAACACCGCCTTGCGGCGCACGTCCTCCGTCGCCGGCCGCAGGGGGATCTTAATCAGGGCTTGTTCAAACAGGCTGAAAGCCTTCGCGTGATCTCCACGCCCGGCGGCTTCATAGGCTGCGGACAATGCTTTGAGGCCCTCCACCTCACTGGCCTGGAGGCGGATTTCTTCCTGGCGCGCCAGTTCACGGGCCGCCTCGTCGAGTTCTGCCCGTGGGGTCGGTGCAGGAGCTTCCGCGGCGGCAGGCGCCATTTGCGCAGGCGCCGCCTCAAACGGCGTCTCCTTCACCGCGGGCGTTTCGGCTGCCGGCGGAATGTTTTGCAAATTCTCGAGGAGTTCCACCAACGCCGGTGGCGCTTCCTGAGGGCGTTCCGCAGGGGGCGGAGTCTCCATCGGCTTTTCCTCGCCGGCCGGTGTTTGCGCCGGAGCTTCCGCGTGAGCGGGGGGCGCAGGTTCAGCAACGGCCGGACCTGTCATGTCTCGCAGCAAATCGTCAAGGTTCGGCTGTTGGGCTAGTGCCAAAAACCCGGCAAATGCCCCCACAAACAAAACCGACACCACGATATGACTCTGACGATTCATGGTCTTATGCTCCTTCACTCCGTGTATTTCGCACACCCGGCGGCGGCACCCAACCGGCCTCCGCGTTTTTCGGTTCCGCCATATTCCCTCATTGTCTCTATCCGCAGATTTTTTGTCAAGGCAACACACTTCAGTTTTACGCCCTTCTCCCACTCCACCGCTTGCCAGCGCCGATACCGGATGAAATTCACCGACGCAATGGTGGGGTGGGTGCAAATATCTCCGACTGGATTCCCTCCGGTCCGATCCCTCTTGACGGATCGTTCAATCGTATTTCGAGTTCCCGAGGATCCACCGCTGGCACGAGGTACTCCTTCCCGGATTCCACGGCAACTACGCGAGCGCGACCATCCGCCATCAGCTCTACGAACCGATACGCGGCCCCCCGCAGTTTGAACTCTGTCCCCACTTTCACATCGAATCTCGAGCCGTCCACGAGGAGTAAAAACTTCACAATATAGTCTTCATCCATCGCCCCGACGCCACGTTTCAACGTGCGTTGCCGCTGCCCCTGGCGCACGATGAGCGCATCATTGGCTTCGTCATACCCGACGATCTCAAATCCGCCCACCCGGTCGCCCACTTTGGCAAAATATGTCCGGTCCCGCAGATTCAACTGATAGGACTTCTGGCCCTCAATGATTTCCTGAACGGCAAGGAACTGGACCTGCAACGGTTCACGTCGCGGCGGCTCCGCTATTCGCAGCTTGATAGGCAGGTCCGGGAACGACGCCGGATTACGAGGATCGGTCCCAGCGAGAAACTCCTCATAATTGGTGAAACCATCGCCATCGCTATCCAAAGTCGCATCGTCCGGATTGAATGGATTCAGCTCGTATTTCTCCTCCCACCAGTCCGGCATGCCGTCGCCGTCACTGTCGCGTCTGGTCGGATCCACAACTCCTTCATCCTCGAATCCGCAGAAGGGACATTTCTTCTCCAGCATGGGAACGGGCTTGCCACACTTCTGGCAGGCGTAGCGGATTTCGCTGACGAACATCCGCTGCGAGCGCGGCGGGATCTGAAAAGGCTCTCGCAGTCGTTCCATCTGCGCCAGCATCTGCGCCTCATCCACGGGCGCAACCGTCTGTTCTTCGGACGGCATCACCGCTTCGCCGGAGGTTGCCAGAAGTTCTTTGCTCTGTTGGATTTTGAACCAGAGAATGGCGGCGGATACGAGCAACGCGACGAGCAGAGCGACGAGCAGAATTTTGTCATAAAACTGCTTGATGCCGCCAGTATGGATTTCAGTGACAGCGCTCACAATCGTTACTCCTCACGGTTCAGCCTGAGCCGTTTTCAAAAACCGAAGGACATCCGCCTGGATGCGCACACGCAGAACTTCATCGCGCCCCGCCACAATACGTTCCTCGCGCGTTACTGGTTGTTTTTGGCCAGTTCCCGTTGCGCCGAAAGGAATTCCCATCTCGGCTTCCGCCGGCGTCATGCGCGCCATCGGCGCCACCGGCGCCACCGGCCCCCGGACTATTCCTGCCGGCGTTTCTCCCTCCCTCGCCGGGGTTTTGAGGGGCGGGCGGGGTGTTTCATTGGTTACGGTGATACTGCTGACGGCCACAAACGCCGGAAGACGCGCTAAACCGTTCAACGCCGCCCACAGACCGGCCTCCTTCGTCACAAATTCCACCGCCACGCGCTCCCAAGCAAACAAACCGCTGGTATCCCTGCCCTCTTCACCGGAAAGTCCGTCCCTCGATGACCCGACCGCCTCTCTCAACGCCACGTAAGATCCCATGGCTCCCGTCTCGCCCGCCGGTGAGGAGGCCGTGGCCTGTTCAAAGGTTTGGCGTTCAATCTTAGCGACTTCGCCAATGCCGGCCTCGAACAACGCCCGACAAACACTTTCGACGGCGTTCAGTTGAGTCAGCAGGCGCGGCACTTCGTCCTTGCGTGGCAATTCACCTTTGAAATAGCGGTCAAACCCATAGGCAAAGGCCGCCGGCAACGTGACGCCTCCGGTTTGAGCCAGCGCGCGCAAACGCTCGTTCATTCGCCGCAGTTCCTGGGGAAAGCGCGCCGGCTCGATCGGCGGCGGCTCATATTGATTCCGGGATAGCTCGCTCACCAGCTTCCGAAAGGCACTGTCTAACTTCGCGCTGTTTTCTTCGAGCCTTCGGATGTTCTCCTCATTGGGAAAAGGCGACCGTCGGTTTAGCTGATCGAGCCGCCCTTGCTCCGCCGCCAGATCGCGTGTCACTTGGTAATACCGCACGGCATACCGTACCAGGAAAAAAGTAGCCGCCGCGATGAGTACCAGCGTGATGATGAGGCCGACGACCAGCGAGAGGTTTCTTCTGATATTCATAGGGCGATCGGGTCCTTCAGCACAGCCTTGATGGTAAAATCAGCGACGAAATCATCCCGGGGCGGTACCGGCGAAGCCGTGATTTCCGTCTGATCGGTAAAGAAAGGGGATTCCCGCAGGGCATCGCGCAGGCGGATCGCCGCCCCCTCCGGCACCTTGTCCAGATACGCCAAACCGGTGATTTCCACCGCGTCAACGAATTGCGGACCGGCCGGCCGTGGGGATCCAGGCATTTCCATCCCCATTCCCATCGCGCCGCCCAACTCCGTATCGGATCCGGCTGGCGGGGTCTTTTCGCGCAAAACAGGCTTGACGCTCGCCAGCCACATACCCTCCGAAAGACGGCTGTGAATATCCGAGAGCATCGAAAGCCATAACGACCGTCTGACCGGAAGGGCCGCCACTCGCTCAAACTTGTTCTGCAGGTCGCTTACTACCCTCTCGTGCTCCCGCATCCGGCTCTCAATGGCGGCGAGCGACCGGACCCGCGCCTGCAGTCGCTCCAAACGCTGTTCGCCGAGCGTGGCCAGGCGCAAGAAATAGGCGCACCAAACCAGAACAATCAGAACAGCCGCAACCATGGAAAGCGCAAAGAACGGATATTTTTTCCGAAAATTCTTTTCCTCGATGATTTTTTGGGGCAGGAGGTTCAGTTCCACCGGGCACGTCAACGAGCGTCGAAGTGCGAGGCCCACCGACCCTGCCAGCAGGTGGGCCTTGCTGCCAATCTCCTTGGCATCAATCGAGGGATCGACCGCCACATTCAGAAACGGATTGAGATAGTCCACCTCGATTTGGAGCTTCTCTTTCAAAAAGGTGTCGGTATAGGGAATTACGGAGGTTCCACCGGTCAGGAGAATGCGGCCGGGTGCACCGCCGGACTGCTGGGTGCGGTAGAAATTGATGGACCGTGTGATCTCCGTATGCAGGCGCGTCATTACGGAACGCACACTCTTGGACACCTTATCCGCCACTTCGCTGGCCGGCGCTTCATAAGCGCCTCCGAACGCGACGAAGGCATGCGCGATCTTCAGCTTCTCCGCGTCCCTATAGGAGAGGTTAAACTCGCGCATTATCTGTTGCGTGATCGTATTGCCCCCTACCGGGATGCTGCGGTTAAAGACACGATCTGACTCGATGAAGATCAGATCGGTCGAACGCGCGCCGATGTCGACCACCAGCGTACAGGATGGCAAATCGGTGTAGTTATAGCGTACCGCATTATATATGGCCATCGGCGCGACATCTACGAGATCGGGTTGCAGGCCCGCGGCGGCGACGCTATCGGTCAACTGCTCGATGATCTCCGATTTGATTGCCGCCAGCATCACATCCACCTCACCCGCGCCGCTACCGATCAACTGGTAGTCCCATACCACCTCGTTGATCGGAAACGGCACGTTCTGCTGCGCCTCGTACTGGATGATCTGCTGAAGCTTTTCAGGACCAACCGGCGGTAGGCGAACCAGCCGGGAGAAGACGGCCTGGCCGGGCACGCTTAATAAAACCGGCTGTGGACGAATCTGCCGTTCCCGGAGGATGTCGCGAATCGCGGAAGTGATTTCAGAAAGTCGATCTTCCTCGTTGGCCGGGTCGGCGTCGAGCGAACGAATCGCGTAACTGGCCAGCTCAAGCCCGTTTCCCCGCAGGCGAACAAAAAGGCCCAGCTTGACGCTGCCGGCCCCAATGTCGAGAGTCAGTATCTGATCGCTTTGAAAGGGCATAAGGAATCCCTCGCTTGAACAGGGGCTATGGCTTCATCATCTCGTTGTTGTCATATCCCAGCATGGCGAACGGCGTCTGCATGGGATTCATCACATGCCCCTCCCGCGCGGCCAACTGCTGCAGCGCCTGTTGATAGCGACGCCCGCTGGCACCTTCACTCTCCACGGCGAGAAGACGGCCGCCGCCACGCACCTCGACGGCCACACCGTCTATGGCACCGTAGCGCGCCAGCACGCTTGGGTGAATGTACATCGTACTCTGATGACGGCCCTTTTCGATGTGTATATACGTGACCACGCCCTTGAGCAACACGAACGGCTCGCGGGTGTTATTGGTCTTCATGATCACATAATACGTGAACTCCAGCTCATCAATGAAATCCGGCATGGTATCATACAGGCAGACGATTTCGGCCCAATCCCGCGTGCGCTCCCGAAGCGAGCCCTTGGTCTTGGCGGTATATTCGGGGGTGCGCGTCATGCCTGTCATCAGTTTTCGGATCGAGATGTCGCGCGATTCCTGAGCGGCGGCGCGTTCGACGCCCCCTAACGATAGTGCCATGGGTAGGACAACGAAAAACATCTGGCGGACTGCATATGTCATTTTCATTTCTGCTCCCTCATCAGGCCACGTCCTACGCGATACGCCCGTTAGTTCTGCACTATAGAAACGTGCTCGCCTGTCGTCAATAACGCGCGCACAAATTTTACTTTTTTTTACGCCCCCGGACTGGATGATAGGTTCAGCCTGAAATAGTGCACGGCGTTGAGCCAGCAAATGTCCCGCACCATCGCGCCGACCGCCTCAAGGTCGTCCGGGATCCGCCCCGCCTCCATCTCGGCTCCCAACCAATCGCACAGCACGCGTCGAAAATATTCATGGCGCACGAACGAAAGAAACGAGCGGGAATCGGTGAGCATGCCGACGAATCGGCTCAACAACCCGAAGTTCGCCAAAGTCTCGATCTGGCGCCGCATGCCCGGCCACGTGTCGAGAAACCACCACGCGCTGCCATATTGCATCTTGCCGGGGCGGCGGCCGTCCTGAAAATTCCCGGCCATGGCGGCCAGCAGTTCATTGTCGCGGGGATTGAGGTTGTAAAGGATGGTTTGCGGGAGCCGATCTTCACGATCGAGACGATCGAGAAATCGGGCGAGCGGGCGCGCGATCTCGGCGTCGCCGATGGTGTCGCATCCGACGTCACGCCCCCGAGCGCGGAAAAGCCGCGTGTTCGTGTTGCGCAATGCGCCGATATGCAGTTGCATGGTCCACCCGCGCTCGGCGTACATCCGCCCACATTCCACTAACAGGGCCGATCGATAAGCGCCGGCCGCAGTCACGGAAGGCTTCCGTCCAGCGCGCAACGCAGCAAAGGCAGACTCCACTTCGGCGGCATTGAAATCATCGGCCGGTATCGTCTCCAGACCATGATCGGCCAGGCGCCCGCCGGCTGCGTGAAACGCGTCCACCCGTCGTCGCAACGCCTCGAGCAAATCATCCCAGCCGTGAATATCCACGTTCGATACCGCGCCGAGACGATCGAGCCACGCGTTCAACACGGTGGGATCCTCCGTGTTCATGGCCGGATCCGGGCGGAATGTCGGATAGACGCGGATATCAAAGGACCGATCCTCCGCCAGGCGTCGATGATACGCGAGATCATCGGCCGGATCGTCCGTCGTACAAAGCGCCACAACCTTCATCCGGCGGAGTAGTCCGCGTGTGGAAAAATCCGGCTGAGCCAGCAGGGCGTTGCACTGCTCCCAGATTTCCCGCGCTGTTGCAGGCGATAACAGGAGGTCGGCGATGCCGAAATACCGGACGAGTTCTAGATGAGTCCAGTGGTGAAGCGGATTGCCGGCGGCTGCCGGGACGGTTTCCGCCCACTTCTCGAATTTTTCCCAATCGGAGGCGTCGCCAGTGCAAAAACGCTCGGGAACGCCATTGGCACGCATGAGACGCCACTTGTAATGATCCCCGGAGAGCCACACCTGCGCCAGGTTTTCGAAACGCGTGTCGTCAGCAATCTGCTTCAGAGGCAGATGGTTGTGGTAATCGAGAATCGGCAATCCCGCGGCATAACCGTGATAAAGTTCAACCGCCCGTCTTGACCCCAGCAAAAAGTTCTCATGAATGAACGGTCGCTTCATGGCCGGATTCCAGACCATCCAATCGCGTATCTATGCCCCCGCTTGCACGCGCCGCCAAGCAAAATCGAGTCGATTGGGCTGTTGGGGACGAGCGGTAAATAAAAGTGTCAGCGAAGGGAGGCGAACATCGTTGACCCCAACGACCCCGCGCCATTCGCCGGTTTTTCTCGCCGCTCCTAAAAAAATACGAATTTTTCGACCCTTTAACCCGGAATATTCACAAAGGGGCATGAAATAGTTGGAAAATAGTATTGGAAAACCTCTGTAACATGCGATCGTTTAGTCCGTTACACAAAACGGCATGCGAGGTTTTCCAATGACTAATACTCCTACAGACTGTCTGCTTTTTCCAGACCTTTTTCACAAGCCCCTTCACGTCCGCTTTTCAGACCAGCGTCTCTCCAGCAATGGCGGACTGCTCCTGCTCAAGGCGCGCGACCGCAAGCTGAACCTCTGCGCCCGTTTGGCCGCCGCCATCCCGGATCGCCGACAGGCTTCCAAAGTCCACCACTCCCTGCTCGCCCAACTCCAGCAGCGTATCTACGCGTTGGCCGCCGGCTATCCCGACGTCAACGAGGCCGCCGCTCTGGCCGGCGATCCCCTCTTCAAGCTCGCCTGTGGGCGCGCTCTGCAGGATCAAGACCTGGCCAGTCAGCCCACCCTCTGCCGATTCGAGAATGCCGCGCGGCGCAGCGA
>CALLML010000015.1 GCA_938005705.1 uncultured bacterium
ATGACCTTGACCGCGCGCTTGCCGAGCATCTGGCCGGAAAGCCGATCAGCGCGCCGGTGACCAATCCCATCGGCTGCAACATCAAGTGGGAAGGCAAACCCGCCCACTGGATGCCGCCGGAGGCTTGCGACCTGGTCTGAACCCGCCCGACCCGGCTACGGATTCGTTTCGACGCACAGGCGCAGGAATCGTTTCGTGCCGGGGGCGTCCAGATTGACGGTGTCGGTGAAAGTGAAGGTCGTCCCGGCCGCGACTTGTGCGGTCACCTCCGCCAGGTCGGACCAGTCGGTCAAAAGATCGTTCGTGGCCTGGATGAAGAAGCGCAAGCCGTCCGTGGTCGCCGGGGTGAAGGGGAGCGTCGCGCGCGTTCGCGGCTGCCCGTTTTCCTGCACCGTCGTCGTCCCGACCGACAGCAAGGCGGCGCCGGCGTTCGATTGCACGGGCGAAAGACCGAAGGCGTATTCGATCAGATTCGGGAGGTCGTCGTTGTCCGGATCGCCGTTGGGACTCGTGTCCGCGCCTTCCGGCCAGTTCGATATGCCTTTGACCCACGCCGTGTAGGGCAGCGCCGTCCAGTGGGCGTAGAGGGTGTGGTTCGAGGCGTTGGTGACGACGGTGTCGGCGGTGACCTGTTCGCCGCCCTCCGCCGCGGTGAACCAGCCGGCGAAGGCGTAGCCGGTTCTGCTGGTCGTCGCCAGCGCGCAGTACGGCTGACCGACGGTCGCGGGCTTGCTCGCCGGATCGGCAGCGACGCCGCCGTTGGCATGGAAGGTGACGGTGACCGAGACGGGTCCGTAGGCAGCGAGCGCGGCGACCTCATCGGAGATCAGGGCGTATTCATAGACGCGCGCCTCGTCCAGGAGGCCGGAATAGAAGTCGGCGGCCATATCGCCGGTGGCGACAAAGTCGTCGGCGGCGAGGCGGCCGCCCCTTCCCTATTCTGATCTCGGTTTATGCCCTTCCTTTTCATGGCGTCTCCTCCGATTCGTGCACGAGATTTTTTCTACACCCCGGCGGCCTCGTTGACGTCGGGATAGCCGGCGGCCAACGCGTAGATACGCTGCTGGAGTTGGGCGAGCAGGGAGTGGTTGACTTTGGAAGCCTGTCGGCGATCCGGGATGGCGGCGGCCAAACGGGCGCAGAGGTTCAGCTTGCGGTCGCGCGCCTTGAGCAGGAGCAGTCCGCCATTGCTGGAGAGACGCTGGTCTGAAAAGCGGACGTGAAGAGGCTTGTGAAAAAGGTTTGGAAAAAGCAGACAGTCTGTGGGAGTATCAGTCATTCTATTTCATGCCCCTTCGTGAATATTCCGGGGTAAAGGGTCGAAAAATTCGTATTTTTTTGAGGAGGGCGAGAAAAACCGGCGATTGGCGCGGGGTCGTTGGGGTAAACGATTTTCGCCTCCCTTCGCCGGCGCCTTTATTTGCTGTTCTTTTCCCACATCGCAATCGGCTCTTGCGAGGGTGACACGGATTCCGGAATGTGTTACCTTCCCGACATCGTCTTCGGACTCCGCGAGACCAGAATGTATGAAAAAACTGCGCCAATACCGCCTTGACCTGATGACCTCCAAGGAAATCGCAGAATACCTCCGCTGCAGCGATCTGGCGATCCTCCCGGTCGGTTGTACAGAATTCCACGGCCCCTTGATGCCGCTGGGCACGGACACATTGCAGGATACCGCCATCGCTTTGATGTTGGCGGAGGAGTGGAACTGCGTGTGTCTGCCGCCGATCCCTTACGTGTATACAGGCGCCTCCGAACACTGGCCCGGCACAATTTCCATCTCACCGGAAGAAAGCATCGCCTACGTCAAGGCCGTAGCCAAGTCCGCGCTCGCGGCGGGCTTTCACCGGCTGGTAATCTGCGCTTCGCACGGCCCGATGGGTTTCATGGGGGAGACCATCATCCGCTCCATCTTCCGCGAAACGGGTGAAATTCCGATCCTGTTGAGTCCCTACCCCAAAATGATCGAGGAACTCGCGCGCGACTTCGGCCGTGGCAGCGAGGATCTCAACACGCTGGGAGCGGTGACGTTCCTCGGGCTCGAAGGCTGTTTCGACCCCCATGCCCCCCGCGATGTGCCGGCGGAATTCTCCGACCCCAGCATGAACCGACTGCGTGCCCACGGCATCCGCATGCCCTGGCTCTTCAGCGCCGACCATCAACACACCGGCTTTCGCTCCGACATTTCAATCGCCGACGGGCCTCGCGCCCTCGCCGCCATGCGCCGTGCCGTGGCTGCGCTGCATGATCTGCCGGAGCATTATGACGCCTATCGCCGTTTCGCGCGCCGGCAATTGGAAGAACGATGCTGGGATCACGACAATATCTGGACGGCATGAATGACGCCGTCACCGGGGCGTCGGTATATATCGGTCGCTCATTATCTTGCTGAAGTTTTTGCGGACTCCATAAGGATGGGGACGTCTTCCTTTTCTTTTCGTGGTCGGCGTATCCTGTGTTGTTGACGATCTCGGCTCATCCGCAGCATCTTTTCGATACAATTTATGCAAACAGCCTTTGAGGGAGTCTGCAACTGTACTGCTGCAATAAACGTTTGTTGCAGTTTTCCAAGGCTTGGAAAACTGCGCTCAACGTCAGATTTTCGGGCACCCAATACGCCCCAGAGCGCTGAATAACCCCGTCTGTAGGGCACGAAAATCTGCCGTGCGAGGCGGCGTCCGCGAGCGCCTTGCCAACCCACCCGCCGGCGCGCATGCTGTCACTTCCTGCGGGCGAGCGCGTTTTCCAGTCGCGCCACGAGGGTGTTTTGATCGGGAATGATGGAGGAAAACGCCACCTCGCCGTCAATGCAGATGGTCGGGACATTCCGCACGCCCAGGCGGCTCATGGCCGCCAAACCCTCGCGGGTGGTGATTCGGTGCTCGCGCACGACGATCGGTTGTGAAAGCCGCCGCGCTGCGCGTTGGACGGCATCCATCATGTACTGGCACGGCGCGCACGACGCGGAGTCGAGCGTGATGACATCCACGATGACATGCGGTTCGCGCGCGTAGTCCGGCAGCGCAATGGCCGCCGCTTCGGCGGCGGTTTTGGCGACGATCGTGCGTTTGGCGACCTCACGGTGATAGACATCGTGTACCATCTCGGAAACGGCTTGGAGATTGCGCTCGGGGACGTCGTACGGCAGGTCGCAGCCGGGCGCCAGAATGAAGCCACAGTTGCCGCCGATGTCGATGCAGCGGATTGCATCGAGGCGCGCATCATCTTCGTCACCCAGCAACAAGGCGCTCGTGAGCTTCAGGTTGCCGCCGAAGGATTTGTGGCGCGTGCGCGTAAGATCGCGCAGTGTCTCCAGCGCGATATTTTCGTCCACGCAAATGTTGTCGGCGGCGGTCCGGCACATGACCTCGAGATTCCGCGTGGCGTCGCCGCAGACGAATAGCGAGGAATGCGCGCCGCGTGCACGGACGTGGTCAAAAATCGCATCGGCGGCCGGCGCGACGAACAACTCGAAGTGCTCCGGTGAAATCTGACTGGTCATGGGGTCCACCACCGCGACGACGTCGGCACCGTGTTCAATCCAGGCCTGCGCCGCTTTCTGTCCCACAGCGGCGCAGAACCCAATGACGGCCTTGATGTAGTCGGGATGGTCGAACATCTGGAGAAAAATGTTATTGCCCATCAGGTGTAGCGCGAGTGTGAATGGGCCGCAGATCAGGCCGTAGAGGGCCACCTCCGTTCCCATTTCCGCTTTTAGGCGATCGAGCGCCTCCAGCGCGACGGGAAACCGTCCCATTGAGGTATCGAAGACCGGCAAATCCGCCAGCGACCGCCCGGACTCCAGCGGGTGGGAGACGACGGAAGGCGGCGTTTTTTCTGACCATTTGAGTTCGCAGCCGAGCGCCTCGGCCTCCATCTGCAGATCAAAGACGATGGGCAGGCCGTCGGGCCGATATAGTTCTCGCGCTCGCCGCAGTCCTGCCACGATCGCATCCGCCGAACGCAGATATTCGTCGGCGCGCAGACCGATGATCTTTCCGCCGTGCACGCCGACGAACGGCAGCCATGCGGGCCGCGCCGTGTATTCGTTCCGCACTGCCGCCAACAGAAGTTCCTTGCCGGTCATATGCCCTCCACAAAACGGACCTTATTTCTAGTCCATGGGAGGCGGAACCGCTATAGAAATCGAACACAGGAGCGGCCCGGAATTCACCAGGTCAGCGTGCCTTGGGGGACGATGGTCGGCCGCTCGTTGAACAACTCGATTTTCCCCGCGCGAATGCGATAGAGATTCGGATGAACCTCGGAACACATTTTCCGCCACTCTGGATACATCCGCCCCGTGACGTCGTTGAGGCCGATTTGCATGTTTTCCCCGTCAAATCTCCCCAATACGTGCTGATCATTCCATTGGAAGTAATGGACACCGATCAGCGCGGGAATGGCGACGGCCTGTTCGACATAGTACCGATAAGCCCGAACGCTCTCCGCCATCGTTCGCGTGTTGCGAATGCCGCCTGAAGGCAGGCCGCGATCGAGGCTGCCGATATGAAATTCTCCGATGAGCAGGGGCCGCCCGGCGCGTTCCGAAAGCGCCTGCAGTTTCTCCGCATCGGGGCGGATCTGATAGTGGTTGATGGAAAACGCGTCGAGCGCCTCCGCGCCGGCGAGCTGATAATCGCTGTGAATCCATGCCCAACGCAGGCCCAGATTGAGATGGTTCGGGTCTGCCATCCGGCAGGCCTCCGCCGGCAGGCGGACGTAGCGTTCCACGGCGCGCGCGGTAAAGGCGCGCGTGTCCCCGGCGCTGTTCGGACGCTCCGCCGGCGGCACGCGCCGCTCCAAGTCCTCAAAACTTCGTAGGCGGGCGCCCCACGCTGCATTGAGGGCGGAAATCTCGCCGTATTTTTCTCGCAGCCAGGCGATGAAAGCCGCGCGGGTGGCGGAGGGCGCATCGTTCAACAGCAGGTGGTCCGCGATATCGAAACCGGGGACAAAGGCCCATTGCGGCTCGTTGGTCATGAAGTAACCAATCAGTGTCGGTAAAGCGCGAATCTCTTCGAGCTGACGCGCAAAACGCCGGCTGTCGGCCTCGAATTCAGGGGCGAAGACGTCCGGAAAATCGCGGAAAAACATCCGCCGCGTGCGGGGATAGTCCCGCATGGTGAAGATAAAGGGGATGCCGGACCGGCAAGCAAAGTCGAAGTCCGACCAGTTGGCGATAGTGTTAAAGCCGCAGGATCGCAATCGGCGGACCGTCAACTCGGCCCATCGTCCCCTCCAGTCGGGGCCGAGCGCTCGCTCCAAGTTATGCGCCAACGCGTCAAACAGGCGCTCCCCGTCGCGCAAGGTCCAGAGGTGGGGTGCGGCGGCGGGGACCGGCAGGGGCGGATCGAACGCCGCCTCGATGCCCGTCGCGTTGACGTCCACGGACGCACGCACGCAATTCACGCCGATACTCCAGAAAGCGAAGCCTTCGGGATCCACCAGCCACCAGTGCGTCCCCTCGCGCTCGATGCGGAAGAAACCGGTCGCGCGAAACCTTTTCCCTTTCCACCCGCCGTATTTCGACCACTCGCCCGGCCAGAGCGGAGGTGCGGCAGCAAGCTCTTCTCTCAGAGCCGCGCGCACCTCGTCCAGGTCCTGCGCCTTGCCGAACCACGAGCGCGCGCGCCACTGATGGAGTTCGTCCACGATCGGAACGGGTGGCGGAAGAAAGTCGCGAGGCGGTTCGCGTTCGACGGCGGCGCGATGGACGATTACATCTTTTTCGGCGCCTGTGGAGACCGATACGATAATCTCCTCCAACTCGTCGAACGAGAGATTTGCGCCCAAAACCGTGGTCTTGAATCGGCCCGGTGCGCGTTCAAGGAAGAGCTTGTTGCCGGAGGCGACAGAAAGCGGAATTGGAATACGGCAGGGCCATCGCGGAAATAACCCCGTGCTCACGGAAACCTCGCGCCCGCCTCCGCGGAAGATCACACGCAGGTTGACCATATAATCGGCAATGTTCTCCGCCTCGACCAGCAATACGTCGCCCGCCCGCCAGTCGCATTGGCGGGAAAAACGCATGGGAAAAACCGAGGTATTCGACATGGAGATTCTCGATATCGCTAGATCATGATCGCTCACCGCAGAAACGGACGCCGCGCGAACAAAGAGCAACTGCGCCCGCAGCGTATGAGATCTGTGCCGCTGGCCGCGATGCCCGCGGATTTCATCCAACATATTAAAAAGCTACCCGTTTCAGGCCGACTTCTTTCCCTGCTCGACGAGCCGGCTCGTGTTCTCGGCGATGCGGAACACGACCATGACGATCTCACACCAGATGCGCGATATCAGCACATACAACAGGAACAGCAGCGGCGAAAGAATCAGGACGATCAGCCCGCGGAAAAAACCGGAGTGAAAGGCCCGTGCTATCGCCGAAAGCGTTCCCACGCCGCCTAAAAAGATTCCGATAATAAACAAGAACCGTATGACACGAGTGGTCACGAACTCCGTGAACGACATGTCGAATAACATCGCGAGTGTGCTCTTCTCTTCCATGGTCTGATCCTTTCCCCGGGGCGTGATTGCCCTGCCCGACTTCTGAAAACCCCTGTATCCAACAGCAATGTAGGCCAAAATACCGGTGGCAGGTCAATCTTGAAACTGTTGGGAGTGAAAGCCTGGGGGAGGGGCCTGGCGTACCTGGCAGGAGTTGAACCTGCAACCCCCAGATCCGTAGTCTGGTGCTCTGTCCAATTGAGCTACAGGTACGCGGAATTCATCGGTTCGTGGCGGCCAGTATAGCAATATTTTCCGACCGCGCAACCGCCGATTCCACACTCACTTTGAGCGCCGCCGCACCTGCTTTCGGAATCATTGCCCGGGCGGCGAGTCGATGGTGTTGTGGGATTAAGCTGGTGAGTTCGGACGACGACGGAGGGCGGTGAAAACCGTTTATCGTGGCCGCCGCTCTGGCCGGCGATCCCGTGTTCAAGCCCGTCTGCGGGCGCGGTCTCCCGGATCCAGACCTGGCCTGTCAGCCACGCGCTGCCGATTCGAGAATGCCGCGCGGCGCAGCAACCTGTATCGCAGGGCTCGCGCCCTCGCCGATACGCTGCTGGGCAGTCTGCGGAAGCGGTACCGCTGCGCGCGTCAGAGCCGGATCGATGTGGATCCGACCTGCACCCCCACCTCCAGTGCGCAGCAACAGACCTTCTTCAATGGATACTACGTGATTCTATCTGCCGCTGCTGATCACCGTTTCCTTTCACGGCGATCCTCGGAAATATCCGCTGGTGCTGCAGCTGTGCCCCGGCAACGTCGATGCCATGCAGAGCGTCCTGCCCATCCTCCGGCGTCTGCTCCCCCACCTCCAAACCCTCGGGCGCAAGGCCCGGCTCTGACTACGCGCCGACGACGCCTTCGCCGCCCCGACCTGCTGGACTGGCTCGACGATCAAAGCATCGGCTACGGCATCGGCGTGGCCTCCAACAGTGTGCTGGCGCGCAAAATGCAAGAGGTGGTGGAGATGGTGCGCGGCGGTGCCAATCTAGCGGCGAAGGACTCGGTCACATCCTCTCGTGTTCACCGGCTCACCCGCCGGAGGGCTGAGGTCTGCCGACGCGAGTCCAAATCGTATCCAAAAAGGTCGGGATAGGTCATCCGACAAGGTTCCGCATACCGCCTCCCCCCCCAACTCCGATCCCGGTGCCGCACTGGCCACATCAGCCCCGATCCAACGACCTTCATGAACAATCTGGGTTAGGCCGTCGCCAGCTCTCGCCCCCAGAACTCCAAAGGTCGCCAGAATCAGCGACGACGGTTTGGGAATAGCCAACGAGTAGGTCGTATCCCAGTTGTCGCTGCTCCCTTGATAGGTCATTCCATTAGAGAGTGTTTTCAGAGAGCGCCAGGCCGCCGTGAGCTGTCGATCCTTGAAATGACAGGCGGACCGACCGAAGACCGGGCGCTGAGATTGACCCTCGCTGCCCCTCGGTGATAGATTGAGCACATCCTTTCTAGTTCGGGGCGTGGCGCAGACTGGCTAGCGCGCTTGCTTGGGGTGCAAGAGGTCACGAGTTCAAATCTCGTCGCCCCGACCAGCTTTCGCTTGGATTGGAGCAAGAAACGAAGGGCGCAGTCGCGATAAAGTTCTTCCGATATTGGAGGCTTGCGGCGGGCCGAGACATTCGCGGAGATGACTGACGCCAACGCAACGGCCAGTAGGAGCGACTGAAAGACGAATTTCGGTTCCATGACGCGGCGGACTCCGGATTTGCGCGCGATCATGCCGCCGAAACGCCCGCCCGTGGGAAAAGCAGGGAAAGGGCGGAGGTCAGAAGTCAGATGGCAGAGAAATCGGACCGCTAGTTCGGGCGGATGCGCAGCCCCGCCTTGAGCGCCACCTCGAACCGCCGCCGCGCCAGTGGCGTCAACCCGCCATCCGGCCGGATCGGGAAAAAGGGCCGCGCGGGGATGCGCGCGCGCGGCGCGCCATACTGATGAATCGCGGCGAGGCTGTAGGACCCCGCCCGACGATCGCTGCCCACTGTCACCGAAGCGTTATCCGCTTTCACCACCCGGATGGATTTCTGTAGCATCGTCGAATCCAGCAGAGGCCTCGTGCCCTTGCGCCCGCGCCACGCGCGCGCCGCCAGCGTTTTCGGATGCAATGGCGCCCATTCCGAGGGGCGCTGTGAAGGATTGGTGAAGGCGCGTTGCGCCATCGAGACCACCGCCCCGCCCGCCGAGGCGAGCGCCGCGCGCGCATTGCGCGCCTGCGCCAGATTCGCCCGCAGGCTCGGCGTGATCTCATCGCGCTCGATGTGGAAGGTCAGTTGCATCGTTCGTCATGCTCGGCGCCTTCGCGCGAGTCCTTGCGGCGCGAGCAAGCTCGCGCCCTACATCCGAAGAAGGTAGGGCCTCGGCTCGCAGAGGCCGCGTCCGCTCGAGCGAGCATGGAGGAGCTCCACCTTGTCATTCTCGCCCCCACGGCTCCTTCGCATCCGCCTGACTCGGCCATTCCTTCACCGGCTCGGCGGGATAGCCGGGACACATCCTCGAGAATGCTGCGCTTTCACAAGCTCGCACCGCCGCAATGTAATCCCTTTCGTTGTTTCCATGCGGCGGGCGCTCACCGAAGAACTTTTCGTAGTCCTTCCATACTCGTTCGAAGTCTTCCGGTTTCAGGCCATAAAGTCTATATCCTTCCATGGCTATTTTCTCCTTTCGACCGAATAGCTCATTTTCATCTCCTTTGCCACCCGGCGCCATACTAAATGGTTGTGGATTTGATTCGCCTTCCACACTGGCGTAAGTCCAGACCGAACCCGATGTGAAAGATAATCGAATACCATATCGCTATAGCTCCGATAGGCGATTCCAATGTCCTCATCCTTTGGCCATCCGTGTTCGCCTGGCGCCATAGTGTAGATGCGCCTGTGACTGACGGCGACCATACGCTCCAGGTTCGCTCTGGCGGAGAGCCGAATATCATCACTCGAAAAACTTGTCCCAAATCCGAAGTTCGCCAGTCCGCTCGGATGGTTATGCACGAAGGCGCAGCCCGCCATCTTCCCCAGCCAATCTTTCGGCACACCTCCGCCGCGCGGCCCTGACACATGCCGCGGGAATCGCTCCGTTCCGTCGCGATTCAATACGACGAAGACCTCGTTCGGCTCGTTCTCGATCGAGCGCGCGACCTGGCGAATCTGCGCGGCCATCGCCCGCGGAGAAAGCGGCGCGCCCGTCTCCCGCGGCCATGTCCCGGCCACCGGTTCACCGCCCAGCCACTCCCAGACCGACATCGTCCTGCCGTCGGCGAACTCGATCCGCTCCGCCTGGGCATTCTCCCGGAACCGCTCGAACACCTCAGCGGAATATTTCTCCCGCAAACTCTCCAGCGGGATCCGCAAGCTCGACGGGTGCCACTGATAGGCGGCGCGCCCGGCGCGGGCGGATCCCCGCTTTGACGGCGAGGGCACGGGTACCGTGTGGCCGCCGCCCCAGTCCACGATGTCGTGCTTGAGCTGATACTCGATCGCCGACTTCGCGGGGATCGTCCACCCCTTGTTCCGATTCTCCTCCTTCAACACGGCCGGCTGCCCGGCCACGCGGCCGGCTGCGACAACTTCGTCGTATTCCTCCTGGGAAATCGGCACGACCATGCACCGGCAATTATACTCCCACGGCGGATAATGATCCTGCCAGAACGGATGATCCGCCGGCAGAATCAGCCCATCGAGCGCCCGGTGGCTGTCCCGCGTCGCCTCATCGCCCACCGCCACATACTGCAGATAGGGGAACGCCGCCCGCGCCTCCGGACGCTGCAGCAACTCCCACTGCGCCGCCGCATACGCCTGGAACCCGTGCATCCGCATCAAAAGCTCCGCCCGCTTCGCCGCGCTCACCTCGTTGAACCACGGCGTATCCGCCAGGGCCGACTGAACTTTTTCCTTCACCTCCGCCCAGGGCGCCCCCGCCGGCAGCTCCGCGATCGCGTCGCGGACGGTCTGCAAAA
>CALLML010000016.1 GCA_938005705.1 uncultured bacterium
CGCGCCGTCGCTGTTCGTCGTGTGCGAATGGAAGTTGCCCTTGAAGGTTCCGAATGTTGCCCAGTTGACCCCGGCATATGGGTTCGAGACGGTAACCGCCGGATCGGCGATGGCCACCGCCACACTGCAGGCCACACCCAACACAGCCAATCCTCTTCGTCGAATCTCGTTAGGCATCATCATAATTTCCTCACCTATCGCGGATGGTTGTCCACGATGAACGGCGCCATTATCCAGAAGGTCTGTTAACCGTTGATAAAGCAGGAATTGAGATTTGACTAGATTTTGAATGACTCCATGTTTGGATCGCGATAGGCCACAAAAAAAGCACATCCTGACAGCAACGATATCTGGCGATTATCCGGTTGTTCAAGCGAACAGCGCGGTTGTTCATGCCCTCATCACGCCGGGGTTTCGTCGGCCCGCATATCGCAGGTCGCCAGAAAGCCACTCCGCCGATACCTCGCGGTCAGTTGCTGTCCATCCAGAGCCGTCTGGTGGCGCGAGGGGCCACGACGTCACGGCCAAAGATCATATCGCATTTTTCGTTTTCCAAAGTTTGGAAGAATTGAGCCCGTGATTTTCCAAGATTTGGAAAAGCGGTTGATTCCACTTTACGCCGAATGATGTTCTCTTTTTTCCTACTGGTCTGGCGCGGATAAACAGGTAAAAAGGATTCATGCCGATTGTGCGCGTTTTTCTTGGTTGGGAGCGGCCATTGGGCGAGACGGTTGCCGCCCATCTGCTGGCCGGGGTGAAACCTGGACTCCTCGATTTACGTCACATGGTAGTCGTCACGCCGACGCGTCAGGCGGCGTGGCGGTTGCGCGGCGCGCTGCCGGTGGTGGCGGATGCCCACGGCATCGCGCTGCTTGGTCCCGATGTGACCACCCCGGGCGCGCTGCTCGAGCCGCCGCCAAGCGCGGGCATGGCCAGTCCCCTCGACGAGTTGCTCGCATGGCGGGCAGCAATCGCATCAGCGCAATCAGACGGAGGGTGCGCATTTCTTGGTGCGCGCCATGGTACGGTCTTCGACATTTGCCGAACGTTTCAGGCCGCCCGCCAATTGCAAGGTCTGCGGACAGAGCTGGCGGACGGAGGATTCTCCATCGCAGAGGTGGCTGCCCGCGAGGACGTTGTTGAGGAGGCCGAGCGCTGGGCCGAGCTGGCCGATATCGAACGCCGCTATCTCGCGATGCTGGCACAGTGGGGCCTGACCGATCGCGTCGCGCGCCAACTGGAACGCGCCCGCCTTGGCGCATGGCCGTCCGATTGGAACCGAATCATCCTTGCTGCGGTGCCTGATCCGCCCCGTCTGCTGATGGTCATGCTGGACACATGGGCGCAAAAGGGCGGAAAGGTCGAAATCCTCATCGCGGCTCCGGAATCGGAGGCGGCCTGTTGGGATGACTGGGGCCGTCCGATCCCCTCGGCATGGGAACATCGTGAAATCTCGCTGCGCGAGGAGAATATCCAGCTCGTGGCGGGACCGGAGGACCAGGCGATCGAAATCGCGCGGTTGATCGCCGCAGGCATCGAAGGCCGGGCGCCCCGCTCGCCGGACCTAGTTCCGCGTATTGCCATCGGCGTGGCGGATCGTGAGGTCATCGAACCGTTGAAGCGTCAGATGGCCGACTTGGGATTTCCGGCGTTTGACCCACGAAACCGCCCCTTCGCCGATACCCCCCTGTTCCGGCTGGTGGAGACGTTGCTCCAGTTCTGCCGGAATCCTGGCTACGACGAAACTGCCGCGTTGCTGCGCCATCCGGACGTGTTGGCGTCGCTGGAGGATGACGCTGCCACGACGCTCCGCGCCCTCGACATACTACAGAGCACATATCTGCCGGTGACCTTCGACGACGTGATCAATCGTCTGGCCCCCGCAGAGAGCGATGGGCTACTCGATGAATACGCCGCGGGCGCTTTGCGGTCGGCCTTGCAACAGCTTCAGGTATGGCGGTCTATGCTGACCGGCGGCGATCTGGCCGGCGCCATGCGCGGCGTACTGGCACATATCTACCGAAACCGACATTTGCGGGAGGAGGACCCATCCGATGCGCTTCTTCACCAATCCGCCGACATTCTCGACGAAGCCTTGCGAGAACTGGAGACGGCATCCACCGCCGGACGCGCGGGGGGCGACATCGCCGAAGTCTTGAGGGCACGGTTGCAGGATGAGACTCTTCGCGGAGAACGGCGCGGCGAGCGGGTGGACCTTGAAGGATGGCTGGAGCTGGCATGGAATCCGGCGCCTCTGCTGTTCGTGGCGGGAATGAACGAAGGCAAGGTACCGGACGGGTCCCTCGGCGATGTCTTCCTTCCCGACACCCTGCGCCGCCGTCTCGGCTTGCGCGATCACAACGCGCGGCTGGCACGGGATGTGTATACGCTCACGATACTGACGGAACAACGTCGAACCTCCGGTCGCGTCACGCTGCTGGTGGGAAAGGTCTCAGCGGCCGATGATCCCTTGCGCCCTTCGCGCCTACTCTTTTGCTGCCCGGAGGCGGAACTGGTGCGGCGCGCGCGCCGGTTGTTCGTCACGCCCCGTCCTTCTCATGGCGTGGAGGCCTTCCGCATCAGTTTCGCCCTCGATCCCGCCCGACTTCCACCGGACGCGGTGGCCGAATCATGCGTACGACGGATGAGCGCCACGGCTTTTCGCGATTATCTGCGCTGCCCGCTGCGTTTTTACCTGAAGCATGTGCTCCGCATGGAAGCACGAGATGATCGTACGCGTGAACCGGACGCGCAGGCTTTCGGCACCCTCGTGCACGGCGTTCTGGAGGATATGGCGCGTGATCCATCGCGCCCTTGGGCGTGGGATGACGCCGAGGCGCTCGCCGGCTGGCTCCAGGCGCGTGTGCGGGATCGCGCGCGCCGGCTCTATGGCGATCGATCCTGGCTTGGCGTCCATCTGGCCGTTGAAAGCGCGGAACGGCGTTTGCGTGCGTTTGCCGAGAAGCAGATCGCCTGGCATCGGGAAGGCTGGGATATTTTCGAGAGCCCCGAACAGTCAAAAACCCTCGTTCTTGCAGGTTGTGAAATCATCGGGCGGATTGATCGTATCGACCGGCATCGCGAGAGCGGCGAGCTCTGCGTGCTCGATTACAAAACCGCGGACCAGGCCCAGGCGCCAAAAGATGCCCATATCGGGCCGGACGCCGAGGAGGATGCACTGCCGGAGGCACGGATTCCGCCCTCCTTATTGCAGAAGAAAACGGGCCCACACGGCCAGCGATGGAAGGACCTCCAATTACCGCTCTATTGTGAAATGGTGCGGCGGCAAAGGGGGGAAACCGAACCCGTGAAGGTGGGCTACGTCAGCCTTGCGGCGGCTTTGGGAGCCATCCATTTCGAGGTGTGGGAGGATTACCTGGCCGCGGGTCCTCTGCACGAGCACGCCCTGCAATGCGCCGCGGCCGTCATTGGCCGCGTCCGGGACAGTATCTTCTGGCCTCCGCGCGATGTCCGAGAACCCTACGACGATTTTGTCTCCCTATTGCTGAACGATCCGCGCCGAACGATCCGCCCGCCGGTCCTCGCTCGAAAGTCGTTATGATATGAATGGAATAGGCCATCGTGTGATATCCGCTCATGCGGGCACAGGCAAGACCTGGCGCCTCGCCCATCGCTTTATCGGCCTCCTAGCGCAGGGCATCGGCCCCGACCGCATCTGCGCGCTGACCTTCTCCCGCAAGGCAGCGGGTGAGATTTTCGACGCCATTGTCGAACACCTGTGCAACGCCATCGAACAGGAAGACCGGCGATTGCAATCGGCGGAGGTGATCCGGCGCGAAGGAATCGCGCCGCCTCCAAACACCCCCAACGCTTACCGGCAGTTGCTGCGCCGACTCCTCGACCATATCCACCGCCTGCGCATTGGAACCCTCGACAGCTTTCTCCTCAGCGTGGTGCGCGCGTTCCCGTTCGAATTGGGCGTGCCGCCCAACGTACGGCCGATGGACAGCGAAGGAGGCGAGGCCTCCTCGCTTCGCCGGTCCATTCTGACGCACCTGCTCGATCCCACACGCGCCGCCAGCGCCGAAGAGCGAGCCGAAACCATTGCTTTTCTGCGACTTTTCCAACAGGCCTATCTCGGACAGGAAAAAAAAGCCTTCGAATCTTTTCTTCATGAACGAATCGAGGCCCATTATCACCACTATCTGGACCACCCGATTCCACCATGGAAGTGGGGACTGAAGGACGCCATCTGGCCTCCGAACCAGCGCTGGTGGGAGCCGCTTTCGGAAGGTGCTTCGGAACCTCCGGCGGATTTGGAAGATATGTGCCGCGCTGTGTTCAGCGCCCCGCGTGCCGCACACGACTGCGCCGAGATCATTCGAGATGGACTGACCCATTCGCTGAGCCGACCGCCTCCAAAAAAAATTTCATCCGCTCTCTTTGCGCGCTTGGCCCAGCAAGCCGCTGACGCAGCTCCGCCGACAATCTCGTACTACCAGAAGACATACCTCATTCCCGACCGCCTGTGGGAACTGATCCGACGAGCCATCGCCCGCATCGTGGCCGTCGAGGTCGAGCGCAGTGTGCAGCGGACGCAGGGTCTTGGCGGCCTCCTCCACCGCTATGACCGGCTGTATGAGGAAGCGACTCGAACCACTGGACGACTGACCTTCGAGGACCTCGCCCGACTGCTCTCCGAGGAGGGCCGCCAGCCCGGTCGCCAACCGAACACCGCCAATCGGTTGTATGTGGACTATCGGCTCGACGGGCAACTCGATCACTGGCTGCTGGACGAATTTCAGGATACCAGCAACGCGCAATGGTCCGCCTTGAGCAACCTTATCGACGAAATCGTTCAATCGCCGGAGCGCTCTTTCTTCTATGTCGGCGACATTAAGCAGTCCATCTACGGATGGCGCGGCGGAAATTACCGTCTCTTTCATGAGGTCTGGGAAAAGTACCAACATTCCGGTCCTCGACGCATCGAACACGAAACCCTGGCGCAGTGCCATCGTTCATTGCCCGCCATTATTCAAACCATCAACGCAGTCTTCGATGGATTGGAGAACTGGCGCCCCTCGGTACGGCCCGATAGCGGACCTCGTCCAGAGGCGGTGACAGCCTTTGCGCGCGCGTGGTCTCACCATGAGAGCGCCCGGTCGGATCAGGGGCCGGGATACGCCGCGCTGCTGGAGTATGACCCCCAGAAACCGCCGTCCGAAGATGACAACGACGAGGGAGAACAAAACTCTGACCCCGCGGCGTATGAGGCGATCGTGGAAATTCTACGCGTGGCCGACCCGGTGCGGCGCGGTTGGGACGCGGCGGTGTTGGTGCGGCGCAATGAAGAGGGACGTGAGTGCGTCAATGTCCTGAGGCGCCGATTGCCAGAGATGCCCGTCGTTCACGAGGGCGTCGGCGGCATTCTGGACCATCCAACGACGACGCTGCTAATGGCCCTGGTCCGCTACGCCGCCCATCCCGGCGATACCCTCGCCCTCCGGCATCTGCAGATGAGTCCGCTGGCGGAAGGAGCGAACCCGCCGGACTGGACGGCCCTCCCCGCCGCCCTTCTCGCCGAGCTGCAGGAACGGGGTTTTGCAGAGACGCTGCGCCGCTGGGGGGCGCGACTGGCACCCTATCTGGACGCCTTTGGCCGCCAGCGCCTCCGCGAATTGGTGGCGGCCGCGGAACAGTTCGACGCCAGCGGCGAACGCGACGCCGATGCCTTTGAGACCTTCCTGGCCGGTTATCAGGTCCGGTCCGCCGCCGCATCCCACGCCGTGCGTGTGATGACCGTTCATCAGTCCAAAGGGCTCGGGTTCGACATGGTCATAGTGCCGTTCGCACCTCGAGCCCAGTCCTTCAACAGTTTAAGGAAGGGAGTTCTTCTGCTCGGCCATCATTGGGCCTTGATACCGCCTGATAAAACCACTCTCCAACTGACCGACGGTGAGCCTTGGCGGGCGCGCGGACGGGCGGCGGCCGACGCGGACTACGATCAGCTGTGCGTGTTGTATGTTGCACTGACGCGCGCCAAGCGAGCGCTGTATATGCTCATTCCCCGCGCGGCGAAGCGCCCCTCGGCGGTGCGACCGGCCGATCTTCTTCGTGAGCGTCTGGCCTCGAACATCCCGCCCGTCCACGGTCCGGCTCATACGCAACTCTTGTATGCCGCCGGTGATCCCCAATGGTACGAAAAGGGCGAGGCGCGGCCCCGCCAGAATCCGACTGCCGCGCCGGAGATCGCGCGCGTGGAATTCGAGCTCGAGATTCCGCGCCGCGAGCCCTCGAAAATGCGCGGCGAGGGTCGACCATGGCCGGCGGCTTCGCTGTTCTCGCCCAAGGCCGGCGATTGGCGCGCTTTTGGATTGGCCATTCATCGACTCTTTGAGCGGATCGAATGGATCGAAGAGGCGGATCTCGAGACCATCCTAACCGAATGGCGCGGCGAACAGCCCGGCTCGTTGCGTTTTAAGGAGGATGTGGAGCGGCAGTTTCGCGCCTGCGTCACAAATCCGGATATTCGGCGACGCCTGTCGCGTCCCGCTGGCTCGCCTCGCGCGGAGGTCTGGCGGGAGGCACCGTTTAATCTCCTTCTGAGATTGGACGGAAAGCCATGGATTCTCAGCGGCCGATTCGACCGCCTCGTCGTGGAACGTGATGACGCAGGCCGGGCGATGCGTGCAACCATCTTCGACTATAAGAGCCTCGTCGTGGAAACTAAAGAGGAAATCCAGAATGCAGCGGTGGAGTATGCGCCCCAGATGTACGATTATGTCCGCGCGGCTGCGCGACTGCTCTGCTTGCCACCGGAGGCGATCACCGCCTGCCTGATCTTTACCCGCCCTGGCCGCCTGGTCGTGGTCCACCCCACCTCATGACGTGCGGCAAGTCCGAAGTTCTCGCATCATCATGAGGGCCTCGGCCGCCCCCCCGCCTATCCCGGATAGCGCCCATCCCCCGTCGAATCGCCCTTTCCGCGCTCGGCCCTTCTGCGGAAAAGGTACGACTTCAGCAGCGCCGCCCTCCACCGGACTAAATATCAAAACCAAGGATGCGCCAATCAGCAATGATCGCCCTTCGCTCGGCTTTTCCTCGCATGGTTTTTGGGCAAGTGCGGACTGTATTCCGGCCATGATTCCGCCGCCAGCCGTTCCTTCGCATCACGATTTTCCTTGTCCCGCTCGCGCATGACCCAGAAAGCGGGTTTGACGGCTTCGCACGACTGTTCGATCGCATCCCACTCCGCCGCTTCCTCCCGCAGATAGTTCCAGCGTGGATCGTCCGGATGCGTCAGCGGAGGACCCGTCTCACCGGCCGTGTCTGGGGGCGGATCGGCGTCCGGAAACGGACATATAGCGACCGCACGCTGGGCCGCGGCATGTCGGGCTGCACCCCACCGCGCGACTTTCCAAGCCCTCTGCACGCGCCCCCAGGGCAGGGTTCGGACATTCCACGCACACAGCACGGCCAAGGGGGAGGCCGGATGGCCCGTACGGTGCTCACCTGGCATGGCGGGCGTTGAGAAACGGCTGAAAGGCACAACCCGAACGTTACCGACTCGCGGATCCGATTCCAGAACCAAGACGTATCGCGGCCGCCGACAACTGAAAGCATCCTCGGGACGCAACAACCGCACCTCGCCAGGGCGCGGGGGCTCGCTTCGCTTTCTTTCCACGCCACGCCCCGCTCCGTAAAGAACAATCGAAACGGTCGACTCCTCGATAGCGAGCGCTTTTTCAATGCGCCATTCCCTCAACCAGGCCGCCAGCGTTTCCCGCACCTGATCATGCGACCTTCGAGCGACCTCCCGCCCCGTGCACTTCTTCATATTCTTTTTTCCCGGCATAGCCCTCGCCTCTCTGAAGAAGAGAAGAGAATAGCGCAGCTTTTTTCCGACCGTGCCCAGGTCAGAGCGCGGCATTCCATCTTCTGCAACACCCTGCGAGCCAGGGAACAGATCGCAGCGGATTCCTCGTCCGCATACCGCCGGCGCAGGTCGTCGGCCAAGCGTGCCAGGAGAGAATGAAATGCCGCATAGAGCATGCTCTTGCGCGCCGCCGCCGCCGTTACCACGGGTTCGTCAGCCAGGGAGAGATCCAGCGCACGGGCGGTGAGAATGACGCGATCCCGACGCGAAAGACGGCGCCAGCTGCGCCGCGCCTCCTCAACGGATATCCGCTCCCATTCGCGCTCCGCGGCCTCATCCGCGGGCGTTATATCCACGGGTAGCAATTCTTCGAGGGACGGCGCTTCGTCGGGCGCACCGCCGCCGGCCGGCGCCTGGAGCGAATTGGTATGAGGCCGCGGCGCCTCGTGGGCGAGCCAAGCGCGCACGACATCTCGCATCAGCAGCGTGGCCCCACCGGTCAAACGGGGCAGCATCGCACCCGGCGCAGCGCGGGCCGCCTCGAAGAGCCAGTCCTTGTACCGCTTGCCGGCGCGCGTCCGATCCACAGCTAATCGTGTCTCAAACAGATGCCAACAATCCGCCGGCGGCGGCGTGAGAGGATGCCCGGCCTCCGCGTTCGCAGCCGGCACGAAGGGCGCGTAGCGTCGGCAGAAAATATCGAACCGTTTCCAGGCGAACGTCTTCAGCTGGTGAGACGCCCCCAATGAACAAAGGGCAAGCGCGCACCGTCGGCGCCACTCGTCGAACGCGGCGAACAGAGAAGAAGATGCGGACGTCGCGGCGCCCGGCAGTGAGGAATTCGAGCTGGATTCCGATACGGTCATGCGAGGCCGTCCGACGCGACGATTGGTGGAGCGGAGGAGGATCGAACTCCCGACCTCTAGAGTGCGATTCTAGCGCTCTTCCAAACTGAGCTACCGCCCCACTCTTCCTTTTCGATCACCGTAGCCGGTATGAATCCCAAACGCAAGATAAATGGCCTCGCAAAGCTATTACTCGCCTCACAAATCATAACATTTTTTTCAAGCGCCGGCTCGCAACCGAGAACACCCAACACCGGATGGGATCGCCTCGCATGCAAACGTCCCGTGCGGCTTATCTTCTCGACCGAGATTCTTCCCGTCGGCAGCTTCAATCCTGTCCCGCTACTTTCCCCCACCCCATAAACGGCGGCTGCGACTTGCAGGGAGCGTAAACTCCGGTTAGCGCCAGAAAAAATTTCCAAGGCTTGGAACAGGAAGGCAGATGGGCTTCCAAGCCTTGGAAAACTTTCAAAAAAAGAACGTCTTTTCTTATCGGCGCTGGATCAGTGCGCGCACCGCGTCGAGCTGGCAGGCGCTGCCGAGTTTTTCGTTCTTATGCGCGATGAACTTCGCATATTCCTTCATGAATATCTTGCCCGGTGGACGCAGATCGAAGTTCTCTGGGTTGTCGCGGAAGCTCTCGCGGTGGACCCGGCACCAGACCAGGCGGCCGTCGGTGTCAATGTTGACTTTCGTCACGCCGAGTTTCGCGGCGCGGGCAAATTCATTCTCGTCTACGCCCTTCGCCCCCTTGAGTTTGCCGCCGGCGGCGTTGATACGCGCGACCTCATCCGCAGGCACGGAACTGGAGCCGTGCATCACAAGGGGGAATCCGGGCAGCCGCTTCTGAATCTCTTCGAGCACCTCAAAGTGGAGACCCTGGGACCCAGTGAACTTGTAAGCGCCATGACTGGTCCCGATGGCGCAGGCAAGACTGTCACAGCCGGTGCGCTCGACAAATTCCTTCGCCTGATCAGGATCGGTCAGCTTTGCATCCGATTCCTTCACCGAGACATGCTCCTCGACGCCGCCGAGCTTGCCCAGCTCGGCTTCAACCACCACGCCGCGGGCGTGGGCGGCCTCGACGACGCGGCGCGTGATCTCGATATTCTTCTCAAACGGCTCCGCGCTTGCGTCAATCATCACCGAGCTGTAAAAGCCGCTCTGAATGCAGTCGTAGCACGTCACCTCGTCACCATGGTCCAGATGGACGGCAAAAATCGCATCGGGAAAAATTTCATCCGCCGTGCGGATTAGCGCTTCAAGCATCTTCTTGTGGGTGTAGGAGCGAGCGCCTTTGGAAATCTGAACGATGAATGGCGCACGGCTGTCCAGGTTGCCTTGAAAGAGCCCCATCGTCTGCTCGAGATTGTTGATGTTGTACGCACCGATGGCATAACGGCCATAGGCGTGTTTGAAAAGTTCCTTGGTCGTGACGATCATATGTCCGGTTCCTTTCCGCTTTGAATGTGGGCCCTTGACTGTACCGGACATCGCCGAAAAGTCAATGACAGAATCGGCCAGAAAATCCGATGGCGCTGCGGCGGATGAGCGGCAAATGAAGGCGCCAGCAAAGGGAGCGAGAATCGGGTGCCCCGACGCCCCTGCACCATTTGCCGGTTTTTCCTCGCCGCTCCTGAAACAATACGTATTTTTCGACATGCTCTGCCCCTGTCGCCCGCCCCGAAACTCGCTCCGTGCAGACCGGCTTGTTCGGCGTTCCCCCCCGACTCGATACGATCCGCCGCACCTCAATCGGCGCGTGTCAACCGCGTGTGCCCCCGCTATGATGGACACCATGCGAATCCTCGCCGATACACACGTACACTGGTACGATTCCTATGACCCCGCCGGATTTCTGCGCCGGGCCTTTGTAAATCTTCGCGCGCGCGCGGCGCAAATCTCCACAGCTGCGGCCGGCGCCGAGCGGCGGGACTTGCTGTGTCTGACGCAGCGCGCCGGCGAATCGCGTTTCGCCGCGCTGCGCGCGGGCGGAAAGGTGTCGGAATTCACCATCGAGCCCTTGCCCGACCCCGCCGCCGTGGCGGTGCGGGACAAATCGGGATCGCGCCTCTTCATTGTCGCCGGACGCCAAATCGTCTGCCGGGAGCGGATTGAGGTGCTGGCGATCGGCGCAGATGTTGCCGTGCCCGACGATGGCGCGCTGCCCGACACGCTGGCGGCGGTGCGCGCCGCCGGCGCCTGGCCGGTGATCGCCTGGGCGCCGGGAAAATGGATGTTCGGACGCGGACGGATTCTGGCAGACCTGATCGCGCGCGCCGCGCCCGCCGATTTCGCCCTCGGCGACAGCAGTCTGCGGCCCCGCGGCTGGCCCACACCACCCCTGATACGGACGGCGCGCGCACGCGGATTCGTCATTCTCGCGGGGTCTGATCCGCTGCCGCCGCCGGAAGAGGCGAGGCTGGTCGCTTGTTACGTGTGCGTCTTTGACGCCCCGTTCGACGACGCTCGGCCGGCGACCTCACTGCGCGCGGCGCTCGCCTCCGGCGTGCAACCGCAACCTGTCGGATCTCGCGGCGGCTTGTTAGAGACATTTCGCCGGCTCAGCGCCTATCGTTGTTGGAAAAAACAAGCGGGGGCGCAAAAGAAAACGTCATGACAGAACCCGGAAAAAAGGGCGGGGAGCGGCGCGCGCTGCTGATCGCGCCGCAGCCGTGGTTCGCCTGGCGCGGTTCGCCCATCCGGGTCGGATTCGACGCCCTCGCCCTGGCGCGCGCGGGGTGGACCGTGGACCTGCTCGTCATGCCGTTCGGCGAGGATCGCGCCATCCCGGGCGTGACATTACACCGCGCGCCGAATCCGTTCGGACTGCGCGGGCTGGCCATCGGTCCCTCGCCCGCTAAAGCGCTGCTCGATATCTTTCTTTTCCGCGCGGCGGCGCGCCTCGCGCGCGAGCGACGGCCAGAGGTGGTGCACGGCATCGAGGAGGCGGGCGCGATGGCCGCGATCCTCGCGCGCCGGATCGGGGCGCGCTCCATTTTCGAAAAACATTCCGACCCTTCCTCCTATCGCCGCGGACCGTTGCGAAACGCGGTAATGGCGGCTTATGCGCGCGTGGAACGATTTACCGTCCGACACACGGATGCGACAATCGGCACCGGCCCGGCGCTCGTCGAACAGGCGCGGGCGGTCTGTCCCGGAAAACCGGTTTATCACATCTTCGATATCCCCTCGTCGCTGGTGGAGGCCGATACGGCCCGGACCGCCGAGGCGCGGGCGTCCCTGGGCGCGCGCGAGGGCGAGATATGGGCGCTCTATGTCGGTTCCTTCGCGCTTTACCAGGGCATTGAGCTGCTCTTCCAGAGCATTCCGCGGGTCTGCCGCGCGAACGCGCAGGTCAAGTTTGCCGTCATCGGCGGTTCGCCGTCCGAAATCGCGGAGCGCCGCTCGGCGTTGGCGGCGGCGGGTTTGGAAACGGCGGTGCGCTTCCTCGGTCATATTCCCCCCGATGAACTGCCCCACTGGCTGGCAGCGTCCGATATCCTGCTCTCGCCCCGCATCGCGGGGCGCAACACGCCGTTGAAGCTGCTCGATTATCTCAAGGCCGGACGCGCGATCGTGGCGACCGATACCGAGGCGAACCGGCTGATTCTGAACACGGACATCGCCGAGCTCGCCGCGCCGACGCCCGAGGCCTTCGCGGGCGCCGTTCTCCGACTCGCCGGCGATCCGGCGCGACGCTCGGCGCTGGCCGAACGCGGCGTGAGGTTCATCCGCGAGCGCTACAATTTTGATGAATTTTCACGTCTCCTTCTGGCCTGTTATACGGAAATCGGCCAACGGAAGTGAATGGTCGCCAAAACGAGATTTCCCGTCCCGCAGACACTATTTTTCAAAAAAAGTTGTTGACAGCAGACCGAAGAATCGGAATTTGTAAGGCAAACGATTGTGCATTCCGCGACTTCAATATCGCATGGAGAGATTTCGATGAGTATACGTCACGACATGATCCGATGGCTGGCAGCGGCGACGGCGGTGCTTTTCGCGGCCGCCGGGGCAAGCGCGCAGGACGTCACTTGGGACGGTAACGGCGACCCCAACAATAGCGGGAACTGGGGCGTCGCCGCGAATTGGGACACGGATTCGGTCCCGACGACTTCGAATCGGGCGATTCTGCCGTCGGTGACCTCTGGCGACCGAACGGTGACTGTGGATGATAATTACAGTGTGGAGCGAGTCCGTTTCGAACAGGCTGGGAACACGAACAACCATATTCTATCTCTTGGCGGCAATCTTGTATTAACTCGCTCGAATGCAAGCTCCACCAACGCCATTTGGGAAACGTCTTTATCGGGAGGCGCAACGGCGGCGAATATCATCGTCAATATGAACGGATATCGGATCACCATTCAGAACCCGGTGAACACTCCCAGTGGTGGCGCAATTCTGACCGGAGTGTTCAATTTCAATCAGGCGAATTCCTACATTCATTATGGCGGCACAGGACACTGGGCTGCCTCCTTGAACGGCACGGTGTATGTGACGGCGAACGGCGGTTTCTATCGGCCGAGCACAAGCGCAACGGGTGAAGCCAATTTTGATCTCTCAGCGAATACGACCATCACAAACAACTCAAAGTTCTTTGCGTGGGCGGGCAATGTGGGTTCAGGCACACAAGATCGTGGGGTATGGCTCCGTAACAGCGGTAACCTGACTCTCGATGCGGGAAGCGACATTGAGATTCGAATTGATAGCACTTCCACCGCGAGCCGTGGCAATGCTCGCTTTACAAACCAGGCGACGGGCAATGTGACGCATAGCGGCGCGTTTCGAATGAAAGACAAGCCGGAATCCAATTCCGTGATTACACTGACAAATAATGGAATCTGGACGATTTCCGGCAGCGCTGCAACCATCTATCGGTTGAACTCCAGTTCATCCGTTTATCATATTCCTTCGTTCACTAATAACTCCAACGGCACGTTACGAGGCAGTGGCGACAGCGACACTCTCGAATATAATGAGGAAACATATATTGGGTCCCGTATGACGATCACTAACAACGGCACGATCGCGCCGGGGGCGGGATCGCAGGGTTCGGGACTGGCTTCGGTCGGCAACCTGATTCTGCGTGACATAGACGTGACGATGGGATCTCACGCGAACGCGAAAGTTGTGCTGGATATCGGCGGCACCGCGAGCGGCGAGTTCGATCGCCTGAGCCTGATGACCGGCCTGACCGATCCGGCCGGCGCCGGCACGCTGACGCTCAGCGGCGCCGGCACGCTCCAGCTCTGGAAGGTCAACAGCTTCGACCCCGGAACTACGCCCTTCTCGATCACGCTCATCCAGGCCGGATCGGTGGTGGGCGAGTTTGCCACCGTGAAACTGGACAACGACACCTTCGTCAGCAACGAGCTTGATGTGGGCGGCGGCTGGAAATACTCGCTCACCTATAACTCCGACTCGGTGGTGCTGTCCTATATCCCCGAGCCCGGCACGGCCGGATTGGCGCTCGGCGGTCTCGTTGTCGCGTTGCTGCGCCGCCGGCGGTAAGTTCCTGGAGGACGATGGTCAGCGCCCCGACTCCATAAGAAAACGGGGCGGAAGATCATGTATGACATCTTCCGCAGTTTTGGTTGCGCGGATTCGAGGCGGCCGCCGGGGCTTCACGCTTGTTGAATTGCTGGTGGTGGTGGCGATCATCGGGGTCCTGATCGCCCTGCTCATGCCCGCCCTCACGAGCGCGCGGGACCAGGCCAATCGGCTGCGGTGTATGACCAACCAGCGCTTTCTCGCCACCGCCCTCATTCAGTACAGCGACGATTTGGACCAGGTTCCCCCCGTCTACCGCTCGCCCGGCGGCGACCGATGGTACCATCCGGCCTATCTCGGACGCTATTTGAACGTGGACATGACCGGCGTCTCCCCCCTGGCCGGGCGGTCGCCGCTGCGATGTCCTTCGCGCGCCGTTTATGCCCCGAAACCGACGGACTCCTATATCGGATACAATTGCAATTTCGGCGTGAGAAAAAGCGACGGCCTGTGGTATCCGGGCAAGCCGATCCGTAAATTTCGAAAGCCGGCGACGGTGGTGACGTTTGTGGATGCGCGTCATTTCGGGTTCTGGTATATCGCCAAATGGCCCTACCACAACGGGACCGGTCCGGATGTCTTCGACCCGAAAGAACGCCCCACCCAGACCTATGACCCGCGGCATCACGGCGACGAGAACGGAGGCGCCAATTTCGCCTTTGCCGACGGCCATGTGGCCTATATCCGGCAGGTCAACGACGCGTTTCTCGCCCGGGAGATCACCGCCGATCCGTGACGCCGGCCGTGAAGCAGGAGGTCGGTCCCCGGGCGCGTCATCGCGGAGGTCTGGGGCCGCCGGGAGGATTGGCACGCCCTGTCGCCGGTTCGCGCGCGTTCATGCAATGCGGATGCCGAGCTCTTTTTCGATATCGGCCTGCCAGCCGAGCGTCCACACCGCGAGGCGTCCCGGATGAAACTGGCGCCGCGCCAGCAGGATTTTCTTGATGGATTTATCCGGGGCCGGTTCCCGGTATTGGTAATCGCGAAAGCCGCGCGGAGGCGAGGTCTTCTTCGTCCTCGGATTCCATGCGGTGGCGGTGACATCCGTCCATTCCGCGCCGGCCGCGCACTGTAACAACAACTGCCGCACCTCGATGTCTTCGAGGGCGCCGCGATTCTTCTTTTCGAACAGCGCGTAACAGACCTCGTCCTCGGCGTCGAAACCGATCTCGACGTTGTAGGCGCCCGTATCCTTCGATAACTTGAGGCAGCCCTTGGCGTTGGCGCGGCCGGCCGGCATCGGACCGCCGGGCGCCGTGCCGAGCGGCGCGCCGTTAAGTTGAATGATTTCCCGCGGTTTGCGTCCGAAGATTTCAATTTCCCCCGCCATGGTATCCTCCCCTCTTCCAGCCGCAACAGGCGGCGTCGCGCGCTTTACTCTCGGACTTTAACACATCGGCTGCGGATTCGGCCGGAAAAATTAATCAGCGACAATCCGCGAAATCCGTGTCTACAATAGCATATCGAGACCGTCTTTTCTGCGTATGCGCGTATGCGCGCCGCCGAAAGGCGTCGAATACCCCATGATGAACGAGGCATCTCCGGATTCCACGTCGGGACCGTCCCTCTTGCGCCGACCGCTGGGACGCACGGGCTGGCAGATCAGCGAGCTGGCGCTCGGCGGCGTGAAGTGGGACACGCAGTGCTCGGAAGCGGAGGCGGTGCGTCTTATCCGCCGAGCGATCGAATTGGGCGTCAATGCGGTGGATACGGCGCACGCCTATGGCGGCGGCCAGAGCGAGATGCGACTCGGGTTGGCGCTCGAAGGTCTGCGCGACCGGGTGTTCGTCTCAACCAAGGTTTCCGACCACACCTACGACGGCGCGCGCCGCCAGATGGACCTCTCGCTGCGGCGTCTGCGAATGGAGCGCGTGGATCTGATGTTCATCCACGATCTCGGCGATGCCGACGATCTGGCCCGCGTGCGGGGACGCGCCGGCGCGCTGCGGGCGCTGGAGGAATACCGCGACGCCGGTCGCATCCGGTTCATCGGCGCATCGAGTCATTGGCATCGGTCGTCGCTGTTGCGGTTGATGGAGGAATATCCGCTGGACGTCGTTCTGTTCCCCGCCGGACTTTTCAACCAGGCCTATGGGTATGACTATCTGAATGACGTCCTTCCGCTGGCGCGGCGACGCGGCATCGGTACGTTGGGGATGAAAATCTTCGGCGCGGGGCGCGTGAAACACGCCGCGAGCATCGAACCGTACCTGCGCTACGGACGGAACACGGGCGTGGACGCGATGGTCATCGGTTGCGACTCCATTGCGCAGCTTGAACCGATCGTCTCCATCCTGCGGCGGAGGCCCGGCCCCCTGACGCTCGACGAGGAACGAGCCTTGTATCCCGAATGTCTTCGGATCACGCAGGCGTGGGACCGCGGCGAATTCAATTGGGTCAGCCACTACACCGGACGCCGGTCCTCGTGAGAGTTACGCGCGGCGGGGCGTCTCACCGGCCGCGGAACCGATGGGCGAAGGCGCATCAAACTGTAATAGGCACGGAGCAAAAAACGGCGGGCGGCGTTCGGCCCCTTTGATCGGATAGGGACGCGGGGATTGTGCCTCGCATCCCCATCCGATCGTCCTCAGAATGTGGGGCCTCAGCTTGCTGAGGCCGCGACGCCTCGAACGAGCATGTCAAACCAATAATGAGATGACCGGGGTTTGCATCTCAATACGGCCACTCTTTTTTCAGCCGCAAAAAAGCGCAACATACGTAAAACAAGCAACGTTGAATGGGGATGGCGACAACAGAAATCTGTCTGACGGGTGTTGATAAAATTCGCCTCTCAGCGCATTCGGACGCCGTGTTTCTCCCCTCAAGATGTTCCACAGCGCCTTGGTTCGGCGCCTAGGTCTTCGGGATTTCCGGCAGGCTCGCGGCGGCAATGGCCTGGCCGTGCCGTTTGAGCTGTTCGTTGGGAACATGGAGCGCCCAGCATTCGGCCTGTTCGGGAAATTCCGCGCGCAGCACCGCCCGGGCATTATCGAGGATCAGCGCGCCGCCGTCGCCCGAGGTTACGCGACCGAGCAGCAATATGTGGGAGAGATCATAAAAACGGGCGAACCAGGCCATCGTGTAGCCGAGATAGACGCCGATTGTCTCAAATATCCGGCGCGCGCGCGGATCGCCGGCGCTCAGAAAACGCTGGGTTTCCGCCAGTTTTTCCGCCGGCGGCATCTGGGAGGGCAGCTCGATGCCCGCGGGGGCGAGTAGCCGCGCGACGGCCTGCTGGGAAAAGTACTGCACGCCACATCCCAGATCGCCGGACCATTCATCCGCCGGCGCGTCGGCCCGGAAATCCACTGGCACGAACGCCAGCTCATTCAACCGGGTGGTCAGCGCGCCAGCGGCGGTGACATAGCCGGCGGCGGTGCTGGTGCCGAGCGAAAAGCCGAGCACAGGGCTGACATTCAACGCCATCGAGCCGGCAAGCGCGGCGACCTCGCCATCGTTGATCACGACCAGCGGAACATTGTTCCAGCGCCGCCGCTCCTCAATGAACAGGCGGCGAATGGAGCGCTCAAAATCCGCCGGCGAGACACCGCGATAGAGCGATCCGGCCCGGACTTCGTTGTTGACGTACACGCCGGCGGCGCTGCCGCCGATGGCATCGACGCGCGGCAGATGGGCGGCGGCGCGCGCGATGGAATCATGCACTCCGGCGCGATGGTATTCGGGATCCTTCTCAAAGTAAGGGTTCCAAACCACTTCCTCCGAGAAAATGACCTTACCGTCCACCACCGCCGCGGATTTGCGGTCGCTGCCCCCGAGATCGAATCCGATACGGCATCCGTCGAGGTGCCGTCCCAGCGGCCGTCCGCTCTCGCGGGGCTCCGGAATTTCCTCCGGGGGCACGGCGACAAAATTCAGGGGCTCTCGATAGACGCGGTTCGAAAAGACGTCGTAATCGAATGACCGCGCCCCATCGGGCGCATACGCGTGCGCCGTCTCCGCGACCAGTTCCGGGGCGCCCGCCACGAACACGCGCGTGCCGCCGCATTGCCACAGCAGGAACTTGATCAACCGCTCGAAATAGCGGCGATTGACCTCGGCGAATTCCGAATGGGCGGGCAGGAACCGGCGGCGAAAGACGTCCCGCGCCCCCCCCTCGCGTTCCAGCGCGACCGCCACCTCGCGGCCGCCGCCGATTTCGGCCAGACGCCGCTCGTAGGCCCGTATCCACATCTCGGCGGGGACGAAGTCGGGGTCCAGCGGCGGATGCAGGCGCATCATCGCGCGCGCTTCTTCGTTCAGTTGCTTGGAAGTCAAATCAGCATTCCTCATATCGATTGCTCCGTTGCGATGGGTCCAACTGTCCACCTAGAAAACGAAATCTGCGCGAAAAAGGAAAGCGCGAAACAGCGAAGAACAAGAACAGGCGCCCAGCAGCTTCCGACTCACTCGGCACCGGACG
The DNA here is from genome assembly GCA_938005705.1 of uncultured bacterium. Taxonomy (GTDB): domain Bacteria; phylum Verrucomicrobiota; class Kiritimatiellia; order PWTM01; family PWTM01; genus CALLML01. The sequence goes on from CALLML010000016.1 coordinate 18,659, forward strand.
GCTATCCGATCTTCGGCACCCGGTGTCGATGTTGCATAGCTCCGCCCTTCACCGGAGGCGAAAGCGAGAAGAAATTCAGTCGGCAGAGGCCGTCAGGCAGTTTGTTTTCCCCGTATTTGACGCAGTTTCCCGCGCAGCGCGATGCGTTTCACCGGCGACATGCGGTCCACCAGCAAAACGCCTTGGAGATGGTCCAGCTCGTGTTGCGCGGCGCGGGCGACCAGCCCGCGCAACTGCATCTCGCGTGCCGCACCGGCGAGGTCCTGCCAGCGAAGAGTGATTTCCACCGGACGTTCGATGGGGGCCCGAATCTCGGGAAAACTCAGGCAACCTTCTTCACAGATATCCTTTTTGCGGGAGGCCGCGACAATTTCGGGATTCACGGCGACCATCGGCATAGGAAAATCCGGATTAAGCCGGTTCCCTTTGTCGTCGCGGTCGGACGTCTCCGGCACATCCAGCACGAAGATCGCGCGCGTTTCGCCGATCTGCTGGGCGGCGAGACCGATGCCTTCCTCGGCGTGCATGGTGGCGATCATGTCGTCCGCCAGGCGCCGGAGATCGGCGTCGAACGCAGTCACCGGCCGTGCCTTCTCGCGCAGCACCGGATCGCCGTAAATGCGGAGTGGGCGTTTCATCACTTCCCAAGATAAACCGTGCCGGCGGGATGTTCAAGGAACGCCGTCCGCCGCGACGGCGCCCGAAAACCGTCGGGGGCGCCGCGGCGGCCTGAGGAGGAACGCCCCGCGCACGGCGGCAGGGTCAGGACGCCGTTTGCATCGCTTCGCACAGGCGTTCCCGCAGCGTGGTGTGGCGGGCGTGCGCCTCGACGCGCCCGATGGCCACCGCCAAGGCCTTCATCGTACCGATCAACACCACGAGGCGACGCCCGCGGGTGAGCGCCGTATAGAGGAGATTCCGCTGCAAGAGCATGTAATGCTGGGTATGGATCGGCACGACGACGCAGGGATATTCGCTGCCCTGGCTTTTGTGAATGGTGATCGCATAGGCCGGCGCCAGCTCATCGAGTTCCTGAAAATCATAGCGGACGATGCGATCGTCAAAACGAACATGCAGTTGCCGTTCCTCCTCATGCACCCGGACGATGCGGCCGATGTCTCCGTTGAAGACGTCTTTGTCGTAATCATTCTGGAGTTGCATGACCTTGTCGCCCTGCCGGAAGCGGACGCCGAAGCGCACGACCGTCGGGCCGGTCGGGTTCAGCGCGTCCTGCAGTGCAGCATTGAGATGGCGTGCGCCGAGCTCGCCGCGTTGCATCGGCGTGATGACCTGGATGTCCTGGATGGGATCGAGGCGGAACCGCCGCGGGATATTCTGCGTGACGAGCCGCACGAGAGTCCGCGCCGCCGCCGCCGGATCCGCCGAATGGACGAAATAACAATCCTCGTTCTCATCAGCGGACGCCGCAGGAAACTCCGGCATCAATCCCTCGTTGATACGATGCGCGTTGGTGACGATGCGGCTCCGCGCGGCCTGGCGAAAGATATGTGTCAGACGGACGACCGGCGCGACGCCCGATTCGATGAGGTCGCGCAGTATGCAACCGGGACCGACGGAAGGCAATTGATCCACGTCGCCGACGAGGATCAATTCCGCGCTCGGCGGAATGGCGCGAATCAAATCGTGCGCCAGCAGCAGGTCCATCATGCTGCTTTCGTCCACCACGAACAGATCGCCCATCAGCGGATGGCGCTCGTTGTGCCGGAACTCACCGGTTCGCGCGTCGAACGCGAGGAGGCGGTGGACGGTTTTCGCCTCCCGGCCAGAGCTTTCGGCCAATCGTTTGGCGGCGCGGCCCGTCGGCGCGCACAAGACGACTTTGAGTCGCTTAGCCTCGAAAATGTCGAGAATGGCGCGCACGAGGGTTGTCTTGCCGACGCCGGGACCGCCGGTGATGATCATCGCTTTGGCGCGCAGCGCCGTGCGTACGGCTTCGCGCTGTGCCGGCGCCAGGGAAAAGCCGATCTGCGCCTCGACCCACGGCAGAGCCTTGTCGGCATCCACGTTGGCCAGCGGGCCGGTGCCGCGCGCGAGGCGCACGAAGCGACGGGCGAGATCGCTCTCGGCCAAATCGAATCTGGCCAGATAGATCAGGGGCGCGCCGTCCGGCCCCGCGCGCTGCGTCAGCCGCCGCTCGGCGATGCCGTGGCAGATGGCGTCTTGCACAATATTTTCCGGAATGTCCAGCGCCGAGGAGGTGCGCGCGACGAGGTTAGCCAGCGGGTAGGCGCAGTGGCCTTCGTCGGTCAACTCCAGAAGCTGGTAATCCACAGCGGCGCGAGCGCGCAGTTCGGAATCCTTGCGGATGCCGAGCCGTTCGGCGATGCGATCCGCGGTACGGAATCCGATGCCGCGAATATCCCGCGCAAGACAATAGGGGTCCATGCGGATGCGTTCGATCGCCTCCTCGCCATAGGCTTTGAAGATGCGGAATGCGCGGGAGGTGCTGACGCCATGGCTGAAAAGAAAGGTCATAATAGTCCGAACCGCCTTCTGTTCCTGCCAGGCGGCGCGGATGGCTTCCCTCCGTTGCGGACCGATGCCCTCCACCTCCAGGAGGCGCGCGGAGCGCTTTTCAATAATGTCGAAAACATCCTTGCCGAAGGCGGCGACGAGCTTTTTCGCATAGTGAGGGCCGATCCCGCGGATCAGACCCGACCCGAGATAGCGCTCGATGCCCTCGAGCGAGTCCGGCGGTCGCACGACGAGCGATCGCGACTGAAACTGCCGCCCGTGCCGCGGATCGATCCGCCACTCACCGCGCGCTTCGATCCATTCGCCGGGATTGATCTCCGCGGCCGTCGCCGTAACGGAGACGAGATCCCGATGACCGCGGGCGCGAACCTTCAGCACGGTGAAGCCCGTTTCCTCGCTGTGAAAGGTCACCCGCTCGACGAGACCGGCGAGTTCCTCATCGGCGGAAACGGCATTCACACGATGTTCGGGATCGGGAGCCATGAACCGCGTATTTTCCGACATCCCATGGAAACCTTGGAGATGCCACGTCCTTGCACTGTGGCGCGTGTGCGACGGGCGCGGAAGCCGCGCGGAGAAGGCGCCGAGCGCTTCACCGCCGATTGCTCCCGTCGGAAAGTTCGGCCCATACGACGTCAGGCGCGCGGGGCCACGCGCGGCAGGCGGCGAGACCGGCGAGTCGGGTACGGCAAAACGCACGGATTTCATCGCGCGAACCATTGTCCGGTGGTCGGATGGCGAGGGTCTCGAGGCCGGTCTCTGGGCGGACGGCGGCGGCGATGGCGTCGAGCGCGGCGGCGAGCAGACGAAAGCGGACGATTTCCAGTCCGCTCGGTTCATCGCGGAAGATGCGACGGGCATCGAGAATCCACGTGGCGCGGCCAAGGGCGTCACTGGCGGCGGGTTTCGCCCAGCGGCGCAGCGCGACGTCACGCAGCACGGGCGAGGCGTCCGCGCCGACAACCGCGGCCCATTGTTCGTTCCACGGGCTGCCGGCAATCAAAGGCGGAACGCATTCGGATCGGCCAAGGGCACACAACGCCGCCCCGAGCAAAGCATCCAATTGTTCGTCGCGCACCGGCGCATCGCCCGCGCGTTCGGCGAGATAATGAGCGGCCGCAGCCACGATCTCCGCGGCCCACGGCTCGGCAGCGAGCGGGCCGACCGCGCGCGCGAAGCGGGCGTGCAACACGATGCGCCATGGCAGGTCGTTGACTGGATCGGGGATTCTCATTCGCGCGCGATGAGGCTTTCGACCTCGCTGAGAAACTGGCTGACGTCGCGGAATCGGCGATAGACGGAGGCGAAGCGAACGTAGGCGACCTCGTCAAGTCGTTCAAGCCGTTCCATGACTTTGCGGCCGATGATCGCGCTGGGCACTTCCCGCTCATATTCCGCTTCAAGCTCAGCGACCACCGCGTCCACGAGCGCCTCGATATCGGCCTCGCTGACGGGCCGCTTTTCACAGGCGCGCTGGATGCCGGCGGCGAGCTTTCGCCGGTCAAAATCCTCGCGGCGGCCGTCACGTTTGATTACGCGAAGTCCGCTCTTGACGATTTCCTCATAGGTCGTGAAGCGATATCGGCAGGCGTTACATACGCGGCGGCGGCGGATTGCGACGCCGCCACGCACGGAGCGACTGTCGATCACGCGGTCGTTATCGGCCGAACACTTGGGGCATCGCATGACGCTTCCCTCATCTAGTGCGGTCATTCTTATGGCCGTTCCGGTGTCGTCCGTCAAGCAGGGAGGATGACAGGGAGCCGATGGCGCTGTGGGAAATGAACGGCAAATACAGGCGCCGACGAAGGGAGGCGAACATCGTTTACCCCAACGACCCCGCGCCAATCGCCGTTTTCTCTCGCCGCTCCCCAAATAGACACGAATTTTCGATCATTCGGCTATTCACGGACGGCGTGGAAGCCGTCCCTCCCATTCCGTTACAAGCAAATGATCGAAGGGGGACGCGGGGATGGCGCCCGCGTCTCTTCCACACCACCGGACGTGCGGTTTTCCGCATCCGGCGGTGGAACGGCCAGCGACCCTCCGCGAGCCTCCGCGAAGTCCCACGGTACGATGAACCCCTATCGGTACAAGGTGGTGTTACTCAAGGCTGGATCCAGCGCCCATAGCCGCGCTGCCGCCCAGACCCCAAGTCCCCTATACCCCATCCCCCGCGCTCGCCCTCGCACCCCCAGCCGGCGCAGGTCGTGGATCCGCCCTTTCGGCACCTTCCACCGGATCCAGAAACACTTCCGAATGTGCCGGCGAATCCCGCCGTGGAGGTTCTCCCACTCTCGCCGCCACGTGACGATCCAAAAGTAGTCCCGCCAGCCCTGAATATTCTCCCGCCCTGGTTCCCGCCGTTGTTCCCTGCTTCGGTTCTGGTGTGCGTCCCTCAGCTGCCGCACGTTCCCTTTCCACCGCTCCACCGCTTTCGGTCTGACGCCAAGGCGTCCATCCGCGTAGAGCCGCAATCCCCGTAACGCGCTTTCCTCCGTGGGGCCGCTTCCGCTCGTCGCCCGTACTCGGCCTCTCGGCCCGTTCGTGTTTCTGCGGTCGCGCCTCGGCTCTGGGCTTCTTTCAGCGATCGGCTTCGTGGCCTCCGCCTGGCCCCTCCCTACGATGGTCGTCACTTCATCCGGTTATCTCCTCCCAGATAACCAGTCCATGCCCATGCTGCGCACACGTGGGGCGGGTTCCTCGCCG